>JAFZKU010000010.1 GCA_017551785.1 Bacteroidales bacterium | reverse complement strand
TCCATAAGGGCCGGAAGGGTAGTTCCGAAGGTGGCGATCCATGTGGTGGCCGCATTGCCCTTCAGCTCATTGAGAGCCCATGGACGGCTGCAGTTGACAACCACGCAGACAGGCTTGCGGCTGGCTATATTGTTGATGTAGCGGACATCGATGTTGTTGCCGGAAAGCAGGTTGCTGATGGCAACGTCGCCGGAAGCGCCACCGAGGAATCCGCCGCCGCGTCCTGCCATGCCCGGGAATACCCAGAATACCACAGCGTCAGCCTTGGCCGGAGAGTCGACAAAGGTTACATCCCACTTGTTCTCAGGTACAGTTACCGGAGCATGAGCACCGGAAGCATCGACGCGTTCCACATACAGCTTGACACCCTTCTTCAGAGGCAGCATGGAAGCGTCATTGCGCATCAGCACGATAGACTTGCGGAACGCAGTCTCAGCCATGTTGCGGAACTCCTCGCAGTTGGCAGTTGCTTCAGCCTTGTCGGGATCGACGTAAGGGTTCTCGAAAAGGCCGAGCTCGAATTTCTCGATGAGCAGCCTGGTCACGGCAGTATTGATCTGCTCTTCGGTGATCATGCCGGCATCGTATGTGGCCTTGAGATTCTTGATGTCAGCTCCGCCGGAGAACAGGTCGGTGCCGGCAGCGACAGCCTTGGCATATCTCTCCTGATAAGTCAGGTCCTCGACGCCCCATGGCATGTTGTTGATTGGGCCGGTATCGGAATTGACGAGACCCTTGAATCCCATCTTGTCCCTGAGAAGCTCGGTGAGCAGGCCATAGTTGAAAGCAGAACCCACTTCTTCAAATGCGGTCTCATGAGGACGGGCGTAGTAAGGCATGATGCCCGATACACCAGCATCGACGGCAGCCTGGAAGGGCTTGATATGATAGTCGAAATTGCCGGCGGGATATACCAGATTCTTGCCGTAGCTGTAGTGAGAATCCCAACCCTTCATCTCAGGACCGCCGCCCGGGAAGTGTTTCATAGTCAGAGCTACTGACTGAGGACCCATAGTTTCGCCCTGGAAGCCTTTAACAAGCTGAGTCGCTATGACAGACACCCTGTCGGCATCCTCGCCGAAGGTACCTTCAATACGGCTCCAGCGGGGTTCGGTAGAGAGGTCGAGCTGGTACATATAGCCTTTGCGGATGCCGCATGCAGCCCATTCGGCAGCTGCACTCTTAGCGAACTGATAAATGAGCTCAGGGTCGTTGGTGGCGCCCAGTCCGAGGGTGCCGGGCCACTGTGTGAAATAGCTGTTGCCGACATTGAGACCTAGCGAATTGTCAACTGCGACATGGTTGCGCGGGTTGGAAGCGAAGATCGCGGGAATGCCGAGACGGCTGCCTTCGGCAACTTCCTGCACATTGTTGGCCCACTCTGCCATCAGCCTTGCGGGAGCATTAGCTCTGAGGATGAAATGGCGCAGATGCCTCTCCATGATGCCCTTGGTGGTGCCGGACACATTGATCGACTCGTCGGCGGCCTCGCCGGTGAAGTTGTTGCGGTTGGTCACCTGGTCGCGCTCATTGAGCTCGGCTGTCCCCTGAGGACCCATGTTGATCTGGGAGATGATCATGAAGCCGACTTTTTCGTCTATGGTCATCTGGTTCAGAAGGTCAGCGGCGCGTTTTTCCGGACTGAGCCTCCAGTCTTCATATTTGTCGAGCTTGCCGTTCTTGTTGAGGTCCTTGAACTGCAATCCGCCCTTGGTTATGATCTGGGCGCTCCTTGCTCCGAGTTCGGGCTGTTCATATTTGTTCGTGCACGAGCATATAGCTGTAGCGCACAGCAGAAGTGAGATTAGCTTTTTCATATAGGTTGAGTGTATAGATTTTCAGCAAGATAGCAAAAAAAATTATTTCGGCTTGCAGACGGCGACGCCGACGAATGAGTCTGCGCAGCCGTAATACAGATACCAGCGTCCCTTGAAGAAAGTAAGGCCCTCGATGAAGACCGTGCCGTCGGCATACTGGCCGCTCTTCTCAAAGTCTTCGGTGGGGCGGAAGAAAGGAGTGTCGAGGCGCTCCAGCACCTGGTCGGGATGCTCCGCGTCGAAGAGGACTTGTCCCGCAGCGTAGGTTCCACCGGGGTAGCGGGTGTCTCCCTTCTCATCTTTGCGGTTCTTGCCATTGTAGAGCAGCAGGATGCCCTTGTCTGTGAGGATTGCCGGAGGGCCGCACTCAGTCAGGGCGCTGTCGAAGAAGCCTTCCCTCGGGAACAGGATGCCCTTGAGCTTACCTTCTTCGTCTATCTGCGGTGTCCAGTGTATGAGGTCTTCAGATTCGGCCAGATTGACCATGTGTTCTCCCCAGTACATGAGGTACTTCCCGCCAACTTTCGTTATCACCTGCCGTCCGTTCTTGAGGGTTGTAACGATAGAACCCGATTTGCTCTGGGTTTCGGCGAAGCGGCCGTCCCAGGCGTCGGCGAAAGCCGTTCCGTGCTTGGTCCAGTGCGCCAGGTCTCGGGAGGTAGCTACACTCAGACGAGGCACCTTGCGGTTCCACGAAGTGTACATCATTACGTACAGCCCGTCTTCGGTGACGGCGATGCGCGGGTCTTCGCAGCCGCCCGGCCAGTCGATATCCTGCCAGCCGTCCTCTGCAGGATAGAGCACAGGCTCCGGCTGGATGTCCATATTAACGCCGTCAGAAGAATATGCAAGCCCCAGCCGGGAAGTGCGCTTGCCGATGCCGGTGGCGGAGTTGTCCTCAGCACGGAATATTACCGCTATCCTGCCGTCGGCCACCACAGCCCCGGGATTGAAGGTGTCGCTTTCCATCCAGCCCACCGGCTCCTGCCTCATCGGGCAGTAGAACTTGATGTCTGGATCGGGGCTTATGACCGGATTGACACCCTCGGGGCGAACGAAGCCGCCGAGCGCCCAGGCCGGCAGGACATCTGCCTCACCGGCTCCGCGCCCAGCGCATCCGGAGGCAATCAGGAACAGCGCTCCGACAACAAGGTACAGCAGTTTTTTCATAGTCGGTCTTTACTTCGTCTGCAGAGTGAGTTTGGCGGCAGGGAGAGAAGATGTAACGGTGAGGTCGGCTTTGCCTCGCTTGCCGTTGTTGCGGACTACTATCAGGGCGCGGCCCTTCCATGTAGTGACATGCGGTGTGGTGTAGGGCTCCAGGTCTTTCAGATCGGCACTTGCGGCTGCCAGCAGCTGGCCGGATCCGGATACTGCCACATTGCATGAGATGGCTGCTTCGGGACAGATATTGCCATCCCTGTCCAGCACTTCTACGGTGATGAATGAAAGGTCCTGCCCGTCAGGGGTCAGAATGGTCTTGTCGGCACGAAGCCTGAGTCTTGCGGGCGAGCCTGCGGTCTTAAGCTCCACTTTCTCCCTGTTAGTCGTTGCCCGGAGGGTTCCTGCCTTGTAGGGAACAGAGAAGACGGCCTTGTATTCGGTGTCTTCACTTACTTCTTTAGTGCCTATGAGTTCGTCGTTCAGATAGAGGCTCACCTCCTTTGCCTTGGTGTATACTTCCACATCTACAGGCTTGCCTTCCCAGCCCGGCCAGGTCCATGACTCCCAGGTGGGCCATACGCTCCATGCCGTCGTCTTAATCTTGCCGTGGTATCCGTCAGGTTCCCGCACTGCCATGTACAGAGATTCCCGGTTGTTCCACAGCATGTCGCGGTAGTGGCTGATGGGCTTGCGCCAGCCGGTGATGTCCACGTCGCCGCAGTATGCTCCGTGCCACTCGGGGATGCCGCCCTGCACATAGTGCTCACCGGCAGTCTCGCCCTCATAGTAGTTCCGTCCGATGCCAGACTCTCCGAGGTAGTCAAGACCGGTCCATACGATGTCTCCGACTATGTAGGGATACGAAGTGACGGTCTTCCAGTTGCGGAAGGCGCTGCGCGGGTAGCTTTCGGTCTGCCAGATGACACGCTCGGGGGCGCGCTCATGGTCAGTGGCGTGCTTGTGGAGCATATAGTTGTAGCCGACTACGTCCAGGACCTCGGCGTGCGGGTCGAAGTTCTCCCATACCTCACCGGGCCATGCGCAGAGAGCTTCGGTGACGGGGCGGCTGTCATCAACTTCCAGAACGGCTTTTTTCAGCATCCTGGCAGTAGCCACAACCGACAGCTCGTTGCGCTCTATAACTTCGTTGCCAAGGCTCCACGCAATTACTGACGGGCTGTTGCGGTCGCGCAGCACCATCGCCTGGATATCTGCTTTTCCGCACGAGTCGATGAGGGTTGAATAGTCGAAGGGGTTCTTGGCTGTGCGCCATCCGTCGAAGGCCTCGTCGATAACCAGCATTCCAAGTGAGTCGCAGGCCTGGATCAGGGCCCTTGAAGGAGGATTGTGGCTGGTGCGGATGAGGTTGAAACCTGCATCTTTCATCAGCTGCACCTTGCGGATTTCGGCGGCATCGAAGGCCATGGCGCCGAGCACTCCGTCATCGCTGTGGATGCAGGCGCCGTTGATGTCGATCGGCTGGCCGTTGAGCAAGAAGCCCTTTGCAGCATCGAACGAGACGGAACGTATGCCGAACTTTTCGATGATGGTGGTGTAAGAATAATTTGTGAGGTCTTTCAGAGATATGCTGCTATAGTAGAGATGCGGATTGCCGAGCGACCAGAGTTTGGGTCTGTCGACGTAGAAGATGACTTCCACTGTCTTTTTTTCACCCGGAGCGAAAGTCTCGTTGCGCTCTATGCCGGCCACAATCACAGTGGCTTTCTTTTCTATGGCAGACTCGTTCTCGACGGTGACTTGAACCCTCACCATCGCCTGCTCCATATCGACTTCCGGAGTGGTGATATATATGCCGTTCTCTGCAATGTGCAGGGCGCGCATGGTCTGCAGCCTGACGTGACGGTATATTCCTGAGCCTGAATACCAGCGGCAGTTGGGCTGCTGGCTGTTGTCCACCTTCACGACAACTTCGTTGTCCTGGCCTTTAGCCTTGAGGAAGGGGGTGATGTCCACCGTGAACGGAGTGTAGCCGTAGGCGTGCTGCCCGGCTTTCTGGCCGTTGATGAAGACTTCGGCTTTCTGGTAGACACCGTCGAAGTGGAGTTTTACTTTTTCTCCCTCCGGAGTCTTGAAGACCTTGCGGTACTCTCCTTTGCCGCCGGCGTACCAGCCGCCACCCGTGCCTGTGGCGCCCGTCTTGGGCAGGGGAGCTGTGTAGATGTCCCAGTCGTGTGGCAGGTCTACATTCACTGACTGGCCGTTCTGGGTGAAGGTCCAGCCCTTGTCGAACAGTTGATCGGTAGCTTGAGCGGCTGCGGCGTAAGATACGCAGAGCATCGCTGTCAGGAAGATGGCTTTTATCGTTTTCATTGCTGTGATTGATTGTCGTAGAATTCGCTTATTTCTTCGAGAAGATTGTACAGGGTGTCCTGGCCCAGTACGTCGCGGGCCACAGTCTTGCTGATCTCGCCTTTTTCGTCGGCTTCGTAGTCAGCCTTCCAGTCTGTGGCGAGGTATTCTTCCAGCCTGGCGATATTGGCCTTCTGGGCTTCAAGAGCCTCAAGCCCTTCCTTGGCCTTCCTGAGAGCCTTGGCTACTTCCCTGAGCCGTGCGCTCTGCTCAGCCACGCGACTTTCGGCTGCTGTGAGGTCAGCCGCCCTTCCGGGCTCTTCCAGATACATGACTTCTTTTCCGGTGGCGGTGGCGTATTCTATCTCGGAGCGGGTGCTGGAGCCGATGTAGCCCCCGACATTGATGACGAAGATGGCATCGGCCATGTCGATCTTGCGCTTGTGCATGTCGTCAAGCATCTCCTTGGTGCCCTCCGTCCAGACTTCCGCGTCGCCGGAGTGGCCGAAGAGGCCTACGCTTATAACTATGTTACCTTCGAGAGTCAGACGCTTCTGCGTCTCATAGAACTGGTCCTTGAATCGCGTGCTGCCGCACAGGGTGATTACTTTATATCGGCCGGTCATATAGTTCTGGCTATTCTTGTTTCAGAAAATCCTTAAGGACATACAGGGCAGGCAGGGGCTTGTGCGTAGTGTTGTCCCATAGCCCGCGGTTCACCCAGTAAGACGACACTACGTTGCCGGGCCCGTTGCCGTTCTCCTCGGGGAACCACCAGTACAGGCCGTTTACATTCGGATGCTTTTTCAGCTCGGCAATGAGGTCTTTAGCATAGGCGGCCTGGCCTTCGGGTGAAACGGGCCATCTGGATGAAAAGTCGTAGTCTATGCCGCTTCCCACCTTCGGCTGCCACTGGTAGTAATAGGCTGTTTCGACTATCTGTACCTTCTTGTCCGGTAAGGTGTTGGCCAGCGCGTTGAGGGTCTGTGCCAGCACGTTGAGTGAATTGTGCCAGAAAGGATAGTAGGAGAGGCCTATTATGTCGTAGTCCACTGCGGAAAGAGCCTGGTAGATATGGCTTGTCTCATCCGGATATCCGGAGCGCTCCGTGTGGATTACTACCTTCGCCTCAGGACAACAAATACGACATGCTTCGATTGCAGAATTCAGCAATTTGAAGAATCTCTGCCAGTTTTCGTCTGTTCCATTTGAAATGAAGCATCTGTTAATTGTGGAATTCCGGTCGACCGATGCGCTCCAGAGCATTCCATAAGAGACCTCATTGCCTACCTGAATAAAGTCGGGGGTGCAGTCACGGATGGACAGCATTGAAAGGACTTCACTAGTGTAATCATAAACCAACTTGCAAAGCTGATTGTCGTCAGCAGATGCCCATTCCTTCGGAATCCACTGGTTGGCAGGGTCGGCCCAGGTGTCGCTGTAATGGAAGTCGAGCATCAGAGCGAAACCTTGTTTCTTGATTTGCCTGCAAAGGTCAATTACATATTCAAGATCCTGGCATACCTGCAAGTCAGTTACGCCGTCGGGATTCTTCTGGCATGGATTGACGAAGATTCTGACCCGCTGGGCGTTCCATCCCACGGCTTCGCTCTTCATGTACTCAAGCACATTTTGGATTTGGTTGCCGTTCTCATCGTAATAATAGGTGGAAGAATCTATATATCTCTTGAGCATCGAAATGTCACCACCTACATACAGCATGTCGTCTCCGGGTTGGGGCTCCGGCTCCGGCTCGGGCTTCTCGCCGCACGAAAATGCGGCACAAGCAGTCAGGACGGCTGCTGCCCGGATTACCCAAAAACAGAATCTCTTCATTTGTCTTGTAAAGATAGTGAATTGAGCGTAAATTTGAGAAAATAATATACTTAGGAATGCGAATCAGGATTGGTTTATTTGCTATGGCGGTCGTTCTGCTGACATCCTGCCAGAACGATCCTGTACACGACGCCATTGTTGCGCAATTGCGGCAGTATCCAGAATCGCGCGTTCAGGATATATACAAGAACTTCTGTCAGGACAACCTTGGCCCGGGGCATTCCCGTGCATCAAGTATCACTTCAGGTGCGCAAGGTCTGCGGCATTTTAGCAGACCTTGCGCGCTGGGGCCAGATGTGTCTGTTCTACTTCTGTCCGCTGATGGCACGATAGCCTTCGAGGCTGCCGATGTCGAGGCGTTTGCCGGGCATCTTCATGGCGTGGAGCACTGATACGCGCGAGATGTAGCCTGCGAGATTGCCGGGAGCGTCCCACTGGCAACCGTTTTCTATAGCATCGAGGATCAGAGGGAGGTCCTTGGCGCCATAGATATAGAAAGGAGGAGTCACGTGATGGCTCTTCGGCTCGGCGGGCTTCTCTTCCATATCGGTGACGCGGCCGTCCTCGTCCATGCAGATTACTCCGCAGCGATGAAGGCGAGTATCGTCCATCTCGTCGTAATAGAATATCACGGCCGTGCCCTTCTCCTTGAAGAATTCCACCAGCGAAGCCAGTGAGAAATCCAGAAGATTGTCGGCGGCGGCTACGAGGATGTCGTCCCTGATGTCGAACTTGCGGATAGCGGCGACAAGATCACCCACGGCACCGATACGGTTGTCGTTGGAAGTAGAACCGTCGTCGATCAGACGTATGGGTTTGGCGTACCTCTTTACAGCATCAAGCCGCCAGTCCTCGAAAATGCCGATGAAGCGGTGGTTGGTCACGATTATGTGCTCGTCGATGTCTTCCAGAGCATCCACATCTTCCAGCATCTTGTCAAGGATAGTGCTTGAACCCACAGGCAGAAGGGGCTTGGGAAAATTCTCAGTAAGCGGATACATCCTGGTGGCGTACCCGGCAGCCAGAACAACGTTTTTCATATTAATCTTCTACGAAACCGGCGCCGTCAGCGCTCTTTACGAAATGAACTTCAAATGTATCCTTGTACTGCGGGAACTCGGCGAGATACTGGCTGGTGATGCTCTCGCGGATGGCATCTTCTTTAGAGGGATCAACAAGCGCGATGCAGGCGCCCTTGAAGCCTGCACCTGAAAAACGTCCGCCGTAGATGCCGTCGGTATTGCGCATAGCACGGTAGATGCTGATGAGCTCGGGGCTGCCGCACTCCCAGTTATGGATAGAACTCTCGCAGCTCTCGAAGCTCAGCTGGCCCAGCCATTCGATATTGCCGGACTCCCATGCCGTAACGGCCTGGCGTACGCGCTTGTATTCGCTGAAATAGTGCTCGGCACGGTTGGCGAAGCGGCGAGGAAGCTTGTCTTTGTGCTTCTCATATATATTGCGGGGCACATCCCTCATGAAGGTCTTGTCGAAAGGCTTGATGGGCTGGTCGTCGTACGACAGAAGGTCCCACGCTGCCACTTTGCATTCCTGAACCCTGAGGTTGAAGTCACTGCTTATCAGACTTCTGGTGAGGCCGCTGAAGAATACTCCGAATTCGAAATCTTTCATCTTGGGGTTACGGGGAATCACGCGGTACTCATTGCTGTCGCAGTCGAGCATCAGCATGTGGTCTTTCTTGCCGAGCACGATGCAGGACTGGTCGAGCAGACCGTTGTTCAGACCGATGTATTCCCTTTCAGCCTCAGATGCTATCAATACCACTTCCATAGGCATCAGAGAGATGTCGTTGGCCTTTGCAAATGCCATCACGTATGACACGAGCACGGCGGCGCTGGACGAAAGGCCTCCTACCGGAAGGCTGCCGGTAATCTTGCCGCGGATTCCTCTTTTCAGCTCGAATCTCTTTCGCAGGGCATATTTGGCGCCGAGGGCATAGTCACCCCAGTTTCCTTGACGAAGTATTGTTTTCTGACGGATGTCAAAAGACACCTTGCCGTCGAAACTGCCGCTTTCCAGCTCAACGGAGCCGTCTTCAGTGACGTCAAAATACAGATCGACTCCCTTGTTGAAAGGGAAACCGGTTACCAGGCCGTGCTGGTGGTCGCTGTGAGCTCCGACGGGGCAGATGCGGTAAGGAGAAAAAATGTGGTATTGCATACAAAAGTTTTTAAATACAGACTACAAAGTTAAACTATCTTTGCATAAAACATAAATCATGGCATACGAAATCCGAAATCCGAAACTGTGGCAGGACGGCGAGCTCAAGATCCAGTGGGTGGCCGACCATATGCCTCTGCTCTCTTCATTAAAACAAGAATTTGAGGCAGACAAGCCCTTCAAGGGGCTGCGCATCGCCCTGTCGGTGCATCTCGAGGCCAAGACTGCATATCTCTGCAAGACTCTTGCGGCAGGCGGGGCCGAAATGTTCGTCACGGGCAGCAACCCTCTGTCCACCCAGGACGACATCGCCGCCGCGCTGGTGCATGCCGGGCTGAACGTCTTCGCATGGTACAACGCCAGCGAGGAGGAATATGACCGCCACATAACCAAAGTCATAGAGGCTGCGCCTAACATCATAATCGACGACGGCGGAGACCTGGTCAGCAAGATCCACACTGATTTCCCGCAGTTGCTTGGCAACGTGATGGGCGGCTGCGAAGAGACTACCACCGGCATACTGCGACTCAATGCCATGAACAAGGCCCGCAAGCTTGCCTTCCCCATGATCCTGGTGAACGACGCGCCTTGCAAACATCTGTTTGACAACCGCTACGGCACAGGCCAGTCCGTCTGGAACGGCATCAACCGCACCACCAACCTCATTGTTGCGGGGAAGACCGCTGTGGTGGCCGGCTACGGTTGGTGCGGCAAAGGTGTGGCGATGCGTGCCAAGGGCCTCGGAGCCAAGGTCATAGTAACTGAGGTCGACCCCGTGAAAGCCATCGAAGCTGTGATGGACGGCTTCCAGGTGATGCCGATGAGGCAGGCCGCTCCGCTCGGCGACATCTTCGTCACTGTCACTGGCTGCAAGGATGTCATCACCCGCGAGGATTTCCAAGTGATGAAAGACGGCGCCATCTGCTGCAATGCCGGCCACTTCGACTGTGAAGTAAACATCCGCGACCTGGACGCCATGGCCGTCAGCCACCGTCCCGCCCGCAAGGACATCGAGGCTTACGAACTCGCTGACGGACGCACCATCTACATCCTCGCCCAGGGCCGTCTGGTGAATCTGGCCGCCGGAGACGGACATCCCGCCGAGATTATGGACATGTCTTTCGCCATCCAGGCCCTCTGCGCCCGCTACCTTGCCGACAATCACCCGCTGAACCGCGCCCCCGGCGACATGGTCATCCAGGTCCCCGATGCCATAGACGACGAGGTGGCCCGCCGCAAGCTCGCCACCCTCGGGGTCAGCATCGACAGTCTCAGCGAAGAGCAGCACCGCTACATTTATGGAGAATAATCCGAACACCTGAACTAATAACAATATGAAACGCTTCAGTCTTTTTCTGATCCTGCTGTCAGCACCCCTTCTGATGTGGGCCCAGCACCCGTCAGACTACAACAAGTCCGGCAGCAGCTTTCCGCAGATCAATGCGGACAATTCCGTAACGCTCAGCATCAGGGCTCCGCAAGCCAAGGCCATCACAGTAGACCTCGGCGGGCGCTATCCCATGACCAAGGATGAAAACGGAGTATGGACTGCCACCACCGCACCGCTGGTGCCCGGCTTCCATTATTATTCACTCATTACGGGCGGCCTTTCTTTCGCCGACCCCGCTACTTACACTTTCTACGGCATGAGCCGCTACGCCAGCGCAGTGGAAGTCAACGAAGATGCGGCCGATGCTGATTTCTATCTTCCCAAGAAGGATGTTCCTCAGGGCGCCGTCCGCTCAGTGAAGTTCTGGTCAGACGCATGCCAGCAGTACCGCAGGATGTATGTCTACACCCCCGCCGAGTACGAGAAAAATCCTAACAAGCGTTACCCCGTGCTCTATCTTCAGCATGGCGGCGGCGAGGACGAGACCGGCTGGATATATCAGGGCTTTGCCGACGTCATCCTCGACAACCTCATCGCCAAGGGCGAAGCTGAGCCGATGATCATAGTGATGAACTCCGGCTATGCCACCCTTCCCGGCAGCACCGACAGCTTCGACGCTTTCGAGAAGATGATGATCGAGGATGTCATACCCTTCGTGGACAAGCGTTTCCGCACCATCGCCGACCGCGACCACCGCGCTGTGGCCGGTCTGTCCTGGGGTGCCAAGCAAGCCTACGACCTGGCTTTCGGCCACAAGGAGTATTTCTCATGGGTGTCAGGATTTTCCGGCATTATCGTGATCGGAGAGTTCAATCCCCGCAATCCCGGTTTCAAGGATCCCGAGCAGTTCGCAGCGGCCTGGAACGGAATCTTCAAGAACCCTACGGCTTTCAACAAGGATTTCCACCTGGTGTTCTGCACCACCGGCGAGGCTGAGGGCAAGCTCATCGAAGAGATGCACGAACTGCTGCTTGCCAACGGCATCCAGAACGAATATTACTGCTCGCCCGAGACTGCCCACGAATGGCTCTCATGGCGCCGCAGCCTCTATCAGTTTGCAAAGAAACTCTTTAAATGAAATCTACGATGAAAACAAGATATATATTCATAGCATTGATAGCAGCTGCCGCCACACTGGCGTCCTGCAAGGAAAAACCGGTGATCGGCCTCATCACGGAGCCCACCCCGGCAAGCACCAACATCCTTGGCAAGGAGTATCCCAAGATCAATCCTGACCTGTCCGTAACCTTCCAGGTGAATGCTCCCCGTGCTGAAAGCGTGGAGCTCGACCTCGGACATATCTACCCCATGACCAAGAATGCCGACGGCATCTGGGAGGTCACCAGCGAGCCTCAGGTTCCCGGTTTCCACTACTATTTCATCAACGTAGACGGCGTGCATATGGCCGACCCGTCTAGCCAGCTGTTCTATGGCTGCGGCATGATGTCCAGCGCCATCGAGATTCCCGAGGTCGGCGTAGACTTCTATCTGCCGAAAGATGTTCCCCACGGAGAGATCCGCATGCAGAGGTACTGGTCTGAACTCACCCAGACATGGAGAACTTGCTACGTCTATGTTCCCGCCGAGTATGAGAAGAAGGCCGACAAGCGCTACCCCGTGCTGTACCTCTATCACGGCGGCGGAGAAGATGAGACCGGCTGGGCAATCCAGGGCAAGGTCGACAACATCATGGACAACCTGATTGCTGCCAAGAAGTGCGTGCCTATGCTTATCGTAATGGACCGCGGCGAGGCTCTCGTCCCCAGGGCCAGCATGGCTGACGGCCCGCGCAGCATGTTCAATTTCACGAATGTCGACATGCTGGTATCGCAGGAGCTCATCCCGATGATCGATTCCAAATACCGCACTGTAGCTGACCGTGACCATCGCGCCATCACCGGCCTGTCGATGGGTGGTTTCATCAGCTGGAGCGTAGCCATGAACCATCCTGAACTCTTCGCTTATGTGGGAGGTTTCAGCGGCAGCGGCATGGCTCAGAATCCTGACGCTTACCCGGCAAGCCTGAATGACCAGTACAAGCTTCTGTTCATCAGCACCGGCAGCGACGAGTCTCCCCAGATGTACGCTACTGTTACCAATTTCCGTGATGTACTCGAGAAGAACGGCGTGAAACACGTATACTATGAGTCTCCCGGCACCGGCCACGAATGGCTCAACTGGCGCCGCAGCCTCAAGGAGTTCGTCCCGAGACTGTTCAAGGATTAGCCCTGCGAAATTTATTTTTGTACAATATCCAAAAATATCTATATTTGCAGTCCCTTATGGGAAGGAGAGTTGGCCGAGTGGTTGATGGCGGCAGTCTTGAAAACTGTTGATCCGAAAGGGTTCGGGGGTTCGAATCCCTCACTCTCCGCAAAGAAGGAAAAGGCATTGCAGCAAAACTGCGATGCCTTTTTCGTTTACGTACCCGTCGTGAGCTTGCTCTCCCGGAGAGTGTGGAATTCCAAATTCTTTTTTATATATTTGAATATGAAAAAGTTATTCCTTCTCCTTTTGTGCAGCACACTTGTCGCCAGCTGCAGCCTATCAATGAATTCGGCCAGACGAGTCGTCAAAGAAAAAGTATCGGCCCTCTCGGACCTCAAGGGCGCGATAGTGGAATCCGTAACCCTCGAAGACGGCCTTGCCGCCCTGAAAGTCACATTTGAAAGCGGAATCCTGTTCGGCTTCAATCAGACGTCAATCAGCAATGAAGCCAAAACATCTCTCGACGAACTGGTCGAAGCCATTTCCGACCTGCCCGAGAGCCGCATCAGAGTCTATGGCCACACCGACAATGTAGGCACCCACGAAGCGAACCTGACGGTTTCGGCCAGACGCGCCAACGAGGTCTCCAAATATCTTCAGACCAAGGGAATAGGCGCCGACCGCATCACCACAAAAGGCCTGGCGTTCGACGATCCGGTCGCAGACAACAGCACTGAGGAAGGCCGCGCCAAGAACCGTCGCGTAGAAATCTACGTGATTCCCACCCAGTAATCTCCGGCCCTACAGAGCGAGAAAGACACCCCAGCGTACAAGGTCTGTTGCATTTTAGCAGGCCTTGCGCACCTGAAGCCATACTTGATGTCCTGGCAAGATGGAGTGGATGTCCGGACAGTGCGGAGTGACTGTCTGGCGCACGGGTTTTCGCACGGGTCTTCGCGCCAACCTGCCACGTCTCATCGCACGCTCCTAATTAAATAGGTGTTTCTATTGCATTCTCGGTGATTTTTATCTAACTTTGCATTGAGAATTTACTTTTTTGATAACTAATTTTATTATCATATGAAAAAGAAAAAAGGACTTATCATACTGCTCTCAGTACTTGCAGTATGTGTTGTCGGCTATGTCGTATCAAGGATTATCGACTGGCCTATTGATTATGACAATGCTAGCGGTAATGTAGCCAAGTCTGCCCGTTTCTCCCGCAAAACTGCCGGTGAAGGTGATAGCAATATGCAGGAACTCCTGATGAACGATGTAGAATACAGAAACAACATCGTGGCCGCATACATGGTGATGAAGACTCGTGCCGATCAGTTCAACGCTCTGGTTGAGGCTTCTGATCAAGTAGCTGGCAACATTCCGGAGTTCAGCGCTGTGCTCAAGGATATGAAAGATGTTCAGCCGACAATCAATAATGTCTGCGCTTCGATGGAAGCGGCTGGTGCTGATCTGAATGCAGTTCTTAGCGGCGAGTCAGCCAAAGACGTTGCCCAGAGCACCAACAATGCTGCTCTGGCATACAATCTCCTCCAGAAACAGAACAATCTGGCCACTCGTTTTATCGACACAGCCGATACTTATCTGAAGAACAATGCCGGCAGCGACCCCCTCAAATTCATCCGCGACCAGTGGCTTGAATATCAGCAAGTGACCGCTTTCCTCAATAAGGACGACAAGACTGCAGCAGAATTGAAAAAGAAAGGTTATCAGCTTGCAGCAGAAAAGACCGCCGCAGTTCTGCAAGAGTTCCCTCAGGAATTCCAAATGTCTTTATTCTCCAATACTGGATTGGAACTGGTAATGGGCTACAATTCTGATTTTACTCAATATTTTGCCGATCAGGCTGGTGTAATCACTGTTAACGATGAATTCAAGGTCGGCGACAATGGTTTCCAGGTCGGCGACAAATTCACTGTGGGTGACAAATTCACAGTGGGCGACCAGACTTTCGTTGTTGGTACTGATTTCAAGGTTGGCGATGGATTCCAAATTGGAGACCAGTTAATTACTGTGGGTGACCATGTTTTCTTTGTTGGCGATGAATTCAAGGTTGGCGATGGATTTCAGGTTAACGATGGATTCGTAGTTAACGATGGATTCGTGGTTAATGATGGATTCGTGGTTAACGATGAATTCCAGGTTAACGATGAATTCAAGATCGGCAGTGACTTCCTGGTTGGCGACAAATTCACTATTGGCGATCTTGTCGGTGTAATGGGCTTATCTATGCCTTTCCCTGCTCTGAACGACGTAGCCTCAGCCGTTATTGTAGTGAACGGTGTTCCTGGTATTCAGCAGGCTGAATTCACCCCTCTGCAAGACCAGTTCGGCCTGGTTATGCATGACCAGTTTGGCATGGTGAATGACCTTGTTATTCAACCTCAGTAATTCTTAAATTCCCAAAACAGTATAGCTGCGTGTCAAGTACTATCCGCATACGCATTTGCATACTGACCATAATTCTGGCTCTTCCGCTTGTGTCTCAGGCGCAGAGCCAGACTTATTATCAGTATAAGACAGATGAGGCTCAACTGGTCTTCTTCGACAAGAACCTGTCGCGCTACATCCCCCATGTGGTACGCATGTTCCAGAATGGCAAGGCCCTCCACGAACAGATATGGACCACCGATTCTCTCTATGTTCCGGAGCCCCCTCTACTGCTTCTGACCGACTGGGAAGACGATGGTAACGGCGGAGCCACTCCGCTTCAGCGTTCCCTGATCCAGATCGGTATGGCGCCAATGAACATGGCCTATTACATCGCTCCGTCATCTGAGCGTTACCGTAAGCTTTTCTGTCACGAGTATACGCATATCGTGATGTCTGACAAGTACAACCGCCAGGATCTGGGCTGGCGCAAGTTCTTCGGCACCAAAGTGGGTACCGACAACTCTCAGCCTATTTCCGCCATCTGGAGCTATCTGACCGTTCCGCGCTGGTATGCGCCGCGCTGGTACCACGAAGGCATCGCCTGCTTCATGGAGACATGGCTGGGCGGCGGAGTGGGCCGCGCCCTTGGCGGATATGACGAGATGTATTTCCGCAGCATCATCAACGGTGGAGAACCTCTCTATTCTGTTGTAGGTCTGGAGACTGAAGGCTCTACCATGGACTTCCAGGTGGGAGCGAATGCGTACCTCTACGGTACACGTTTCGTGAATTACATGGTGGCCAACTACGGCTACGAAAATCTTATAAGTTTCTATAACCGTACTGCTGACAGCCGCCCCTTCATGGGCAGCCAGTTCAAGCAGGTGTACGGACGTCCGTTGCGCGAGGTGTGGAACGAATGGAAGGAGGATGAAAAGAAGCATGATGAAGCCAATCTGGCAATCATCCGCGAGTATCCGATTACCGAGACCACTCCGCTCAGCAAGGAGCCTCTGGGTTCCGTGTCGCCTTTCGTCTATGACCCCGGTACAGGCAAGGCCTACGCAGCTATGAACGCGCCCGGCGACTTCGCCCACATCACTGAGATAGACCTTAACACCGGCAAGGAGCGTAAAGTGGCTCCCCTCTACGGCATCCAGCTTTACAACCCGGCTTATGTGGCTCTGGACCGCAACAACCAGCGTCTGATATTCACCTTCAACAACGCCAAGTACCGCGGTCTTAGCGTCTATGACCTTAAGAAGAAGAAGGTGGTGAAGAAGAAAGAGTTCCAGCGTGTCAACAATATAGTGTACGACGATGCCACCGACCGCCTCTACGGTCTGTTCTCGAACGCCGGCACTCAGTCCATCATACGATACGACAAGGACATCGAGAATCCGGAAATAATCTATGCCTTCCCCTTCGGCGTCAGCATTTTCGACCTTGCCGTGAGCCATGACGGCAAGCTGATTTCCATGACTAAGCAGGGCGAGAACGGCGAGCACACTCTGCTGCTGTTCCGCACCGAAGACCTGGACAATGCAAAGTTCGAGGCCGAGGAACTGGTGACCTTCGAAGATACCAACCTGGGTCAGTTTCGCTTCTCTCTGGATGACAAATACCTGATAGGTAGTTCATACTATACCGGAGTTTCCAATATCTGGCAGATTGAGATCGCTACTGGCGAGATGGATTTGCTCACGAACACCGACATCGGCCTATTCGCCCCGCTGGAAATCGAGCCGGGCAAGATAATGGCCCTGGAGTTTGAGCGTGACGGCATGCGCCCCGTGATGCTGGACCGCAAAGTGGTGGAGGATGCCAACGCCATCGAGCTGTACGGCCAGAAGGCTTACGATAATAACGTAGAAGCTCTGGAATCTGTGGGTCTGCTCAAGGAGCCGCTGAAGCAGATCGACTTCGGAGATGTCTACAACAATATCACTCCTTACAACGTATTCAAAGAGATGCGTTTTGCGGGAGCATATCCCATCATCACCGGTTTTGTCGACAACAAGGCGTGGAACCGCGTGACCCCCGTGCTGGGCTATCGTCTTCAGTTCAGGGATCCGGTGGGTCTGAGCAGCATCAAGCTTGGTCTGGGTGTGTCTCCGTGGAGCAGCAACGACATGAAAAACAAGTTCCATGCGGACTTCGAGTGGAAGTATTACTTCTGGACCATGAAGGCTGCCTGGAACCATACCGACTTCTACGACCTCGCGGGCCCTATCCGCAACAGCCGTAAAGGATACATGGTGTCAGTGGCTTATGACTGGACCAACACTCTGCATGTGCCCTACACATATAACTGGGGAGCTTCTGTCGGTGCATACGGCGACATGGACGCGCTGCCTCTCTATCAGGAGATCAGCGTCGACGATGGCATCCGCTCAATGCAGACTGTTTCTGCTTACGGTAAGATAAGCAAGTTCCGCAACACCCTCGGCGCAGTGATGAAGGAGCAAGGCTTTGAGGTCGGCCTTCAGGGCTACGGCTATCTGGCCGGCGGCAGCTTCTTCCCGTCTGTGGAAGCTACCGGAGACTTCGGCGTGCTGCTGCCCGTCAGCCGCAATACCACGTTCTGGCTCCGCACTGCTGCAGGTCATTCTTTCGGCGATCCCAAGTCGGCCTTCGGTAATACCTACCTCGGAGGAATGCGCAACAACCGCATCGACAACCGCAATGCGTTCATGTACCGCACCTCCATAGCTATGCCGGGCGCCTGCATCGACGATATCAAGGCTCACTCTTACGCCAAGGCGACAGGTGAACTGAATCTCCGTCCTTTGCGTCTCAACGATTTCGGCTTCCTGTTCCTATATCCGACATGGATCCAGTGCTCACTGTTCGGCACCGGCCTGTCAACATGGAATCCCGGTTTGCAGCGCCAGATGTATTACAGCACGGGAGCCCAGGTGACCACCGAGATAGTGTTCTTCAACTATCTGAAGACCACCCTCTCGATAGGCTACGCCCATCTGTTCGCCCCCGAAGGTTTCGTCAGAGGCCGCCACAACAACGAATTGATGATTTCTCTTAAACTTCTGTAATGTCGTTCATTGCTTCCCTTCTCCCGGTAGCTATCTACATTTTTGTAGTGTATGAGCTGGACTCCTTCTCGCTGCTGAGCGTGAAGAGGCTTCTGCTGCTGGTGGGAGCAGGCATGGGTGCGGCACTGGTCTGCTTCGGTTTGTTCTGGCTGCTGGACACATTCATCCCGGTGTCTGTGTCTGACTTTCTCTATCCCTTGTTGGAAGAGGTTGTGAAGGCTATTCCGCTGTTCTTGCTTGCCAGCAGGAAGAAGATAGTGTTCTTTATCGACAGCGTAATCTGCGGTGCGGCGGTGGGAGGTGGCTTCTCCATCCTGGAGAACATTTTCTATCTGGTGCTCGGCGAGCCGCTGGGTATTGGGACCGTGCTGTTCCGCGGCCTTGAGGTGGCTCTGATCCACATGGGCTGCAGCGCCATCGTGGCTGCCGGTCTGATGTTCGCCGTCCGTCTTGCTGAGCGTCGCAAAGGCAATCTGCCCATCAAGCGCAATGACACCCTGATGTCCATTTTCCTGTTGGTCATCGCCCCTGTGCTTCACATTCTTCATAACACCCTCCATTTCAATCCCGTGCTGCAGTTCGTATTCATCCTGGCCGCTCTGGCTGGACTGCTGGTCTGGACTTACCAGTACGACGGCGACATGATCCACCGCTGGCTGGACCGCGGCCTCGACAAGCAGGTCGTGCTGCTCCAGGCTATCCAGAGGGGAGAGCTGAGAGATACCAAGACCGGCCAGTTCCTGATGACGGTGAAGGAGTCTTTCCCGCCCGAGGTGTTTTTCGATGTGATATGCTATGTCCAGCTGCACGTTGAGCTGTCGGTGGCGTCGAAGAGCCGTTTCATGATGAGAGAGGCTGGAATCGACATGCCGCTGACTGACGAGCAGAAGCAGAGCTATCTGGAGAAGTACACTGAGTTTATGGAGCTGGAGAAGCGTCTCGGCAAGAGCGCCCGCATGACGGTGGCTCCGGTTGTGAAGTTCTATCCAGCCGACCGCAAGGCCCTCGAGGACCTCATGGACGAGTGCCGTAATTAATTTCTTACAGTTTTGCTGCTTTTTCCGGACTCAGGATGCCGGCCTCGACGAGGTTGGAGAGAGTCCAGGAGAGGGTGTCGACTGTGCGTTTGAAGCGTATGATGCCTTTAGCGGCGTAAGTGCCGATGTAGGGGTGGGCTTCAAGTTGGGCCTGGGTGGCTTCCCAGATGTTGAAGCCTTTCGGCGGTTTGCGGAGCTCTACGTCGGAGCGGAAGCCGTCGAGGCGCTTGCGGTCGAAGCCGTCGATCTCGAGCAGCTGGTCGAGGCTGGTGAAGCTGCCGCCGAGTCGGCGGCGATAGTCGAGGATCTTTGATGCATAGTATGGTCCTATGCCTCTCAGGCTGAGCAGGGCTTCGCTGTCGGCGGCGTTGAGGTCGAGTTTGGGGATGCGGATGTACGGCTCCAGCCTGGCGAAGGTGGCGCTGTCGACTACATACATCTTGGCGAAGTCTTGTTCGCTGCGGAAGCGGCCGCCTTTGTCTCGGTAGTTCAGGATGACTTGTGCCTGGCGCTCTGAGAAGCCCAGCCGGGTGAGCTCTTCAAGTGTGATTGTGTTTGGATTGAACTCGAATGTCTCGACGGTCTTCCTGGCCGTCCTTTCGGCTATGACCGTCCGCGAGTCGCTGTAGTCGCGCTCCCGCTGGCCGCTCGCTTCCAGCGCCTTGCGCACCGCACTGCCTTTTTCGCCCGGGCTTCCCTTGGGCTCGGTGGATGTTGCTAGGAGAGTAGAAAAAATACTCTCTTGCGCAACACCACCCTCGCCACTGGAGGAAGCCCTGTTTGCTTTGCGGACCTCGTCTGTGCTCATGCCAGACGAATCATCGCTATCATAATAATAATCATCCATAGCAGCTTCGGCCTTGGCCGCCTGCCTGAATTTGAAGACATTACCGGTAAAGATGGCTGCCTGAAAGCCAAGAATCAGAAAAATCAAAGCCACAGCACCGCTCGCTGCAGCCGCAGAAGCCTTTTTGCCCTTCATACAAACTCCTCCAAGAAGACATTAAAAGTTTAAGAATCCTTTTTGGGATGATCATCGGCTCCTTGCACCACTATCACAATCTCACCCTTGGGCTCGTTGGCGGTGTAGAAATCCCGCAACTCGGCAAGAGTGCCTCTGACAGTGCTTTCGTGAACCTTTGAGATCTCACGGCAGACGGCGGCCTTCCGCCCGTCTCCGAAAAACTCCGCGAACTGCGCGAGAGTCTTAACAAGTCTGAAGGGGGATTCGTAGAACACCATGGTGCGGCGCTCGGCAGACAGCTCGGTGAGTCTCGTCTGGCGGCCCTTCTTCTGCGGAAGGAAACCCTCGAAGCAGAAACGGTCGCAGGGGAGACCCGAATTGACGATGGCGGGGATGCAAGCTGTCGGCCCGGGCAGGGTGACCACCTTGATGCCGGCCTCCGCACAGGTGCGGACAAGCAGGAACCCGGGGTCGCTGATGCCGGGAGTGCCGGCGTCGCTGATGAGCGCTACCGACATGCCCGAAAGGATCTTTTCCTTGATGAGCTCCACCTTCTGGTGTTCGTTGTATTTGTGGTGACTTTCAGCATGGGTCGCAATGCCGTACTTCTTCAGCAGCACCGCGCTGGTGCGGGTGTCCTCCGCCAGGATCAGATCCACTTCGCGGAGCACCTGCACTGCCCTGAAGGTCATGTCGTCGAGATTGCCTATGGGCGTCGGTACGATGAAAAGTTCAGACATTTTTTCCTATCTTTGTCAGTCACCCTACAAAGATAGTAAAGGAAATGTTTATTGAAAACGCAAAGACACCCGGCTGGATAGAAGTCATCTGCGGCTCGATGTTCTCAGGCAAGACCGAAGAGCTCATACGCCGTCTCAAGAGGGCCAAGATTGCCAACCTCAAGGTGGAGATTTTCAAGCCCCGCATCGACGTGCGCTATTCTGAAGAGGAGGTGGTGAGCCACGATGCCAACGCCATCATCTCAACGCCGGTAGAGTCTTCCAGCAGCCTGCTTCTGCTCACCGGAGATGTCGATGTAGTCGGCATCGACGAAGCCCAGTTCTTCGACATGGGCATAGTGGACGTAGTGCAGCAGCTGGCCAGCATGGGCATCAGGGTGATTGTCGCCGGCCTAGACACCGACTTCCGCGGCAAGCCTTTCGGCCCGATGCCTGCCCTGATGGCAGTGGCCGAATATGTCACCAAAGTCCACGCGATCTGCGTAAAGTGCGGCGATCCCGCCAACTATTCACACCGCCTGAGCGCCAGCGAAAAGCTTGTCGAGCTTGGAGAGAAAGACATCTACGAGCCGTTGTGCAGGCACTGTTTTGACAAATACAGAGAAGAAAACAATATCTAATACAGATGAACATCATAGAATGTAAGGACATCACCAAGAGGTTCGGCCAGTTCGCCGCCCTCGACAATGTGTCCATCGAAGTTCCCGAAGGCAAGATTTTTGGCTTGCTGGGTCCCAACGGTGCGGGAAAGACAACCCTGATCCGCATTATCAACCAGATTACCATACCCACCGAAGGCACGGTCATTTTCAACGGAAAACCCATGACCGAAGAAGCCGTACGCAAGATCGGCTACCTGCCCGAGGAACGCGGTCTATATAAGAAGATGAAGGTCGGCGAGCAGGCCATGTACCTTGCCAGGCTGAAAGGCATGACTTCAGCCGAAGCTTCGAAGGCGCTGCGCGAATGGTTCGTGAAATTCGGCATCCAGTCGTGGTGGGACAAGAAAGTGGAAGACCTTTCCAAGGGTATGGCCCAGAAGGTCCAGTTCATTACCACAGTGGTCCACAGACCCAGCCTGCTGATCCTCGACGAGCCCTTCAGCGGCTTCGACCCGGTCAACGTACAGGTAATCCGCGAAGAGATCCTCCGCCTGCGCGACGAAGGCACTTCCATTATCCTTTCGACCCATAACATGGAGTCGGTGGAGGAGCTGTGCGACAACATAGCACTGATCAACAAGGCGAAGCTGGTGGTAACCGGCGGCACCGACGAAGTCCGCCGCCGCTGGGGTTCAGACCAGGTGGAACTGCTTTACAAGTCAGATCTGGAGAAAGTCCCTGCCGGCCGCTCATATTCAATCTATCTGGACGACCAGCAGAAGAACGAACGCCGCGCCGTGCTCGACATCAACGAGGGTTTCACCTCGAAGGATGTCATCGCCGAACTCAATGACGAAGTGGAAATCATATCCTTCAGAAGGCTTATCCCGAGGATGAACGACATCTTCATCAAGCTTGTAGGAGGTGAAAAACAGGAGGAAAAGTTATGAATCTGAGCAAAATAGGAATTATCATAGGTCGTGAGTATTCAGTCCGCGTCAAGAAGAAATCCTTCATACTCACCACCATCCTCACTCCGGTATTCATGGCGGCGCTGATACTCATCCCGTCGCTTATAATGCTCTACAAGGGTGACGGCCAGAAGAAGGTGATGTTCGTCGACCGTTCCGGCCTGGTGCAGCCTTACTTCGAAAGCGGAGAGTCAGTGCAGTACAGCTTTGCAGACGCAAACTCCGACATGGAACAGATGAAAGCCGATTTCAATGACCTCGGCGTAGACATCCTTGTGTTCGTGTCTCCTCTTGACGAGGACAACAACGTGTCGGTGACTACCTACAGCAAGGAGCCTGTGTCGCTGGATACCAAAAGCGACCTGTCCCGCAGGGTGGAAACGGCGGTGCGTGACTACAAGCTGAAAGCCTACGACATAGTAGGGTACGAGGACATTATGGCCAAGGTGCGTACATCAGTTCCTGTCGAGGCTCTGACCCTGACTGAAGACGGAGGCGAGAAGGAAGACTCGGTAGAGGCATACATGATTATCGCCTACATCATGAGTTTCCTTATCTATATATTCACCTTCATGTTCGGAAACATGGTCATGAGGGGAGTCATCGAGGAGAAGTCAAACCGCATCGTGGAAGTCGTGGTTTCATCTGTCAGCTCGTTCGAGCTTATGATGGGCAAGATCATCGGCGTGGCCGGTGTGGCGCTGACGCAGTTCATAATCTGGATAGTGCTGACCCTCGTGCTTGTCACTGGCGGCGGCCTTATCTTCGGGGCTGACGTAATGTCTGCCGGCGCAGGTGATGTGCTTGCAGCAGGGGAGGGCATTTCTGAGAACGTGGCTTCCGGAATCCTCGGCGGCCTGGCCAGCCTGAACATCCCTTATCTGCTGGTATTCTTCCTCATTTACTTCCTGCTGGGCTATCTGCTCTACGCATCGATGTTCGCCGCTGTTGGCTCTGCAGTCGACAACGAGGCTGACACAGGCCAGCTGGCGATGCCTATCACCATCCCGCTGATGCTCGGTCTGTTCATCATGCTCCACACCTTCCAGCACCCTAACAGCGCTCTGTCGTTCTGGGCTTCCATCATTCCTTTCACATCACCGATGGTGATGCTGGCAAGGCTTCCGTTCGGCGTAGTGCCGGGCTGGCAGCTCGCTCTGTCGATAGCTCTGCTGCTGGCAACTTTCATTCTTGTCACCTACATCTCGGCAAGGATATACCGCGTGGGTATTCTGATGTACGGCAAGAAGGCTACCTTCAAGGATCTCTATAAATGGATGAAAAGCAAAAAATAGATATGCGACGGATATTACTGATACTGACGGCCTGCCTGATGCTGGTGGCATGCGGCAGGAAAAACGCGGCCTTCGACTATGCATGGCAATACCACTACATCGATTCCCGTTACGACACCGGCAGCGACTGGGCGGCTCAGGATATAATAGATAAGTATTCGCCCCAGGTTGCTCCGCTTATGGAAATAATCGGTTACACCGACCGCCTGATCGAAAGCAGGCGCGGGCCGGAGAGCGAACTCTCGAACTTCGCTGCGGACGTCATCCGCGCGAGGGCCGAGAAGGAAATAGGGGAGCCGGTGGAGATGGCCATGACCAACTACGGCGGCATCCGCACCGCCATGCCCAAGGGAGACGTGAGAGTCTATGACATCTATTCCATCTTCCCCTTCGAAAATGACATAGTAGTCTGCAAGGTGAAGGGATCTAAGCTTCGCCAGTTCATGGACAATTATGCAAAGAAGGGCTATGTGGAGTGCCTTAGCGGCGTAGAGCTGGTAATCGACAACTACCAGATCACCAAGTTCAACATCGGCGGCAAACCGCTGGATCCCAACAAGACTTACAACTTCGCAACCATCAACTTCCTGCTCGACGGAGGTGACGGCTCGAGGATCGGCGCTTATGCCGACAAGGTGATCGACACCGACGTGCTAATCCGCGACGCCGTGTGCGACCATATCAGGGAGCTTACCGCCCAGGGCAAGAAGGTCGACCCGAAGATGGACGGCCGTGTGGTTATTAAAAACGTAGACAGGAACTAGGACTATGAGAAGGTTAGTATTGACAATTGCAATAGTGTGCCTGGCATTCGGAATGTCAGATGCACAGCGTCTGGTGATACTTCACACCAATGATTCACACAGTCAGATCGAACCTTTGCGCACAGGTCGCAACGAAGGCCTCGGCGGAGTAGACCGCAGGCTTCAGTTCATCGACAGCGTCCGTGCCCACTACGGCAAGAAGAAAGTGCTGCTCCTGGATGCAGGCGACTACAACCAGGGCACTCCTTATTTCACTGTAGCCAAGGGCGACCTTGAACTCGAGCTCATGAACGCTCTGGGCTATGACGTGGCCACTCTCGGCAACCACGAGTTCGACAACGGTCTGGAAGAGCTTGCACGCAGGCTTTCAAGTGCGAAATATCCTACCTTGATGTGCAACTACGGAGTAAAGGGCACTCCCCTGGAGCCGTATGTGAAGCCTTACACTATAGTAAAGCGTGGCGGCCTGAAGATAGGCATCGTAGGCGCCACTTCATATCTTGAAAGCAACGTGATGTATGAATACATCAAGGACATGGAGCATCTCGACACTGTAGCCGAGGTGAACAGGTGGGCCGACTATCTGAAGAACGAGGAAAAATGTGACCTGGTGATCTTCCTGTCGCATCTCGGCTTCGACGGCGGCGACTATGACCGCCCGTCAGACCATGTGATGGCAGCCGAGTCGTCTAATATCGACATCATAATCGGCGGCCACAGCCACACCTTCATCGACGAGCCTTCGTACGTCCTCAACAAGAAGGGCCAGGAAGTGATAATAGTCACAGCCGGCTGCCAGGGCGTCGAAATCGGCGAGCTGAAAGTCTACTAGTTATTTCTGTCGGATATAGATCTGCAGGGGACAGCCCGTGAAGTCGAAATGCTCGCGGAGCTTGTTCTCCAGGAAGCGTTTGTACGGGTCACGGACGTACTGCGGCAGATTGCAGAAGAATGCAAACGAAGGCGCCGCGGTCGGCAGCTGGGTGATATACTTGATCTTGATGTACTTCCCTTTCCATGCCGGAGGCGGATAGTTGTCTATCTCCTGAAGCATCACCTCGTTCAGCTCCGAGGTAGGGATGCGTTTCGCATAATTGTCGTAGACCTTGGCGACGGTGTCCAGCACATCCATGATGCGCTGTTTGTTGATCACCGAAGTGAAGACCACGGGGATGTCGTCGTTGGGAGCGATCTTGCGCAGCACAGCCTCACGATAACGCATCAGGGTGTTGCTGTCCTTGGTCACAAGGTCCCACTTGTTGATGACTATGACGCAGCCCTTGCGGTTACGCTGGATTATGTTGAAGATAGACATGTCCTGGCTCTCGAGGCCCGTCTGGGCGTCGACCATCAGGATGCAGACGTCTGAATTCTCGATGGCGCGGATGGAGCGAAGCACTGAGTAGAACTCCAGATCTTCCGTCACTTTCGATTTCTTGCGCACTCCCGCAGTGTCGACCAGTATGAATTCATGGCCGAACTTGTTGTAGTGAGTGCTTATGGAATCCCTGGTGGTGCCGGCCACCGGAGTCACTATGTTCCTCTCCTCTCCCAGCAACGCATTGGTAAGGGACGATTTGCCGACATTCGGCTTGCCCACGATGGCAATGCGCGGGATGGTATTCTCACCCTCAACTTCTTCCTTTATAGTAGAATCCGAGGGAAGCTTGGCTATGATCTCGTCCAGCAGGTCGCCGGTGCCGCTGCCTGTGGCAGCAGAGATGCTCCAGGGCTCTCCGAGGCCCAGGGCGTTGAATTCGTATGTGCCGTATATCTTGTCGCCGGAATCCACCTTGTTGACAGCAAGGACCACGGGCTTGCGGCTGCGACGCAGCACGTCGGCTATCTCGGCGTCGAAGTCAGTGATGCCTGTAGCAACCTCTACGAGGAAGAGCACCAGGTCGCACTCTTCGATGGCAATCATCACCTGCTTGCGGATCTCGCTCTCGAAGACGTCGTCGCTGTTGGTGGTGAAGCCGCCAGTGTCGACCACTGAGAACTCATGGCCGCACCATTCGCAACGGCCGTAGTGGCGGTCGCGTGTCACTCCGGAAATATCATCGACAATGGCCTGACGCATGCCTACAAGTCGGTTGAAAAGGGTCGACTTGCCGACGTTAGGACGTCCTACTATAGCTACAAGGTTCATAATCGTATTTAGATTGAAGGAGTTGCATACAACAGGACATCTTCCTTGGTAATAGTGTTGCCGCAGAGAATCAGCAGTCTCTCGACAACGTTGCGAAGTTCGCGGATGTTGCCGGTCCAGGGAAGCTTCTTGAGCTCGTCATAGGCCGCAGCATCGACCTTGGGCTCGGGCTTGCCGCTCTCGTCGCATATCCTCTTGATGAAGTGGGTAACCAGCAGAGGGATGTCGTCGGTGCGTTCCGCCAGAGTAGGCACGTGGATTACGATAACGCTCAGGCGGTGATAGAGGTCCTCACGGAAGGTGCCCTTGGCAATCTCCTCGGTGAGGTTCTTGTTGGTGGCGGCGATGACGC
Organism: Bacteroidales bacterium; assembly: GCA_017551785.1. Lineage (GTDB taxonomy): Bacteria > Bacteroidota > Bacteroidia > Bacteroidales > UBA932 > Equibacterium. The sequence continues at coordinate 51,467 of JAFZKU010000010.1, read as the reverse complement.
GGACGTTCACGCTGATGTCCTTGTCTCCGCCGACCCTCATGAGCTTGTTTTCCTGAAGCACGCGCAGCACCTTGGCCTGGGCGGCGAGGCTCATGTCGCCGATCTCGTCGAGGAAGAGGGTTCCTCCGTCGGCCTGCTCGAACTTACCCTTGTGCTGCTTTACAGCAGAAGTGAAGGAGCCTTTCTCGTGGCCGAACAGCTCGCTCTCGATGAGCTCGCTGGGAATGGCGGCGCAGTTGACCTCGATGAACGGCATCGAAGCCCTCTGGCTCTGGTTATGGAGATTGTGGGCCACCAGCTCCTTGCCGGTGCCGTTCGAGCCGGTGATAAGCACGCGGGCGTCGGTAGCGGCTACGCGGGAGATCACATCTTTGATATGCTTGATGGCTTCGCTCTCGCCTACTATCTCATATTTGGTGTCGACCTTCTTCTTGAGGATCTTGGTCTCCTTGACGAGAGTCGACTTGTCTGTAGCGTTCTTGAGGGTGATGAGGATGCGGTTAAGGTCGAGCGGCTTCTGGATGAAGTCGTATGCTCCCTTCTTGATGCAGTCCACTGCGGTGTCGATATCGCCGTGGCCAGAAATCATGATTATCGGAGTGTCGCTCTCGCTTTCGGCAAGGGCTGCAAGGACTTCCAGTCCGTCCATGTTCGGCATCTTGATGTCGCAGAAAATCGCATCGTAGGAATCGTTCAGCGCCATGTCAAGGCCCTGCTTGCCGTCTTCGGCAGTGGCGATGGTGTGCCCTTCGAACTCGAGGATTTCCTTAAGAGTATTGCGGATGCTGCGCTCGTCGTCTATCACCAGAATCTTCATAATATTCAATAGTTATTGAGCAAAGATAGATATTTTTTGAGTATTTTTGTTTGTTAAGCTTTTGAACGATGTCAAGGAAAATCATCATTGCAATAGACGGTTACTCTTCAACCGGTAAAAGTACTTTCGCCAAACTCATAGCCAGCAAAACCGGCTATCTCCATCTCGATTCAGGCGCTGTCTACAGGGCCGTCACCCTCTTCGGCATCCGCGGAGGCTGGATAGACTCTGAGAACAATATTAACGAGAAGGCTCTGCGCACCGCCATGCGGCAGCTCAGGGTCTCTCTGCGTCCCGACACCTACATCAACGAGGAGAATGTCGAAGGGCTCATCCGCCAGATGGACGTTTCCAACGCTGTCAGCCCCGTTTCAGCCCTCGGCTTCGTGCGGAATTACGTTGACCGTCTGCTGCGCCGTTACGGAAAGAAGGGCGGCATCGTGATGGACGGCCGCGACATCGGCACCAACGTGTTCCCGGATGCGCAGCTCAAGATTTTCATGACTGCCGACGCCAAAGTCAGGGCCCAGCGCCGCTACGACGAGATGGTCGCCGGCGGCAAGGAAGTGTCTTTCGACGAAGTGATGCAGAACATCCAGGACCGCGACTACAAGGACACCCACCGCGATATCTCTCCGCTGCGCCAGGCTCCCGACGCCATCGTGCTGGACAACACCAACATGACGCTGGAAGAGGAAATGACCTGGTTCACAGACCTCATGAGCACCAAGTTCGGCATAAACCTCTGATGCGCCTCACCATAGAAATAGACTCCGGCTCCGGCTTCTGCAACGGGGTGGTACGTGCCGTAAGGAAGGCTGAAAGCTATCTGTCTGACCACGACCGGCTCTACTCCCTGGGAGCCATAGTCCACAACGCCCAGGAGATTGAAAGGCTGGCTGCTGAAGGGCTCCAGATAATCGACATCGACCGCATGGCCTCGATCAGGGACGATGTGGTGTTGGTGAGAGCTCACGGCGAGCCGCCGGCTACTTATGAGCTGGCTCAGCGCAACGGCATCACCATCATCGACTGCACCTGCCCTGTGGTGCTGCAGCTCCAGAAGAAGATTGCCGCAACATACAGGAAGGTCCATGCCGCTGGCGGTACGCTGGTAATCTACGGCAAGAAAGGCCATGCCGAAGTCAACGGACTGGTGGGCCACACAGAAGGCAACGCAGTGGTGGTGGAGAGCATCTCTGAGCTGGACAGCATCGACTTCTCCAAGCCGGTGGCCCTCTTCTCACAGACAACGAAGGACACTGAGGAATATGCCGCACTGACGGAGGAATGCCGCCGCAGGAGCCAGGAATGCTCAGGCAAGTTCGAGTCCTTCAACACCATCTGCCGTCAGGTGGCAGGAAGGCATGCCGCCCTCGCCAGCTTCGCAGAGTCGCACGACGTGATACTGTTCGTCAGCGGCCGGGAGAGCTCCAACGGCAACGTGCTCTACAACCTCTGCCGCAAGCACAACCCCCGCACCTTCTGGGTGGAGAACGGGCAGATTCCGGCAGGAATATTGCATGACGGCGACAGCGTCGGCATCTGCGGGGCAACCTCAACTCCCCGTTGGCAATTGGAAGAATTATATATACATTTGCACAATAATATCATAAACAAACAATAAACAAAGATATATGGCAACAACTGCTGACTTCAAAAACGGTCTTTGTCTTGATTTCAACGGCAAGCCGTGTTCAATCGTATGGTTCCAACACGTTAAACCCGGCAAGGGTCCGGCATTCGTAAAGACCAAACTCCGCAATCTCGAAAACGGCAGAATCCTCGAGAAGACCTACAGTGCAGGTGAGAAGATTGACGTCATCACCGTCGAGCACAGGCCTTACCAGTTCCTCTACAAGGATGAGGACGGTTTCAACTTCATGCACGTTGAGACTTTCGAGCAGGTTCACCTCGGTTTCGACATGATTGAAAATGCAGACCTCATGAAAGAGGGCCAGCAGGTGGAGATGGTTTTTCAGGCTGATGAAGAGAGATGCCTCACTTGCGAGTTGCCGACCTACGTCGAGCTGGAAGTTACCTACACCGAGCCCGCTGTAAAGGGCGATACTGCTTCTACCAACGCTCTTAAGGCTTGCACCCTCGAGACCGGCGCCGAGATCATGGTTCCGCTCTTCATCAATCAGGGTGACAAGATCAGGGTCAATACCGTTGACCGCAGCTACGGCGAGCGCGTGAGATAACGCATCAAGTTTTTAGTAGCGAAAAAGGCGACCTTTCGGGGCCGCCTTTTTCTGTCATTCCTGGAATAGGGAAGGGTCTATTCCTCCAGCAGTTCTGCTGAAATGGTTTCGATATAGCCGGGGATGACCCGGCCAGTGCCTTTGTGCAGGTCTCTCTGGTTTGCAGTCATGGTCAGCACCTCGTAATCCGGAGTGACAGTGACATAGACTTTGTCGTAGGTCATGCGGCCTTCTTTGGTCTCTGAATAGCCGGAAAAGACGTAGTCATAGTAGGCGACGTCGTCAATACGGGCTCCAATTTCCTTCTCGAGATAATCCATAGTCTCCAGATTGACTTTGGCCTTCTCCATGGCCTGACGGTGACTCTCGGAGGTCTTGGGCTTACCTTCGGCATTGTATCTCCAGTAGAGCTTCTCTTCGGTCTGCTGCTTGAGGCGGAAGACATCCCTGCGGCGTTCGAACTCTGTGCGGAAGGTAGTGGAGTCTATCTTCGCGAGGTCGTAGATGCGGAAGCTGTAGTCGCCTTCGGTGTCTTTCATTGCGGCGGCCTCGATGGCGGCTGCCACCGGATCGGGGGTCTTGTTATTACAAGAAGTGACGACCGCCAGGGCCGTCACTAGTATTGTTAAGAATCTATGCATGACTTAGTCTTTTTCAATGCGGAGCTGCTGGATGGAGTTCTTGCCGTCGTCTGTGCGGACATAGATGATGACTCTGAACTTCTCGGCTCCGGCGCTCAGGCTACCAACCGCATATGACATCGGCGGGCGGCCGCTCTTATGGATAATGGTGAATTTCTTGGGAGTGTTGTTGTTGAAGAAATTCTTCATGATGAGCTTGGCCTGGCTGCGGGTGCAGCTGTTGACTGAGCCTGTGATGTCAAGCTCGAGATTGTCTGCAAACCATGCTGAAAGCTTCTCTGCATCTCCTGATTCAATGTATTTACCTATAGAGGTGAAGACATCCGTAGCGGCCTGCGACTGATTCTGCTGACTGCCAGTCTGCATAACGGACTGACTGGGCTGCAGCTGCATCTGGATAGGATTTGTGTTCTGGGCAGATGCTGCAACCGGTATGGCAAATAACGCGAGTGCTACTAAAAAATCAAATTTTCTCATCTGTGTGATTAATTCAACGCCGCAAATTTAGCAAAAATCAAGCCATATATCTTAAATTTGCATGAACTAATGATTCAAAACCTCCTGAAATGACGATCAAGTTGATAGTTGTCGGCAAGACAGAAGAAAAATACCTGTGCGAGGGCATAGACATCTATCGTGCCAGACTTGAACACTATTGTCGTTTCGAAATGGTGACTATTCCGGCCCTGAAGGGTGTCAGGAGCCTCAGCAAGGAGCAGCTCAAGGACCGCGAGGCCGAACTCATCCTCAAGAATCTGTCCCCCACGGACGAATGCATCCTGCTGGATGAAAGGGGAAAAGAGTTCACTTCGAGCAGTTGGGCACAACATTTGGAGCAAAAGTTCGCCCACAGTTCCAGGAACATAGTTTTCGTCATCGGAGGGAGCATGGGGTTCGGTAAGAAGGTATATGACAGGGCCGACAGCTTGATGTCTCTCTCAAAGATGACTTTTTCGCACCAGATGGTACGGCTTATATTCCTCGAGCAGCTGTACAGGGCTTTTACCATAATTGAAGGGGAACCTTACCACCACGAATGAAGGCCGACGCCAAACACATTACCATCCTGCTTGCCGCAACTGCTCTGCTGGCATTCCTGCTGTCGCTGATCCCCCCGGTGGCTCAGCGCATCGACGCAAGGCAGTCTTCAAGGGTAGAGCGGCGACTGGTCAAGAAGCAGCGGCAGATGGAGCGCTACGTCCGCCAGGTTCAGGAGATTCCGGTGGACGAGTGGATACTGCTCCCAGGCTTCCCCGACGACATGGTTCTCTACCGCTATAATGCCGACACCCTGCAGGCGTGGGTAAACGAATTCTCTATCAGCAACGATGAAGTGGACGTGCCGCCGCTTTGGTACCGTCTGCACTTCATGAGCAACGACAACCTCTACAACACTCCTCTGGCATATATCACCGACGAAGACAGTTATGTAAACCTCGGACTGTCGTGGTATGTCGTGAGGTCATACACCACAGGCACAACCAAGATCATCACCGGTATACGAATAAAGGACGAATATCCTTCCGACAATATGGCCATCGTGAGCAAGATGAATCCTTCGCTCGGCATGAACAAAGGATTTACATCTTCAACTCTCGACGAGAACAACGGCGTGTTCGTCCACGGCATCGACGGCACCCCGCTTTTCTCTATAGTTCCGGCGTCGGATTCGACGGTGATGTACCGTGACTACAGCCTGCGTTTCGTGGCTCTTTCGCTGATCCTGCTGGCGGTGTTTTTCTATCATTTCAGCAAGCGCAGCCGTACATCTTTCTTTGTGACACTGGTTGTCCTATCCGCCACGCTGCTATATGCCACGATCCTGTTCCGTCATGTGGATACCGACGCGAAGATATTTTCTCCGGTGCTCTATGCCGACACAGGCTGGTTCAATTCGTACGCAGCCATGCTGGCCAGCCATCTGTACATCTCGCTGGTTATACTTGCGGCATTCATCATAAGGAAGATTCTCTACAAGAGGATCCTCGTGATGAGTTCTGTGAAAAGACGCATAGTCGGCGGAGTCCTAGTCGGGGCGATAGTACTGATGGTGCTGTATATACACCTTACTCTCAGGTCGCTGATCCTGAACTCGAGCATCGTGATGGCTCTGTACAGGATCACGGAACTGTCGTTCTATTCCATCCTGAGCTACTTCATGTATGCGCTGCTGTTCCTGTCGCTGCTGTTCCTGATCCAGGTGACGCTGGTGGTCTGGGACAAGCAGGACCGCTTCCAGATAACTTCGCTGAAAGGCATCCTGATCTATTCTGCCGTGGCCGCGATCTATACTGCCATGGCAGTGTCCATTTACGGTAAGGACAAAGAGATCCGGACCAATCTGGTGCGTACCAACAGGATGGCCGTGGAGCGCGACCTTTCGCTGGAGATCCAGTTGCGTGAGATAGAGAACCCGATTGCATCCGACCAGCTGATAGGCATGCTTAGCTACTGGCCGGAAGGGGGCACCGAAGTCATCCGCAGCAGGATCCTGGAGCGTTATCTCTACAGTAATTTCAGCCAGAAATACGATATCGCAGTGACTACCTGCGAGACCAACAGCAAGCTGCTTATCGACCAGTATACGCAGGTGGTGGACTGCTACGATTTCTACAGCGACGAGATCACCCGCTACGGCGTGCAGCTGGCGCCCACTTCGCGTTTCTTCTACATGAACAACTACTACGGCGAGACGGTCTATGTGGGTATATTCACCTACATGAACTACCAGACCTACCAGACCGCACGGCTGTATATAGAGATAGTCCGCAAATCCCAGAGCGGCACGTTCGTCTACCCGGAGGGTATGATGACCTCCGAGAACGTGCGTTCTTCGATCCCCGAGCAATACTCCTACGCCAAATATGCTTCGGGCAGGCTGGTGTCTTCTTCGGGAGATTTCAATTACCCGTCGCGGAACACATATTCCGACATCGACGTAGGCTATCACGTGACTCACAGTGACGGTTACCTTCATTTCGTAAACAAACTGTCAGACGACGAGGTGATAGTGCTGTCCAGGGCTGTAATACCCGAGTATTCTTTCCTCGTCTCCCTGTCGTATCTCCTGCTTCTGTTCTGCATCGTGAACATGATCGGAACCCACGGGATGCGGCGCCGCTCTCTGCTGAACCTTCCGGCTCACTCATTCAAGAGGAAGATCACTTTCCTGATCGTCATAGCGCTGGCTACCGCCCTTATCTGCGTGGGTGTGGGCACCATATTCTACACCCTGAGCCGTACCAGAGCCAGCAACGAGGAGCAGATGGAGAGCAAGATGACCATAGTGCAGGCGACTCTGTCGGAGTTCTGCCAGTATGCCCTGCGTTACAACGACTTGAACATCACCCAGCTGTATGAGGCCATGCAGAGGGTGGCTGGCAATACGCAGAGCGACGTGAACCTCTACGACACCCACGGCTCGCTGATCCGCTCTACCAAGCCTGAGCTGTTCGAGCAGTTCATCATGGGCTCGCGCATGAACCACGACGCCTTCTACAACATAGTCAAGAAAGATGCAAGCCGCTATATCGCCGAGGAGGTAATCGCTGGCAACAAGTACCTCTCTATTTACGCTCCGCTTTTCAATGTGGACGGCTCCCTGGTGGCCGTGGCCAATATTCCTTACATCTCCACGAGCTCTGAGCTGCAGGCCGATGCGCTGCAGACTGTGGCGACGATAGTGAACATCTACCTGCTCATCCTGCTGGCGGGCCTTATCATCGGACTGGTGTTCGCCAATTCGATTTCGAGACCTCTGACGGAGATCAAGAGCAAGATGGAGTCCCTGACCGTTGACGGACTTCAGAAGGAGCATATCAACTACCGCGACACACGCGACGAGCTGGGCGTGCTGGTGCAGGCCTACAACAAGATGGTAGACGACCTGGAGGAGAGCACAAAGCGTCTGGCCGAGACTGAAAGGGAACAGGCATGGAAGGAGATGGCTCGCCAGATCGCGCATGAGATAAAGAACCCTCTGACGCCGATGAGGCTGAGCATACAGCATATGATGCGCCTCAAGAAGCAGAATGTTCCGGGCTGGGAAGACCGCTTCGAGGAGCTCAGCCATTCACTGCTGGAGCAGATAGACATCCTAAGTGAAACAGCCAACGAGTTCTCGCAGTTCTCGAAGTTCTACAGCGAAGACGAGACTGTCGAGAATCTCGACGATCTGCTGTCGGAACAGGTGGTGCTCTTCGGCGGCCGTGACGATGTGGTCGTGTCTTACTGCTGCAATGTTGCGCAGCCGCTTGTGAAAGTGCGCAAGAAGCAGATAATCAGGGCCTTCGTGAATCTTATATCAAACGCCGTCCAGGCTGTGGAGCAGACCCCGGGAGGCAAGGTGCGCATCAGCGTGGACGAAGCCGACAAAGGGGAGTATTCAATTTCCATAGCGGACAACGGCCCCGGCGTAAGCCCAGAAAACCGCAGCAAGCTGTTCAAGCCGAACTTCACCACCAAGACGTCCGGCACCGGCCTCGGACTGGCCATCACACGCAGCATCGTGGAGCAGAGCTCAGGCCGCATCTTCTACCGTACATCCGATATGGGCGGAGCCGACTTCGTTATAGTTCTTCCCAAGCTATTAGGTTGATAACCTACCGTCTTCTGTTAATAACTGAGCCCTGACTGGGGCCGCGACAATCGATTTATTTGGTTAAATTTGCGTCGCAAAAAATCGCCATGGCAGAAGATTTACTGAAGCAACAGCTCGAAGACGATTATACCAAAGATAAAGTCGTCACCCTTGACGGCCTGGAGCATATCCGCCGCAGGCTCTCGATGTATATCGGGCGCAGGGGAGACGGCAAGGATCCTACAGACGGTATATATGTCCTCGCCAAGGAGGTCATCGACAACTCTATCGACGAGTTCGCGATGGGCTTCGGCAAGCGTATTGACATAACTCTGGAAGACAACTGCCTGACGGTGCGCGACTACGGCCGAGGCATTCCGCTGGAGTCGGTGGTCGACGCGGTGAGCAAGCTGAACACCGGCGCCAAGTTCGACACCGCCGTCTTCAAGAAGTCGGTTGGTCTGAACGGCGTGGGTCTGAAGGCCGTCAATGCGCTCTCGAGCAGTTTCACTGTTCAGGCGTTCCGCAACGGCCGCACCATGAAGGCCGTCTTCGAACGCGGCAAGCTGCAGAGCAGCGAAGAGACCGACACCAACGAGAAGAACGGCACCATGGTGAGCTTCATCCCCGATGACGAGATCTTCCCCGGCTATGCCTTCCAGACTGATTTCCTTGTTACCATGTTCAAGAACTACGCTTATCTGAACGTAGGTCTTCAGCTGGTGTTCAACAAGGAAGTCTTCAAGTCCGAGAACGGCCTTCTCGACCTGCTGAACGACAATCTCGACGAGCAGCCGCTCTATGAGCCGATATATCTGCGCGGCCAGGACATCGAGGTGGTGATAACCCACGGCCTCAAATACGGCGAGAACATCTATTCGTTCGTCAACGGCCAGAACACCATCCTCGGAGGTACACACCTCGCTGCCTTCAAGGAGGCTCTCGGCAAGACGCTGAAGGAGTTCTATAAGAAAGATTTCACCCCTGCCGATACCCGCCAGTCCATCATAGGAGCCATCAGCATCCGCGTGCAGGAGCCCGAGTTCGAGGCCCAGACCAAGGTGCAGCTCGGCAGCAAGAACATGTCGAAGGACGGCCCGACCATCCAGAAGTTCGTGGGCGACTTTATCAGCAAGGAGCTCGACAACTACCTTCACATCCATCCCGCCACCGCCGACATCCTGCTCCAGAAGATCCTTGCGTCCGAAAAGGAGCGCAAAGCCATCCAGGGCATCCGCAAAGAGGCCAAGGAGCGCATCAAGAAAGCTTCTCTCAACAACAAGAAGCTCAGCGACTGCAAGGTCCACTTCACCGACAAGGGAGAGGAGGCCGCCCGCTCCATGATCTTCCTCACCGAGGGTGATTCAGCCTCCGGCTCAATCAAGAAGATCCGCAACACCGTCAACCAGGCGGTCTTCAGCCTCAAGGGTAAACCTCTGAACAGCTTCAAGGCTTCCAAGAAGGATGTCTACGAGAACGAAGAGCTCGCGCTGCTGCAGGCAGCCCTCAACATAGATGAAGACATCAACAATCTCCGCTACAATTACGTGGTGATTGCGACTGATGCCGATATGGACGGTATGCACATCCGTCTCCTGCTGCTGACTTTCTTCCTCAAGTTCTACCCCGAGCTGGTGCGCCAGGGCCATGTATACATCCTCCAGACCCCTCTTTTCAGGGTGGCCGACAAAGCCCACAACATCTACTGCTACAGTTCGTCAGAAAAAGAGGCGGCTACGAAGAAGCTCGGCAAGAACGCCCAGGTGACCCGTTTCAAAGGCCTCGGCGAGATTTCTCCGGACGAATTCAAAGGTTTCATCGGGGACGACATCAAGCTTGAGACCGTGCACCTCACCAAGGAAGACAACGTCGCCGACCTGCTCGAGTTCTACATGGGTGAGAACGACAGCGTCCGTCTGGACTTCATCAGGGAGAACCTCCGCAGCGACATCGACAATACGGAAGAAGCCCAGTAGGCATGAAACAGAAAACAGCCAAATTCATTTTTGAGAAAGTTCTCGGGTGGACGGCAGTGACTCCGGCGGTTCCGGAGAAAAAAGCACTCATTCTTGGAGTGCCTCACACCACGGTGTGGGATCTGCCCATCTCATATCTTTATTACACGGCGATAGGGAACAGGATCACCATCCTTGTCAAGGAGAAATTCTTCGTATTCCCCATCAAAGGCATAATCCGCAGGATGGGAGGAGTGCCGCTGTCCAGCAAGGTGAATGTAATGATCCAGATCATCAACCTGTTCAACAACAGCGAGGTGTGCCACTACGGCATGGCTCCGGAGGGGACAAGGGCGCCGGTGAAACAGTGGCGCAACGGTTTCTATTACATAGCCAAGAAGGCTAATGTTCCCGTATATCTGGGTTATATAGACTGGAAGCACAAACGCATCTCCAGGGGGGAGAAGTTCGAGCTTAGCGACGATGTCAACGAAGATATGAAGAGAATGCAGCGCATATACAAGAGCATGCCCATATCCGGGCTGCATCCCGAAAAGGTCGCCTATATGGATGATTTATAACAGAAATTGATTATATTAGCAGATTCGCAAAAACAACAACAAATAATATTTTTAGCTAATTATGTCAGAAAAACTATTTGCCGAATTCCCGCCCGTCACCACGGAACAGTGGGAAGCGGCGATTAACGTTGACTTGAAAGGGGCCGACTATGACAAGAAACTTGTCTGGAAGACCATCGAAGGTTTCAACGTGCGTCCTTACTACCGCGCCGAGAACCTCGCCGACATCAAGTTCATGGATACCCAGCCGGGCCAGTTCCCGTTCGTAAGGGGTACCAAAAATTCTAATGAATGGCTTATCCGCCAGGATTTCTGTGCTTGTAAAGATCTTGTAGAGGCCAATAAGCTGGCTCTGGATGCCCTTATGAAGGGTGCCAATTCCATCGGCTTCAAGATCAGCCGCAACGGTTTGAATGAGAAAGAGATGGCAGTCCTGCTGAAGGACTTCTGCCTCCAGGCCGTCGAGGTTAACTTCACCGGTTGCTGCCCGGGCAAGACCCGCGGAGTGATCGACAGTTTCCTGAAGGTCGCCGAGTCTATGGGCGTTGCAAAGAATGAAATCCACGCAAGCTTCGATTTCAGCCCTCTGCACTCGCTTACAGTCAAAGGTCATTTCTGCGAGGATGCTTATGACAAGCTCGTCGACTGCATCAAGGCTGTGGCTGAGTATCCCAACATCCGCGTTGTGGCTGTCAAGGCTTTCGACTTCAATGCAGCAGGCAGCAGCATCAGCCAGGAGCTCGGCTATGCCATGGCCATCGGCAGCGAGTACATGACTGAACTCACCGACAGGGGTCTTGACGCAGCTGAGGTTGCAAAGCGCATCAAGTTCACCTTCGCCATCAGCGGCAATTACTTCTTCGAGATTGCCAAGTTCCGCGCAGCACGCGTTCTGTGGGCTGACGTCGTAAGGGCCTACAAGGTCAGGAGCCTCGAGGCTATGAAGATCAAGGTTCACGCCGTGACCAGCACCTGGAACCAGACGGTTTATGACGCTTACGTCAACATGCTCCGCGGCACCACTGAGGCCATGAGCGCCGCCCTTGCAGGCGTCGACTCTATTGAGGTGCTTCCGTTCGACCATGCGTTCCGCGAGCCCAACGAGTTCTCGAACCGTATCGCCCGCAACACCCAGTCAATCCTCAAGGAAGAAGCTCACTTCGACAAGGTTGTTGACCCGGGTGCCGGCAGCTATTACATCGAGACCCTCTCCAAGTCTATCGCTCTGGCAGCTTGGGATATCTTCAAGGCTGTCAACGCCAAGGGCGGATATGTCGCTGCATTCAAGGCCGGCGAAGTCCAGGCAGCCGTTAAGGCCGTTGCTGACAAGAAAGACCAGGCCATCGCAAAGCGCCGCGACACTATCCTTGGTACCAACCAGTATCCTAACTTCCTCGAGAAGGCTCCGGAAGAGATCACCAAAGAGATCGTAACCCGCTATGCCGATAGCGCAGAGTGCTGCGGCAAGAAGTGCGAAGACAAAGAAGTGGCCGAGCCGCTGCGTCCTTACCGCGGCGCCCAGGCTTTCGAGGCTCTCCGCCTTGCCACAGACCGCAGCGGCAAGCAGCCGCAGGCCTTCATGCTCACCTTCGGCAACCTCGCAATGTGCCGCGCCCGCGCTCAGTTCAGCTGCAACTTCTTTGCAGTGGCCGGTTTCAAGGTTGTCGACAACAACCGCTTCTCTTCAGTAGAAGAGGGTGTCGAGGCCGCTCTCGCAGCCAAGGCTGACATCGTTGTGGCATGCTCTGCTGACGACGAATACGCAGAGGCTGTCCCGAAGATCAAAGAGCTCATCGGCGACAAGGCCATCGTAGTTGTGGCCGGCGATCCCGAGTGCCGTCCTGAACTCGAAGCCAAGGGAATCGATAAATATATACATGTCAGATGCAATGTCCTTGAGACCCTCAAGGAATATCAGGCAGCAATGGGCATTAAAGAACTTTAAAAACTTCAGCAGATGAAACCTACTTTTACAGATATAATAGATCTTAAGGAATTCGGTGCTGCCCCTGCCCGCTCTAAAGCTGCCGAGGAACTCTGGCACACCCCTGAAAACATAGACGTCAAGTCTCTCTATACCGCTGAGGATCTCGAAGGCATGGAGCACCTGAACTACGCTGCAGGTATCGCTCCCTATCTCCGCGGCCCTTATTCAACCATGTATGTGATGCGTCCCTGGACCATCCGTCAGTACGCCGGTTTCTCTACGGCCGAGGAATCCAACGCATTCTACCGCCGTAACCTTGCATCAGGCCAGAAAGGTCTGTCAGTGGCCTTCGACCTTGCCACTCACCGTGGATATGACGCCGACCACCCCCGCGTAGTCGGTGACGTCGGAAAGGCCGGTGTAAGTATCTGCTCTGTCGAGGACATGAAGGTCCTCTTCGACCAGATCCCTCTCAACAAAATGTCAGTGTCAATGACTATGAACGGTGCCGTGCTTCCTATCATGGCCTTCTACATCGTGGCAGGTCTTGAGCAGGGCGCCAAGCTCGAGGAAATGGCTGGAACCATCCAGAACGATATCCTCAAGGAGTTCATGGTCCGCAACACCTACATCTATCCGCCTGAGTTCTCTATGCGCATAATCGGCGATATCTTCGCATTCACTTCGCAGAACATGCCCAAGTTCAACTCGATCTCAATCTCCGGCTACCACATGCAGGAAGCCGGCGCAACCAACGACATCGAGATGGCTTACACCCTCGCCGACGGTCTGGAGTACCTCCGCACAGGTATCAAAGCCGGCATCCAGGTAGATGCTTTCGCACCTCGTCTGTCATTCTTCTGGGCAATCGGCATGAACAACTTCATGGAGATCGCCAAGATGCGTGCTGCACGTATGATCTGGGCCAAGCTGGTAAACCAGTTCAACCCGAAGAATCCGAAGAGTCTCGCTCTGCGTACCCACTGCCAGACTTCAGGATGGTCGCTCACCGAGCAGGATCCTTTCAACAACGTGGCACGTACCTGCATCGAGGCTATGGGAGCTGCCCTGGGCCACACCCAGAGCCTTCACACCAACGCTCTCGACGAGGCCATCGCCCTGCCTACCGACTTCAGCGCGCGTATCGCCCGTAACACTCAGATCTACATCCAGGAAGAGACTTCAGTCTGCAAGAACGTCGATCCTTGGGCCGGCAGCTACTATGTAGAAAGCCTCACCAGGAATCTTGTCAACGCAGCATGGAAACACATCCAGGAGGTTGAGGAGCTCGGCGGTATGGCCAAAGCCATCGAGACCGGTATTCCTAAACTCCGTATCGAGGAAGCTGCAGCCCGCAAACAGGCCCGCATCGACAGCGGCATGGAGAAGATCATCGGTATCAACGAGTTCCGCCTCGAGCATGAGGATCCTATCGAGATTCTTGCTGTGGACAACACCAAGGTTCGCGAGAGCCAGATTGCTCGTCTGAAAGATCTCCGCGCTCACCGCGACGAGGCTGCTGTTCAGGCCGCCCTCGCTGCTATCACCAAGGCCGTGGCCGAGAAGAACGGCAATCTGCTCGCTCTTGCAGTAGAGGCCGCCAAGGTTCGCGCTACTCTCGGTGAGATCAGCGACGCTTGCGAAAAAGTTGTTGGACGTTATAAAGCTATCATCCGTATGAACACAGGTGTTTACTCATCAGAAATCAAGCATAACGATGAGTTTGAGAAAGCCAAGGCTATGGTGGCTGAGTTCGCCAAGAAAGAAGGCCGTCAGCCCCGTATCATGGTTGCCAAACTCGGCCAGGACGGTCACGACCGCGGCGCCAAGGTGGTTGCCACCGGTTTCGCCGACTGCGGTTTCGACGTCGACATGGGCCCGCTCTTCCAGACTCCCGAAGAGGCTGTTAAGCAGGCTGTCGAGAACGACGTCCACATCCTCGGCATCAGCTCTCTTGCTGCAGGTCACCTCACCCTCGTTCCTCAGGTTATCGAGGAGCTCAAGAAGTACGGCCGTGAGGACATCATCGTCACTGTCGGCGGTGTGATCCCTGCACAGGACTACGACGCTCTCTACAAGGCTGGCGCTGCCGCCATCTTCGGCCCCGGCACCCGCATCCCGATGTGCGTCATCAAGATGATCGAGCTGCTCAATGCTGCCCGCGAGGCATAAGGGGAGCAAGCTCAGCGAAGAGGGCGGCCGCGCGTTGTGGTCGCCCTTTTTTCGCGCCCGGGTCAGCGCCCGTCGCACCCCGCCTGGAGCCCGTCTGGCCCGCGAAAGTCCGGTTTGCGGGGCCGGATGCTCTTCCGGAGCCTGTCTTGCCCGTGAAAGCCCGGTTTGCGGGGCCTGATGATTGCTCAGAGCCTGTCTGGCCCGGGAAATGGCGGTTTGCGGGGCCGGATGCTAGTCCGGAGCCTGTCTGGCCCGCGAAAGGGCGGTTTGCGGGGCCAAGTGCCAGTGTAGCGCCGAGGTTTTCCTAGCCGGACAAAGCGAGCCACCCAAAGAGCTCGCTTTGCTGGCTGGAGAAAACCTCCTTCTCCGTTTTCACCGCGGCTGGATGAGCTTCCATACAAAAGTTTTCCTTAGCTATGCGAGGAGGGCTTTTCCTGAGCCCCCGCAGAGCCGACGGGAGAAAACTTTTTGTTTCCGCCGACTCCACCTCTGCAGCAGACTCCAGTCCAGTGTATAATTGTATTCCTGTTAAACAAATAAAACGTATCTAAACGTTTAAAAACGCCTATTATGCCCCCAGTATCATAGCTTTGCTTGAAAACAAGTAGAGGTCGAATATGGCAACAATCATCAATAATTCTGAGCATGCGTCCGATTACGCATCTTTCAGTGCAAAAGAAAACAAATGCAATCTCATGTTTCGATGGGTTCTCGCCAATTTCGGGGGCATCTGGCACCTCTGTACCCCGGGTGTCGGACAGCCCGTAATCTTCCACGACAAGGAAGCCTATGTTTCCATGATGAATCTCATCGCGATATGTTCTCATGATTGTCCAGACATCCAGATACTCACCTTTGAGATAATGAGCAACCATCTACACATGCTCGTTTGCGGCCGCAAAGAAAATGTCATGGACTTCTTCGACATGCTTTATAAAAAGCTGAGATTCAATTTAAAGAAGGAAGGCAATACGGTCAGCCTCAGACACTTTGAGAATGCTAAGCTGATTCCGGTTGAATCGCTTGAATCCGTTCGCAATCAAATTGTTTATGTCAATCGGAACAACTATGTGGTAGACCCCAATCAGACCCCTTTCTCTTACCCTTTCGGTGCCAACAGCTTTTACTTTTCTCCAGCTGCCAAACGGTATTCCAACGGAACTTTCGGAGAACTGTTTATTCATGATCGCCGCAAACTTGTCCGTTCCAAAGAAATAGATTATCCTGAAGCGTGGATTCTGTATGACGGGTATATCTCACCTGTCAACTATGTCAGACTCGACATCGGCGAGGGATTGTTCCGCGACGCACGCCATTATTTCCACAAGATATCACGTGACATCGAATCTTACAAAGAAATAGCCGCCCAGCTCGGAGATTCCATCTATTATACTGACGATGAACTCATTGCCGTAGTCTACCGTATTTGTAATCAAGAATACAACGG
Organism: Bacteroidales bacterium; assembly: GCA_017551785.1. Classification (GTDB taxonomy): domain Bacteria; phylum Bacteroidota; class Bacteroidia; order Bacteroidales; family UBA932; genus Equibacterium. The sequence continues at coordinate 35,144 of JAFZKU010000010.1, read as the reverse complement.
TAATAAACCAGCCCTGCTTCCCACAAAGGCGAAACAAGATCTCGCGCGCACCCTCCACTTCGACTACAACGCCGACAACGAAAAGATTGCCAGGCTACTCAAGTTGGAAAAGAATATTGTCGACGAGCAATTCCCGTTCAGGAAGTAACATCTGGCCCGTGAAAGCCCGGTTTGCGGGGCCAGATGCTCGCTTGGGTTCCGCCTGGCCCGTGAAAAGCCGATTTGCGGGGCCGGATGCTCTTCCGGAGCCTGTCTGGCCCGTGGAAAGCCGGTTTGCGGGGCCGGATGACGGTCGATGGCCAAGGTACGAGGGGCTCGGATGACAAAAAATAAGGGTGGCCGATTGCGGTCACCCTTTTTTATATTGAAATCAGAGATTATTCGTCGCGGAGCTGCAATTTCTGGACATAGATTGCCTTCTTGATTTCATCTCTCCTCTTTACAGACGGTTTCTCGAAGTTCTTCCTGTTGCGGAGTTCCTTTACGATGCCGGTCTTTTCGAATTTGCGTTTGAATTTCTTGAGAGCCCTCTCAATGTTTTCACCTTCTTTGATGGGAACGATAATCATAGTCTATTGCACACCTCCTTTTTCTTGTGGACGGCAAAGATAAACAAGATTTTGGAAAAACAAACGGAGCCGTCGCCTTTTTTCGCTAAATTTACGGTAATGATTAAGGCCTTTCTGGATTATATCTCCCTGCAGAAGCGCTATTCGAAGCGCACGGCGGCTCTCTACGAGGAGGCGCTGCGCGAGTTCTATGCCTTCATCTATCCTGAGAAGAGCTCTGTGGATGCTCTCTCCAAGGCGGAGCAGCTCGACGTCCTCAAGAGCAACAATCTGCGCGGATTCGTGGCTCACGGGCTGGAAAACGGGCTCTCAGCGCGGACTGTGAACCTCAAGCTGTCAGCCATCAGCAGCTACTGCAACTGGCTTATCAAGCAGGGCGAGCTGCATTCAAATCCGGCCCGGAAGGTCTTCCGCCCTAAGGAGGCCCGCAGGCTTCCGGAGTTCTACACCGAGCAGTCTCTCGAGAACTATTTCGAGATGAAGGACAGCGACTTCGAAGGCGAAGAGCCGATGGATCATCTGAGGGCCAGGATGCTGATAATGGTGCTCTACGCTACGGGCATGCGCCGCAGCGAGATATGCAATCTGAGAGTGGGAGACTTCGACCCGGCAAGGGGTGTTTTCCGCATTGTCGGCAAGGGTGACAAGCCGCGCGAAGTTCCCGTTCCGGCTTTGATAAGTCGATATATTTTGCTATATTTGAAAAGGCTTGGCAAGGAATTTTCAAGCAGCAACGACAGTTTCTTCTTTACCACTGACAAGGGCGCGCAGATGTATCCTGCGATGGTCAACAACATAGTGAAGGCGGAATTGTCGAAGGCAGAAGGGTTTACCGGGCGCAAGTCGCCGCACCTGCTGCGTCACTCGCTGGCGACCCACCTGTTGAACAACGGCGCTGACCTGAACAGCATAAAGGAGATCCTTGGACACAGTTCCCTTGCAGCCACACAAGTTTATACGCACAACTCTTTCGAGCAATTGAAGAAAACATATTTAACCGCTCATCCAAGAGCAAAGATTGGAGGTAAAAATGGAAATTAAAGTTCACTCACTCAAGTTCGATGCAGACAAGAAGCTCATCGACTTCACAGAGAAGAAGCTCGGCAAGCTCGACAAATTCTATGAGGACATTGTCAGGACCGAAGTAAACCTCTCACTCCTCCCCGAGCCTGAAAACAAGAATGTCAAGGTCAGGGTATTGATTCCGGGAACGGAAGTAGTGGTAGAACGCAATGCAAGCACCTTTGAGGACGCTATCGTTGAATGCGCAGGCATCCTTAAAGAGAAACTGGTTTCTGCCAAGGAGAAACGTTTCAAATAATGAACAGGGAGCATAACTCCTCGAGGGTTATGCCGTTGAAATAGTCGCCGAACGGGAGGTCAGATGCCCGCTCGGCGATTTTTTCTTTCGAGAGTGGACATCCGCGCATGGCTTCGCAGAACTCGCGCGTGTTTAGGGTGAAGAAATAGTCTCCTGTGATAGCAAGGCCTTCAATTATGCCTTTTTCAATCTTTGCCGTTAGAGTTATGGTTCCGCAGGGGAATTTTGCGGTCTTGACGTATGAATAGGCCGGCCCTGCCGCAAAGTTCCACTCAGCTCTCCTGTATTTCCGCTCTGCCAGAAGGTCTATTGCCTGGATGTCTTCCTGAGTGTATGTGTAGGGCTCCGCTTCAGCAGAAATCTCCTGTCCGATGAAGGCGATGAACTCTGCTGCCGTCATGGGCTTGGGCAGATGGGGAAGTATGTTAGTGACGCGGCTGCGGCGCGACTCTACGGCCTTGCTGGTGAATTTAGAAGTATCGGCGGACAGCGCTGCCGCCATTTCATCCATGCTGGTGTCGAAGAGCATGGTGCCGTGGTGCATCATGCGGCCGGAGCTGACGTAGATGGCATTTCCGGAGAATTTGGCACCGTCGATGGTGAGGTCGTTGCGGCCTTCCAGCTTCGCTTCGACGCCCAGCTTGGCCAGCGCTGCGATTACAGGGGCCGTGAAGCGGGCGAACATCTCAGCAGAGCTCTCCTTGCGGCTGCGCGCATCCAGGAAAGTGTAATTGACGTTGCCAAGGTCGTGGTAGACGGCGCCACCTCCGCTGAGTCTGCGTACTACTGCAATGCCGTGGCTATCGATGTATTCCTGATTGATCTCGGCGCGGGCGTTCTGGTTGCGGCCGACAATGACAGCCGGGGCGTTCTGCCAGAGCCTGAAAACAGGGCAGTCGAAACGGCCGAGAAGGTATTCCTCGGCAGCCAGGTTCCAGTAAGGGTCGGTATGGTTGTCTATAATACTGAGCATCAGCTGTTCAGGGTATTCCAGAGCATATCCTTGAGCTCCGTTATGTTATATCCGGTGACGCTGCTGATGAAAATGTGAGGCACCTTGCGGGGCAGATGCTTGCTGATCTCGCGGCGCAGCTCCTCGTCGAGCATATCGCTCTTGGAGATGGCCAGGATGCGGTCCTTGTCGAGCAGCTCGGGGTTGTAGAGCTTGAGCTCGTTGAGCAGGATCTTGTAGTCGCGGGCGATATCGTCGCTGTCGGCGGGAACCATGAACAGCAGCATCGAATTGCGCTCGATATGGCGCAGGAAGCGGAGCCCGAGGCCCTTGCCTTCGTGGGCGCCTTCGATGATGCCGGGGATGTCGGCTATCACGAAAGAGCGCTCGTCACGGTATCTGACGATGCCGAGGCTGGGCTCCAGAGTGGTGAAGGCATAATCTGCAATCTTCGGCTTGGCTGCAGAAAGGGTCGAAACGAGAGTGGATTTACCGGCATTGGGGAAGCCCACCAGACCCACGTCGGCCATTATCTTCAGCTCCAGGATGAACCATCCTTCGACGCCTTCCTCGCCCGGCTGGGCGTACCTCGGCGTGCGGTTGGTGGGGCTCTTGAAGTTGTTGTTGCCCAGGCCGCCGCGGCCTCCCTTGGCCAGGATAGCCTTCTGACCGTCGTCGAGGATCTCCAGCAGCACTTCGCCGGTCTCTGCATCCTTCGCTACTGTGCCCAGCGGCACTTCGAGGATGATGTCCTTGCCGTCCTTGCCGTCTTTCAGGCCGCCGCTGCCGCCCTCGCCGTTCTCGGCGATAACGTGCTTCTGGTATTTGAGGTGGATCAGCGTCCACATCTGGGCGTTGCCGCGCAGGATAATGTTGCCGCCGCGCCCGCCGTTGCCGCCGTCAGGACCGCCCTTGGGAATGTATTTCTCGCGGCGCAGATGCACCGAACCCGCACCGCCGTTCCCGGCCCTGCAGTAGAGCTTGACATAGTCTATGAAGTTGCTGTCTGCCATATCGCTGGCAAAGATACTCATTCTTTTCGACTTATCGCATCGCCGGCCGCATTTGCTCTGTCCTGCTGCGGCCTTCGGTCGGCCTCCCGGACCCTCAGCACTGGCATCCGGCCCCGCAAACCGTCATTTCACGGGCCAGACGGGCTCTGAGCAATCATCCGGCCCCGCAAACCGCCATTTCCCGGGCCAGACGGGCTCTGAGCAATCATCCGGCCCCGCAAACCAGCCTTTCACGGGCCAGACAGGCTCCGGAAGAGCATCCGGCCCCGCAAACCGGCTTTTCACGGGCCAGACTGGTCCCAAGCGAGCATCTGGCCCCGCAAACCGGGCTTTCACGTGCCAGACGGGCTCCGAGCAGTCATCTGGCCCCGCAAACCGGCTTTTCACGGGCCAGACGGATTCGAGGCGGCCCGGGAGTGCGGGAGGCGGGCTAGATCAGCGAGATCAGCAGGTAGAGGAAGTGGGCGATGATGCCGGCGGCGAGGCCTGCGATGGTGTGGGCGCCGAGGGCTTTGGAGATGGCCTTGCGGAAGCCGAGGGCGTCGAGCATGGCGGTGTGGGTTGACAGGAAGCCGCTCCAGCACATTCCGATGGCGGTGAAGACTGCAATTGCATTGCCGTCAAGCAGACCTTCAGCATTGAAGGTGGGCAGCAAACCAAGCGCGGCCCCGACCGAGCCGAGAGTAGTCATCGGGAAGGCGATGAGACGCATGTCGCCGAAGCCGAAGAGCCATTCGAACACCCAGTGAATCTTCTGAGCAAGCCAGGGTAGGATAGGGACGCCCTGGTTGGCAGCTCCGGTGTAACCTTCAGGACCTGCGCCGAAGGTGACGAGGATAACCATAGTAGTGATGACCAGCACACCCGGAATGATGGCCAGACCGAGCTCCACACCGCTCTTGCCACCGTCCAGGATGGCATTGAGGCAGCGCAGGAAGATACTCTGCTTTTTGCCGTCGCCCTGCTGGCCTTCAGTGATCTCTGCGTCAACAACCTTATCGACAGCTGGAGTGTCGAGCTCCGGGAAAGACTTCAGACAGCTGCGCTGCATGATGCGGGTAGATATGATAGAGCCGCAGAACGCACCGAAAAGGCCGACCAGCGCACCGCCGGGCTGGCCGAAGCTTATCATGGTGACAATCACCACGAAGCCCATGCCGAAGGCAGTGCCGAAGTTTGTGAGCGACAGCAACTGGTATTTCTTGAAATAAGACGAGAAAGACTTGTCCTGGGCCAGCGAGATAATGGCCGGATTGTCAGACAGGAAGGTCATTATGGCGCCCAGCGCGGCTACGCCCGGAAGATTGAAGAGAGGCTTCATAAGCGGCTTCAGCACCCGGCCGATCAGCGCAACCACACCGAACTCCGACATGAGCTTCGACAGCGCGCCCGTGAGGACCGTGATGCTCATCAGATAGAACACCGTGTTCAGCAGCAGCCCGTGAGCAGTCCGCATTATGGTATTCAGGAGATTCTCGCCGCCCATCCTGGCTCCGAGCGGAATGAAAAATACCAGGAACAGAATGATGAAAATAAGAGCCTCTATAGAAGTCCTGCTGGGAGGCCAATGTGTCTTCTTAGTCATCTCAATTAACTGTTATGCTTGCGGTCGTAGGTAGCAAGCCATATTTTCGGGGTCATCCCGGTTACCTTCTTGAAGATATTGTTCAGCGCAGAAGCGCTGGTAAAGCCGCTGGCACGAGCGACATCGGCCTGGGTGGCTTCGCGGTGGTTGATAATATATCTCTGAGCGAAGTCTACGCGAAGCGAATTGATCAGGTCGGGGAACGGCATATGGTAAGTGCTGTTGACGAGCTTTGATATATAGGTCTTGTTGGAGCCGAGCCTGTCGGCCACTTCAGTAATTGTAAGACGCGGCTGGAGGAACATCTCCTGATTGACGACGATGCGCTGGAACTTGTTCAACAGCATATCATTCTCCCTGTTGCCGGTAGCAGCTGGCTTAACGGATGAATCTGATCTTCCCTCTCCGGCTGCCGAGGCACTGTCCGGGTCCATGTCAACGTAGAAAATACCCTGTTTCATTTCGCTCAAATGCACAGTCTTCCTGGTCGAGAACAGGCCGAAATAGAAGAATGCAAACAGCAGCAGGGCCAGCAGGACGGAGGTTGTTAGAGGTATCCACTGCTTCTGGAGCAATACATCCCTTAGGAAGGCCATTTTAAAAATGCATATGATGAAAATCAATGAAAGTGCGGCATAGGAGAGGCCCAGCACTTTGATGTTGCCTTTGCGATAGAGAAAAGCAGTAAGATAGCGCAGCGGCAATCCTCTGTGCCATATAAGAAGCGCGAAATTGACCAATATCAGGAGTATTTCGACTGCCATGACTACACGGAACAGAACTACAGCCCACAGATAGTATTTGTTGTAGACATAGCCGCTGTTCAAGTTAGCTACATCGATGCCGTAAGTATAAAAGTCAGACAGATACTTTTCTATATTGTCGATGCCATAGATAACAACCATGGTCAGCTCTCCCGTAAAAAGAATGAACGGGATCAGAACCCATATGAGATGGATGTGCTTGAGCTGATCGTTATTGCCGATTTTCCTCAGATATATTAATAAAAGAGGTATGATGCTGGGGCCTGCCAGCTGGGTGAACATACTGGTGATCGCCAGTGTGCGGGCTGAAGTCAAAGGACTGGAATAACAACTGTCGGCAAGAAAAAACAGTCCGATGGCCAGCGCAAGGAACATAAGCGGCTTGTAAGTGCCTGCCTTTGGAATTGTCAGTGGATAAAGCAGCAGCCAGAAAAAACTGACTGCAGCCGGAAGGAGCAAAATGAAGGCGTTTATCATGCTTTTCGAGCTATTTTTCTGCAAATATAACACTTTATTTGAAATTGCAATAATTTTTCAAACGGAAAATTTCCGATTTTGAAATCAGAAATTTTGTCATTAATCAGAAAAGTCGTGTTTTTCCTGTGATTTTTGGCACGCTTCGTGCCTATATGAGCAAAAACATCAAAAATACACCGACAAAAATATGCTCTTACCTATTATTATAAAATTTATAGTTAACGGCGGATATGAGGATGATATTGTTTAAATCCTTACAACCTAATTTTTATAATTGCTAAATGGTAAATTTTTGATATCTACTTTTGCATCCGATTCATGAATACAAACTCTATAGCACTGAAGAAAATCGAACCTATGTTCCCGGTATGCAGGATGCTCTTTTTTGCAGTCCTGTTCTCAGTGTCTCTTCTCCTCTCGTTCCCGGTTTATGCGCAGGCTGCTTCTTCATCAGCTGCCGACGAAACCTTTTTTTATACGCGCGTGGGCGAGCCCGCACCCGCTACACACGAATATACCACCAGCTCAGACAAGGATGTTCGGTTAATTTTCGCAGTCAAGAAAAATATTCTTTACGACGTGGCGAGCGCCATCAACATCGAAGCTGAAGTTCCCATGTTCAACAGATTCTCCCTGATGCTCGAATATGTATTCCCCTGGTGGGAGACTGGCAACAAGTATTGCCTCCAGATGGTAGAGCTCGGTCCCGAGTTTCGCTTCTGGCTCAACAAGTGGGATCGCTACAGCAAGGACAAGATGCAGGGCTGGTTTGGTGGAGTCTATGTGATGTCTGCCAAGTACGATTTCCAGCTCGATGTCAAATTCAACTATCAGGGCGAATATTATTCAGCAGGCGTCAGCTTTGGTTATGTACACCAGATCAAAGACCTCTTCGGCAAGCCCACCAATGCTAGACTTGAATTCTCGATCGCAGCCGGATATCTGCAGACCGACTTCAGGCACTACCTCCCGACCGACGACTACTCAGTGTTGATCCGTGACAAATACAATGTCGGCCGCGTTTCATATTTCGGACCCACCAAGGCCAAGATAAGCCTGGTGATCCCAGTTTTTGCTAACAATGACAATAACCGCAGATGACAGGAAATAAAAACATATTCAAGCTTATTTGCTGCGTGACCGCGCTGCTGATGACTCTTGTCGCCTGCGAGAGACGTCCCCTCGAGGAGCCTTCAGAGTACGTAGAGATCAAAGTTCAGGTCAACGTCCAGGCAGTAGCAAACGTCAAGGTTGACGTCTACAACGAGTATATACCGACTCCCGACGTCAACACCGACGTGATGCGCGTACTCGTATATGACCCTGTGACCAAGAAGCTGTTGACCCAGAGCTTCATCCAGGGTAAGTCATACGCCGAAGACGGTTCACAGATCCTTACAGGCTCCCTGAACATTGCTTACGGTAACTACGACATCCTCGTCTACAACTTCGATACTCCCGAGACCAAGGTTACCGGCGAGTCTGACGAGAATGAGATCCTGGCCTACACCGAAGAGATTCCGGCAGCACAGAAGGCACGCTATTCAGGCCGCACCAAGGCCGGCGACGAGGGGAGCAGCTTCGAAGACCTTATGAATCTCGACATGCGTTATGAGCCCGACCACCTGCTGGTTGCCCGCGAGCAGAACCTCAGGGTGTCTCCTCACGACTCTATAATTGTGATCCACACAGAGGCCCACACAGTGGTTGATTCATATTACCTGCAAATCCATGTAGAAGGAATGCAGTACGCTTCTTCTGCAATGGCAGTCATCTCAGGTCTGTCGCCGTCTAACCACATCGGTCTCGACGAACGCACCGAAGATCCTTCGATCGCCGTTGCCTTCGACCTTAATAAGAGCCAGGACCCGAGGCTGGAGACAGAAAACAAAGATGTCCTCTGCGCTGTGTTCAACACATTTGGAAAGATACCTGAGGTTGAGTCCGAGCTTATCGTGACCTTCAATGTGATCGACGTGGCCGGCAACCTCCAGCAATACCAGACCAGCCTCGACCAGATCTTCCTCACCGAAGATGCCATCGAGCGCCACTGGCTGATTGTAAATGAAACCTGGGTTATTGAGAACCCTCTGCCCAACGAGAATCCTAGCAACGGCGGTTTCCAGCCGAGCGTGGATGATTGGGAGGAAGAACATGGAGAGATAGCGATTTAGTAACTGATGAAGAAATTGTTGTACATAGCAATTGCGGCTCTTGTAGCTCTGACCGCCTGCACCAAGGTGGATATGGAGGAGTACAACCCGGACCGCAAGGTGACCTTCCAGGTTGCCAGCTATGCACAGCAGACAAAGGCCAACTCTTCTATTTGGAGCGAATTCACCTCTTTCACCGCGAAAGCGTTCCTGCATGCCGAGGGTTACACAGCAGCAAATCAGACTCAAGATTTCTTCGGCGCTGCCGGCCAGCTCATCACTCCTTACACCAGCGCCGGCGCAGCAGCCACCACCGAGGCCAGCGTTTCTTACTGGGCTCCTTCGCACGACTTCTTCTGGCCGAAGGGCAGCGACAGCTATTTGAACTTCATCGCCTGGTATGATGCCAAAGGCACTACACCTGCCACTGCCACTGAGACCAGCCTCTCTTGGACCGACTACACTGTCCTGAGTACCGACAACCTGCTTGTCGCTGAAGAGGCTTGGCATTATAAAGAGAATACAAGTAATTCACTGTATACCGGCGACCCTGTCGCTGCGGGTGTTCCGATGCTGTTCCGCCACGCCCTGGCTCAGGTTGCTTTCAGGGCATATGAGACCAATGCCAGCAGCAATGGCATGACCAGGACAGTGACTGTCAACAGCCTCTCACTGTCAAATGTGTATTCAACCGGTTCAGTATCGCTGACTAACGCCGGCTCGACTACGAGAGCCACCGTGCCTTGGGTTGCCACAAATAATGTTTGGACTCCCAGCGGCACTGCAGCCCCGATGGCAATGTCAAGTGCCACCACTCTTACTACGTCATCAACCGATCTGATTTCACTTAGAACAGTATTGCCGCAGACGGTTACTGACGACATGGTACTTACCGTCACCTACAAGATAAGCACCTACTACGGTAACAGCGAGACGGCGTTCAGCGAAGAAACCATAACACTTTCAGAGAAACTTAACGAACTCGTGTCTGTCATCCCTGCATGGGAGATGGGACACAGGATTATATATACCCTTGTATTCGATCTTTCAACCGATCTGATACAGATTCAGCCTACCCTCCAGAACTGGGATGCAAACATCGGCGGAGGCGGCGTAACGCTTGAGTAGAAAAATAGAAAAATGAAAAAGATAATGACAAAGAACAATTCAACGACGAAAAAGTGTTTCATCATCGCAGTCATCGCGATGATGACGCTGGCAGCTTGCACGAAATTGGAAGACACTGCCCCTCCGAGAAAGATTACTTTCGAGACAGCTACATACAGGCCGCAGACAAAGGCTGACAATGATACCGTTCCTGCTGCTGGGTCGATTATGAGAGAGTTTGCAAGCTTCAAATGCAAGGCGTTTCTGCATGCTGACAGCGTCGGTTCGTATTTCACGACTCAGGATATGTTCGGTGCAAACGGTGAAACCATTTCCGCATATGATGGCTCTAACAGTATAACCACTAATTCTGCTCTCGTCGCTTACTGGGCTCCGAGCCATGATTATTATTGGCCGAAGGGAAGCAGGAGCTACATCAATTTTGTCGGCTGGTATGACAAGAAAGGCACTGCACCCACAGAAGCTACAGAGGAGTCTCTTAAGTGGGAGAACTATACCGTCCTCACCGATGACAATCTTCTTTTTGCGGACGAAGCCTGGCATTTCAAGGCTACCCCCAATGCAGAATATCACAAAGATGGCGGTGTCACCAAAGGTGTTCCTATGATGTTCCACCATGCTCTTGCAAAACTTTGCATCAAGGCAGCGGTCGCTGATACAACTAAAGCCAATGTTACCGGAGGCGAAGGTCTTGGAAAAACTAAATGGGAAGTTACTCTGAGCAATATTTCTTTAGCGGGTGTGTATAACCAGGGAACACTTGCTCTTACTAATGGTGACCCGGCCAATGATCCTGAGCCGCAATCTGATGCTACAACTAAAGCTTGGAGCGGCTCATGGACTCCTGTAGGAAATGCTGCTTCTATTGCAATGGGGAATGTAGATGCACCACTCCAAACAACCGCAGTCGATGTCCTTGAGATGCAGACAGTGATGCCCCAGGCGGTTACATCAGACATGATTCTTTCATTTGACTATAAAATCGTGACTAAGTTCAATAACGAGCAGTACGCCCAGGAAAAGATTCATGCTGATATCAACCTGAGCACTATAGCTGATCATATCGCCAACTGGGATATGAACAAGAAGATTACTTACACGATAACAATCAACCCCGAAACCACTACAATCAAGATCGATCCTGCGATGGTTGACTGGCTTACAGACAGCGCTGTGTATCCGAACCCTAACCAGAACAATGGAAATTAATAATAATCATATAACAATCAAAAAACTAAAGATCATGAAAAAGTATTTCATTCTCGCAGCCGCCGCGCTCGTAGCGCTCACCGCCTGCACCAAGATGGAGCTCGACGAAACCGCAACTCCCGATGTTAAAATTGGCTTTGAGGTAGCCAACTACATGTCTCAGACCAAAGCTGATGGTTCAAGCTTCCTTACCGAACTTACGAACATGGAAGCAACTACAATAGCTTTCAAGAGTAGTGCATTCATCCACCCGAATGGTGGCAGCTTCGGAGATTTCTTCAACCCTAACCCTGAAACTATCACATGGAATGACACCAGCACTGAGTGGGAGCCTAGCAAAGATTACTATTGGCCCAAATCACCTAGCAGCAACATCGACTTCTTCTCATGGTATGATTTCGACGGCACTGCCGCAGCACCGACCCTCACTTATAATGGTAGCTCTGCACCTACACTTGTGTGGACAAACCGTACTGTTGACTACAAATCAGATATTCTCTTCGCTGACATTGCATGGCATCAGACTGCTAACCAAGAGCGTAACCAAATTGATGGTGTATCAAGTGGTGTTCCTACACTCTTCCATCATGCCCTTGCTCAGGTTAAATTCCAGGCGAAGATCAAAGAAGAAAAAGATAAAAAAGCAGACAGTAAGAATAGTGGCTATTATACATTCTTTGAGGTGAAACTTTCAGCCTTTACACTTCCCCAAGTTCATAAGAATGGCACTTTGAGCCTTACTAAAACATATGAGAGTTCAAAAACAACTACTGCATGGACTGTTCCAAGTCCTGCAATTTGGGCAAATGCTACTTCTGCTACCCTTGTCAATACTCCAAATGATTGGTTCACTACTGCAGCAGCAACTGGAAGCGAGGTCCTCACCACTGCTGCATATTCAGCGCTCAACGCTACCAATTACATGCCCGATGGCTTCATCGCTGTTAGACCTCAGGCTGTTACTAATGATATGAAACTCACTTTCACCATCTCTATTACGAAATGGTATGGTACTCAGACTCAGTTTAATGCTGAAGGACATTCTGGTTGCACCAACCTTGGTACTGAAGTTTTCCCGGTTACGGACTTCGCAACTACAGCAGATGACGCATATACTGCTAATGGTCTGCAACTGAACAAGATCGCAAATGCTCCTGCTAACTGGGAGATGAACAAGAGGATTATTTACAACATTATCATTGATCCTACAACTGATACTATCCTCTTCGATCCTGCAGTTGTTGACTGGGATACAGCTAATTATGATGTAGAGGTTCCCAAACCTGCAGAATAAGCAACATAGGTCCGGGGCGGCTGATCCTGCCCCGGGTCACAAATTGAAAATCAATAAGTAACAAACAATAACAAACTAAAAAATCAAAAGACTATGAAAAAGTATTTCGTACTCGCAGCCGCCGCGCTGGTAGCGCTCACCGCCTGCACCAAGATGGAAGTTGCAAACACTCCTGACACTCTCAAGAAAATCTCTTTTGAGGTTGCTAATTACAGTGTACAAACCAAGGCTGATTATCAGGATGGTGGTCTCCTTAAAGAAGGTTACAATCAGTTTAACACGTATGCATGGTATATCCCTTCATCGGGATCAGCTCAGACTTTTATGAACAATGAACTCATAAAATACAAAACTGACTTCTGGGGTGCCGATGACGATTATTTCTGGCCGAAGACAGGTTATGTTAACTTCTTCTCATATGCAGGTACTGGTACTCCTACATACTCTGATAATGGAGCAACAGTTACTTATTCTAACAAAACTATTACAAGCGCTGATAACTACTTGCTCGCAGATGCAGCATACCGTTATACTGCAAATGTGACCAGTAGTACGAATGGCGATGCATATGGAAAGGATGGAATTACAGAAGGAGTTCCGACCATGTTCCGCCACCTTCTGAGCCGTGTGAATTTCACTGTAAAACTTGCTACAGCTGCGGCTAATGAGTCTGCAAATACTACATGGGTTGTTGAGATTCTTAATGCCGATACGAAACTCTCTAACATAGTCGTAAAAAAGACTGGTACTCTTGTTATGAAAGCCGCAGATCCTGGTTCAAAAGGTACAGTCCAGTATGCTCCGGAAGCCGAAAGTGCTTATGCTACTGCTTACAGGTGGGTGGCAGCAACCGGTGAGAGTACTACCGAGACAGTTAGTTTCCTCACTCCTACAATGACTATGGATGTTGATACGCATGAAACCACTGCTGTATCTCTCCTTGATGAACGTACTATGATGCCCCAGCTTACAAATGCGATTGACTTCACTCTCAATTACAAGGTGACTGCCAAGCATGGGGATGTCGCATTTATGGAAGAGAATCTTACCGTAACTAAAAAATTGGATCAACTTGTCAGCACAGCTCTTGCAAGCTGGAACATGAATACGAAAATTACTTATAACGTGATTATCGATCCTGTTACACAGAAAGTACGCTTCGATCCTGCAGTTGAGTCATGGAGTAGCGAAACTGCTAGAGACATCAATGTTCCTGTATCAGAATAATATTTAGGCCGGGGGCGGCTGACCCTGCCTCCGGTCACAAAGTGAAAGTAAAATGAACAAACAATAACAACTAAAAAATCAAAACAGAATGAAAAAGTATTTCATCCTCGCAGCTGCTGCCTTGACAGTCTTGGCAGCCTGCACCAAGATCGAGACAGTGGAGAGCACTGTTGAAACTCCCATCTCTTTCAGTGTCATCAACCATCTTCAGCAGACCAAGGCCACAGCAGGTCTTGAGTATCCCGTTGGTGTTCCTTTCGGAACTTTCGCATGGTGGACAAGCGGTGATTGGACTGGTATAGCTGCTGACCAGACATATGTCTTCATGAATAATGAGCAGATTATTCACTCTAACGCCACTGACACTGAGGTTGCAAAATGGGCCCCTAACACTACTTATTACTGGACAAAAACCGGTAAGATTACCTTTGCTTCTTATTCTCCTTATACAACTGGAGATAACACAGCTACCGATGGTTTCTCTGGAGTTCCAGAATATAATGTTAACAAAGGTTTCCTTTTCAATAATTATACTATTGTCGACAATACCAACGTTGACCTGATGTATGCCAATCTTGCCGCCAATTGCTCAAAGGATTATAATTCAGATGGTACTTTAGTTACTGATGACCAGTTAACTAATACTACTGACCATGGATATAAAGGCGTTCCCACCATCTTCAACCACGCCCTCTGCCAGATCAATTTCGCATTCCGCGCCATCGGCCGCAAGAACCCCAACGTCGACAGAATCGTGATCGATGTTACCGATGTGGATATCAAGAATATCGACAATAAAGGCTCATTCACCCAGACTCCGGCCACCACAACTCCGGCCACTCCCAGCTGGGCTTCAGACCACACCAGCGTTGCCGATTATGACTTCGCTCCCTCCAGCACCCTTTCTCTTGAAATGATTGACGGTACTGTTGAAGCCAATGTTCTTGCTACAGACAATTATACAGCCCTCGGCAAGAGCCGTATCCTTCTTCCGCAGGCTCTCCTCACAACTCTCGATGCAAACAATAAGCCGGTGAATGTCGCTACTACCACCGATCAGGTGCTCGTAGTTGCATACACCATCAAGCTTCACTACACCAGCGTTCCCTCAACAATCACTGAGACCGATGAGGGCTACTGGGCAACTGAATCTGTGACTTCTACCGTTCGTCTCAACAACGGAACAATTACTGAATGGAAGGAAAACCAGAATATTACCTATAGAATTTCCATCAACCCGTATGCAACTCAGACCGTTACCTTCGACCCTGCAGTTGTTGCATGGGCCGATGTTTATTCTTCAGATGTTAATCTTAACGAAAACGACTAATAAATTCTGACCCCCAATCGTGAAGTCGCTTAGGACTGCCATATGGATTGTGCTGGCTGCGGTGTTCATAGCCGCGGGGATGGTGTCTTGCGCCCGGACTGAAATGGATGCTCCGGCCCGCTTGATATCGTTCCAGGTGGCCAGACATTCTGTGGTCAAGACCCGTGCAGACGTCAAAGTGTCCGAATATGACGACGACACTCCGTTCGGCGCGTATGCATGGTACAAGGGCGATACAGATGCGGACAATACCGACTTCATGACAAATGAGAAAGTAATATTCGACGGCAATGTCTGGAAGCCGGCCGGGGCTGCTTATTACTGGCCGAAGGGCGGTTCGCTGGACTTCATCTGCTACTCTCCGTTCTCTGCCGACAGCGGTCCTACGGTTGCTGAAAGCAGCATCAGCTGGACTGACTGGGATATGGGAGAGAACGAAGGCGTCGACCTGATGTACGCTACTAAAGCTCCTGGCATGACTGCGCCTGTGACCACATACTACTACAACGGAGTGCCGACCCTCTTCCACCACGCATTGGCGAGGGTAGGAGTGAAGTTGCGTCTGGCATATGACGAAGTTGTGGTCGCTGACAATGACAAGACGCGCTGGGATGTGACTGTCCACAACATCAAGTTTACAGACATCTACAGCAAGGGCAGCCTGACGCTTAATCTCGGTGAGGACGGCAAAGAGTGGGATAAGCCTGCTACCAATGCATGGACTGTATCCGGCGATCCGGCCGACATCACTCTGGACTGCTCGCAGCTGCCGATGCTGGAGAATACTGAACTCCATGTGGTCGGCTCACCTCAGATGGTTCTGCCGCAAGCCTTCGGCACTTCGCAGATGGTAGATATGGAAGTCACTATCCGTACATGGAGAGACAATGGCGAAGGTTACTATCTCTTCCTGACAGAAAGCCATGTCCACGTCGGAGCATACCTCAAGACTTCGGCAATCTCCGGCTGGGGCATCAACCAGAACATAACTTACACCTTTGTTCTTGCCCCGAGCCATGCAGAGAACTCTGGACAGGACCTGGACGGTGACGGACTGGAAGACCAGGTGCCTACAGTAGTTTACTTCGACCCTGCCGTCGACGATTGGGAAAGCATAGAATTAACAACTAGTATACAACTATAAATTATTAATATAACAACCTAAAAATCAACACACTAATGAAACGTTTCATCGTTCTCGCAGCTATGGCTGCAACTCTCGCAATCTCTTGCACCAAGAGTGAACTGGTGCCGGTTGCAAATGACAACACTATCTCATTCCTCGCCGCTAACTATGTTAATGGAACAAAGGTTACCGGTTCAGAATTCCCTAAAACCGAAGTCTTCGGTGCTTATGCATGGACTGCAGGTACTTCAGGCGATTATTTCATCAACAACGAGACGGTTTCATACAACGAAACCCATGACGTATGGACCACTACTACTCCTTACTACTGGCCTAAGAATCAGGCTGTAGATTTCTTCTGCTACTATCCTGTCAATACAGGTGTTCCTGCCGTTCAGCAGAACAAAATTACTTACAGCGACATTGACTTTACTGCTAACCAGACCGATTTCATGTATGCTGACAAGGCTGTCGGCTATACTGACAATGCCAACCAGGTTGAAGATGGTGTAAGCGCCCGCGGTGGTGTTCCCACTTTCTTCCGTCACGCCGGTGCCCAGGTTAAGATCAATGTGATCCTCGGCGAAAATGAGAAAGAAGATGCCGTCAGCCACACAAAGACCAAATGGGAAGTATCACTTTCTCAGGTAGTTCTCTCAGGTCTCTACACCAAAGGTAGCTGCGTACTCACCCTCTCAGGCACTGATCACGGCATCATTCCCTGGACTAAACCTGAGGACACTGATGGATACAAAGTATGGAATGCTGATAAGACCATCACTAACGACACAGATAATACTCTTTATAAGGATGTTCAGCTGCGCAACCTCGTTCCCAACCAGGGTCAGACTGTAATCGGTCCGTTCTATGCACTTCCTCAGACCCTTGTTGCTGACCAGCAGAAGATCAGCCTCAAAGTCACTATCAAGGCTTATCGTATGACAGCAACTCAGGATGCCAACAATGATTGGGTATATCCTGAGAATTATCCTTCTGATCCTTATCTGACTCAGAGCGACAAAGTGTTCTCAGCCGACCTTCTTATCGACAGCGGCGACGCCAACACTTCTGTATTCGCATGGCAGATGAACCAGTTCGTCACTTACAACATCACCCTTGGCCCTGCCGGTCAGCAGATCACCTTCGACCCTGCAGTTGACGCTTGGGAAGCAAAGACTTACGGAACCAACATCGACATTTCACTTGGCATGTAAGTTGAAGAACCTTATAGGCTTGGAGCGGGTGATACCGCTCCAGGTCACAAATATGAAAAAGATACCTATATATATTAGAAGCTTAGCGATCGGGCTGACAGTTTGTCTGCTGGCGCTGCTGCAGAGTTGCACCCGTGTGGAGACACTGGACCCCACGGACCCTCTGGAGAAAGAGCCGGCGGAGGATATCGTGTTTGCGCCGTCGATCCTTTCGACGAAGGCTCTTATCAATTCCAACAACCTTTCGGAGAACGGTACGCAGATCAAGGTATATGACTATATCTCCGGTTTCGACGGCCAGATCAATGGTAGTCCGGTCACTTCAAGCCAGACGGTGAAGTACTTCACTAACAAGATCGCCTTTGATTCGCAGACAACTACTTATTGGCCTTACTGCGACCCTGCCACTACTTATCCGTGGACTAAGAGCGGCGTTCACAGCTTCTTCGGATGGCTGGCAGCTGATGGTAATTATATCCCGAGTATGGATATAACCCAGCTATTCGGCAACGGACAGCCTTATTTTGACGAATCTACCCGCGTCCTTTCTATCCCGACGACAACCATGGGCCCTTCGCAGGATATGGTTGTGAGCGGTTATACTCCTCAGTTCGACTTCTCTTATTCGGATGTCGTCAGCATCGATGCTGCTACCCGTGTTCCCGGCTCAGTAGTGCCCATGCAGCTGAAACACCTGTTCTCAGCATTCAAGTTGACGGTGATGAACACTTCCGGCAACTCAGTTGTAATCAAATCGGTAACCCTCACCGGCATGAAGAACCGCCGCAGCGCCACTATCGACTTCAAGACAGCGACTCCTACTGTCCAGAATGCTAATCTGTCGTCTGTAGATGTTCCGCTTTATACTTATAGCGGAGAAGATTATGGATACGAGTTTGTCAACAAGGATGCGAAAATAGAGAATATCCTTATGCAGAACTTCCTTCTGATGTGGCCCCAGACCTATGCGGAACTCTCGGATGCGACCACACCGGCGTCATTGGAAATTGTCTACAAGGTCCGCACAATAAGGGAAGTAAATAACGAAACAGTCATCAGCGATTCCGACGAACTGACTGCCCATGTCGTGCTGAACAAACAGAACTTCTTCAAAACCAATTCGACCGGTATGGATGCCGGAGTCAAGTATGAGTTCACCCTCCAGTTCAAGAAGAGTTCTCTCGACATATACACCAGAGTGCTTCCTTGGGAGTATGAGGAATACGACTGGGACTATTCAAACCGCTCTATTTCGGCGCGAAGTGGTACTTTCAAGGATGGTGTGCTTGCCTTCTACCGCTACAACCCTACCACAGAACAATACATAGTGGAACCTACAACCGACGAATGGTCTGCCAAGACCATGCGATTCACCACCCGCAACGAAGTCCTCCAAGGCCGTTTCTACATCGAAGCGCCCACATCAGGCCGCTGGCAGGTGACTGCATATCCTATGTCCGCGGCACAATACTTCGTCATTGAACCCACCTCCGGAGACATCGACGTCAATACTGAAAACGGCAAGGCGGAGTTTACCGTGAGTGTGAATCCCGATCTCTCACCGAGCTCGACCCAGACCCTGTTCTTCAATGTAGCAATCTTCTTTAACGGGGAATGGCACGATGCCGACTCAGAATTCAATAGAAAAAATATAAGACTTGTACTCGATGCGAACTAGAATATTATTACTCACATTGGTAGCCTTGCTGCTTTCCGGTTGTGTCCCTGAAACTGGTTTCATCGATACAGCCAAGGGAGGCATTGTACTCAATCTCTATCTGGAGGATTCTCAGACCAAGGCCACCCTTGATGGAGACAGCGCTTTGAACGAGAATCTGGTTTCCAATACCATAGATATTTTCTTCTACGATGAGACTACGGGTCAGATTACCAAGGAAGTGCTTGGTGCTATCCGCTCAGGTAATCTGGTGCAGATTGAGACCAACCCCAACGATATCGAAGGAATATTCGGAACAATAGCGGCCGGAGCTCATTGTGGCGTATTCGTTGTGGCCAATTTCTCTGGTAGTTACTCCGGAACGGCAGGCAGCAGGACAATATCAGACATCAAGGGTTCTCTTCTTCCTGCCCCGACATGGGAGACACTCCCTCAGGCCAGCTTCGTTATGACTGGAGAGCAGGAAGTAACTCTGGGAAGCGCACAAGGTCAGACCCCTGTTTATGCTACTATCGGTCTTGCCAGAGTGGCAGCAAAAGTTACCTTCGATGTTACGGTATCTCCGAATATTGAAGGAGGATGGACTCCTGATACCAGCAATATGTCGGTATATATGGTTTATGCCATGCGAAAGGCTACTCTTGGGGCTGAACCTGTAGACATGCCGGCCACAGCGTCAGTTACCTATGGCTCAGGAGAACCTGTAGTCTATTCTCAGTATGTCGACAAAGTGCTATATGACACAGGTACGACTAAACAGCGTCAACGTCCGAACGGAACTCAAACCCTTTCGGTTTTCTCAACCGAACACGACGGAGCGAAACCCTTCTACACCTATCCCTGCGCCTGGGAGACCAGCTCCGCGATGGAGCCGTACATGAAACTCATTATCCCGTGGACATACGGCAATACTACAAGGAAGTATTTCTATAAAATTCCATTCCATGGCAATGAACTGTTGCGCAACCATTGGTATCACATTTCCATTGACGTGCAGATCCTTGGTACTGAGCAGGCCGATCCTCCGCAAGTGGATATACATTATGCGATAGCAGACTGGCAAGGCGTGATGGATAATGCTACTGCTGAGCAGATTACCAGCGTTACTTCTGTCCCCGCGACGGTTATTACGGCCAGATATCTGAATGTCCCCACTACTGAGTATATACTTTATGATGAAGATGTGCTGACAATACCCATACAGTCCAGCCATGATGTGGAAGTGGTCGGGTTCAATGTCGATGAAAGCAATGCGTACAAGCCGGCACATATCAATAATGAAGCTAATTACACGGAGTCTGAATTGCACATATATAATCCTTATCTCAATACACTCAATACTTCTGCCGTAAACGCCGTTCGTCCGAATTATCAGAATGACCCTCCGACCCCTGTGGTCAGTGCATCCGGATGGACAATTTCAATTGGTGGGCGTGAATCCATTACAGTCAGTCATACTTTGAACCGTACGATGTCAAGTAATGACTTCGATGTGGCGCCCTATACGATGCGTTTCCGCATCCGGCATCTGAATGATGCTGACAATTACTTTACAGATGTTATTATAGAGCAGCGTCCGTCAATTATCATCAGGCCGCAACATAATAGTGATACTGGAGATATACTATCATCGGGAACTGGCCGCGGAACAGGACACACTGCTGAAGATGGTTATGTATTCATCAACGGTACACGTACCAACACAAGTATGAATACAAACCGTACCAACACCAACTTCAATATGTATATTGTCGAGACATCTGTGTTGCCGACAGAAGGTGCTTTGAGCGGATATGTTCTCGGCGATCCTCGCCAGAGCAGCCCGGTTGCCACCACTTCTGGTAAATCCGCCAGTGATTTTGCAACTGGAGCTGATATCGCAGGAGGTACAGACCGAAAAATGGCTAATTATTATCCGGCAGCAGAAGATGATGACCACAAAGTGTTCGTTGCGCCAAGTTTCCGTATCGCTTCTTCCTTTGGTACATCTTCTTCTATGGTCCGCAATGATGCCATATGGCGGTGTGCAGTTTATCAAGAAGATGGATATCCTGCAGGTCGATGGAGACTTCCTACGGAAGCAGAAGTTTTCTATATGATAACATTGTCGCAAAAGAATAAAATTCCCGCGCTATTCTCAGCCGAAAGTCAGATGAGTGCAGGTGGATACTGGAGCGCGAATGGAGTTGTATTCCCTCTGACGAATGGTAATGTAGAAACTTGTACAATTTCCCAGGCCAGCAATTATAACTCCGGCAAGCATTGGACCCGTTGCGTATATGACGAATGGTTCTGGAGTGATACTGCTCATGAAACTGCCACCAAGACACAATGGACATGGGGCGACGAAGCCCGTAATAATGTTGTAAAGCAATGAGACGATTCATCTACATATTGTTTGCTTCGCTGGCAATGATTGCCGGCTGCAACCTTATTGACGAGCCTGGAATGGTGCTTGGCAATACCCCTGAGGGTGAGAAAGTGACAGTCTCATTCCAGGTGGCGATTCCCACCGACAGTGAGGAAACGAAGGCGATGGGCAATACTCCGGCCATTGATCCTGACGGCTTCTATGTTGCTGTATTCGGCGGCAGCGGCTATTTTAATGAATGGGTGAAAGCGACGGTCCAGTCAGCTACAGCCAATTACGACACTACAAGTAGTACTATTTATACGCTCTCAGCATCTTTCACTGTCAGCGACAGCCGTCTGCGTTTGCATTTCATCGCGAACTGTCCCGTTTCTGTCCGCACGAGCCCGCCTATCTCGGGTAGTTCTGATAATGAAGAGAATGTGCTTTCCAAGATTCGTTCCCAGCTTTCCGAATCATATAACGACGGTTATTGGCAGAAAATCATACTGCCTAACGGTATAAGGGCAGAGAAGAATAACCAAGGTGTATGGATTCCTACAACTGCGACCACCAATCAGTTTCCGAACCCGATTGTGCTTGTACGAAACTTCGCTCGTGTATATCTGCGAAACCTTACTCCAATCTACAATGGTCAGCAGGAAGTTGTGATTAAGAAATTCGCCCTGGCATATGCTCCGTCAGAAGGTGTGATAGCGCCGATTCTTTCTGCTCCATATTCATCCAATGTTGTGGGTGTACCAATACCGGAAGTGTCTGATGAGGATAATACCACGAGAGTATACTACGAAAGCTTCTTCATGAATTATCAGAGATATTCGATAGATTCTAATAATGCATCAGATACTCTTCTCACATCCGCCCCGTTTAATTACGAAGGTTATTCTCCCTCAGATCAGTCATATAATTATTACGTCGGCAATACGGATGTCCAGATTCCCGCGGACGCTGATATGAAGACGTGGAACTCATCCGATTTGACACAGAATGTACTCTTTGTCTATGAGCGTACGATTCCTAATGCTTCCCGCCGTGCAACACGCGTGATTATTAAAGCGGAGAGGTTTGATTGCACAGATCCTAATAATCCTGTCAGCGAAGGTGATAAATATTATGCACTGGATATTGTGAATACTGAAGGTGTTTCGATCCCGCTGCTCCGTAATCAGACATATACTGTCCATCTGCTTAGTATTGAAGCTGGAACTGGTGAAACGGATATCAACAAGGCGTCCAAGGCATCTTCAGCAACTGTTTCTGGAGACCCTACCTACCAGAACCTTATAAACATATCCGATGGTAAGTCAAGCATCGGTACTTCTTTCACAGAGCAGTTCTATGTCCAGCCGCAGACTGACTCTTTGATGTTCCGTTATATCCCTACCAATATTACAGATGATAATTATACTGCCAACCAGGAAGGTAATGAACTCGTTACAATAAAAGTGGGTTCTTACAATGCCAATACTGGTGCATTTACTGAACTCACTACTTCAGAAGCAGCAAGTCAGAATATTTTGACATTCAAGACTGAGGGAAACAATTATAAGGTGTGGATAGTAAAGGAGAACAATGTGGCTGTTCCTTTCGTCCGTTCCAACAACAGATGGGTAAAAGCAACGACGGAGATCAATGATCCTAATATTGAAAAGTGGGGTATGATCAAGTATGAGCTTAGTGAATCATACAAAGATGAAGATGATTACTTCACTCAGGAACGTTCTATGGCTATTCACGTGACTGGTATCTATGACAACAGGGAGATGAGCCGAAACGTAGTAATCAAGACGTCTCCGCGACAGGATCTAATCGTGAACTGTCAGCAGAAATATGTTGCCGAGAAAGCCGGGGAGCAGGAAGTGCTTCGTATAAAGATTCCTACCGGTCTTTCCCGATCAGTATTCCCTCTTGAATTTACGATAGAAGCTGATGCTTACAGCTTGACTCCGAATGGAGATGTCATGCCTGTTGCCTATGGTACATCGACGATCGAAAATCATGATGGTCCAGCCTACTATTTCGTGAAGACACTTACCCAGGCGCAATACGATGCGCTGGGGACGGTTACGGAAAATGGTAAGACATGGAAAGTCTTTGATTGCCACTTCAAGACGACTGTAGCCCAGAATGCCAGCACCATTTACGTTAAGAACCGTTTCTTCAAAGATGCACAGGCCAGCGACTTGTTCTACAATTATTCTCAGAGGTTGTTCACATGGAGTACTGTACCCACTACTATCTATCGCAATGGAAACACTACGTTTACCTTCGTAATGGATAGCGCCCACAGCTCGGCAACGACAGTATGGTGGGATCCGACCAATGCTCTTAATCAGAGTTCAAGTGCTGAGCAGGCAAGGGAAAAGGGTCTGTCAACCTCAAATAGGGTGCTTCCTCCCATCATGACAGTCACTCTAAATGGCTTCACGCCTCAATATCAGGATGATGGTGAGACTCCGGTGACAACAGGACTAGTGCACTCAAGCGGTAATACTTACCTCTATTATGTCGGTACCGGTACCCCTACAAGTACGATGGCAACTGTAAACCTTGCACTCAAAGCTACGGGAGCAATCGGTTCATCTGGCATGGTTACGCTCTCGACTGCCAATCTTTCCGATAATCCTCTGCTTTATGCATCTCTGGCATCTTCAGCTATCACTATCCAGGGGGCTTCATTCAGTAATCTTGCATTCAGCAATCCTTCTACTCTTCCACTGGGCCTGAACAAGACAACAACGTTCAGTTTCCAATATGTAGACGGTCTGATAGAACCTATTACGATTGCGATGTCCGGCCTGACACTCAATGGCACAGACTCCAGAATGTTTGATAACGGCGACGGAACATACACATTCACGCCTAACAACACTAACACTTCACAATCGATATCTCTGAAGTCTACAACCCGCTTCAGCTCCGGCACTGTCACTCTCAGTAGCGACAACTATAACGAAGCCTCTAAGACCATTAATCGTGAAACTTCCTTCACGGTACCGAAGAATGCGGTCTATATCAGAAATGTATCTACAGGCAATCCCTCAAATTTCACGACAGGTAATAGTACATATGTGTATGTGAACAATACGTCATCGTACGATTATTTTACTGGCTCATATTTTTCGAACTCTTACTTGAATAATAGTGCATTGACAATGAATATGAATAAATTCACTTTGGTTAATGACGATGCTGTTGTGTATTTCTGGTATCGTTATTACAATAATGGATATAAGTATGTCACTGCAACAGCAATGCTTTCTGAGCTTGTAGATGCCACCACATCAAATCCTGCTACACTACATTTCAAAGAATGGAAAACAGGAAGTATCACGCTTACCGTTAGTTCATCGAACTATAATAATGCGGAAGGAGGTTTCTACCATGAATCATCCAATATTACTATAGATTTCACTAATACTACTGGTGTTAAGAATGGTAATAATTATTATATGCAGATAGGATCAACCTCAGCTGCTGGTACGATTGTATTATCAGCAGCAAATTCTACTCTTTATGGATGTAAGTTGACTAGCGCTACAATTACCTATCGTAGAAATGATAGAACAGTAAGCGCTTCAATAGGTAGTATGTCAAGTGATAAGAAAACATGGACTGCATCTAGTACAGCCACAGGAGCAGGTGATACCTCAGTAACGATTACTATGGCAGCCGGAAGTACTCCCAATCAAATTTCTCAAATTGTTATTAACTACGGTTACTACGAGTAATCAAACCATTATTAAATAATTAGCTCCCTTTGGCACATATCGTCAAAGGGAGCTATTGTTATCTCGAGACCTTCTACCCTCTCTTCAGCTCCTCGATCTGCTCCAGCAATTCGTCGGCAGCATCCATCTGCTGGCGGCGGAGTTTGAGGCCAAGAAGGCCGCCGAGGATTACGCCGACTGCGACGCCGCAGAGGAAGGCGATGCTCTGCGTCTGGCTCATTTCAGCGCCCCTGAGGACGTCCCATACAACAATTCCTACCCAGACTACGACGGCTGGAAGGGCGAACTTGATCCACTCGGCGTGGAACTTCTTGAACTTGGTGAGTTCCTCGGCTGCCGTCACCAGGTCGCTGTCCATGCTGGGTATGTGGCGGTTGCAGATGATAGTAGCTGCTATGCAGACGAGCATCAGTACGCAGGTGATTATTACAGTATAGAGCGACGCTCCAAGCTGGAGGTATGAAGGGGACAGCAGGATTGCAGCCACTCCTAAGAGGATGGGCGCGTTGGCTTTAACTTTCAGGCGGTTTGCTGTCATGCTGCAGGTCCTGCGCATTATCCTTTGGTTGATGACTTTCTCGTTTTCGAGTTTCTCTCGGAGCACTTTCATCTGCTCCTGCATTTCACGGAGGTTGATATCGTTGGTTTCCATAATTACTGCATCTTTTTAAGTTGTTCTCTGATTCTGACAAGACGGACTGAGACATTGCCGGGAGAGATTCCCACGATCTGGCCGATCTCTTCGTAGCTGAGGTTTTCGAGCCAGAGCAGGACTATCGCGCGGTCGAAGGGGCCCAGCTTGCCGATGCGGTCTCTCAAAAGAGTGATCTGACGGTTCTCTTCGGCAGTGTCGTCGAAAAGGTCGATGTTCATCGAGAGAGGCTCGGTAGTGATGCCGCGCTTGCGCTTGCGGTCGTAGGAAATGCATGTGTTGAGGGCTACTTTCCAGATCCAGGAGTTCAGCGCGCTGTCGCCTCGGAAGGTTCCGGAACCCCGCCAGAGGTTTATCAAAGTTTCCTGGAAGAGGTCTGCCACCTCGTCGCGGTCGTTCGAGAACATGTAGCACACTGTGTAGATGGTGCCTTTGTGCTCCCTTACGATGTTTTCAAATTCTCGTTCTGTCATTGTCTGTCTTGTTTGTTTTGCACATTAGACGCAGATTCGTCTGAAAAACTACACTAACGACGAAGAAAGTTAAAACTTTTTGCAGATAATCGCTACCTTTATATATATAGTATATACAGAAACCATTCATCTCATGAAAACGAAGATCTTTCTGGCGGCTGCAATCCTGCTCTGCGCAGCAACCGCAATGGCTCAGCCCCGCTACTGCAATCCGCTCCCGATGCCGATGGGGCAGGGGGGCAGCGCTTCCGGCGACGTTACCGTCCTTGAGGAAGGCGGCAAGTATTACATGTATTGCACCGGCGGCGGCGCCTGGGTGTCTGACGACCTGCTGAACTGGGAGTTCCACTACGTTCAGGGAGTTCCCGTTGCCCCCGACATCGTCAAGTACAAAGGCAAGTTCTATCTCTCCGGCAACACTGACAACCTCTATGTGGCAGACAACCCTCTCGGACCCTTCGAGAACCTCGGCACCTTCAAGAACACAGGTCCGGTGGAGCAGGGGTGGAACGGCGGTTTCGACACCAAGATCTTCGTGGATGACGACGGCCAGCCTTATCTGTTCTGGCCCGGCCGCGGCATCAGCGGCATCTACGGCGTCAAGCTCGACCCGAATGACCTGACCACCTTCGTGGGCACTCCGGTGCATCTTTTCGGCTTCAACCCGATGCACGCCTGGGAGCGCTACGGCGAGAAGAACGAATATCCCGGCGTGGCCTGGATCGAGGGTCCTTGGGTCATCAAGCGCAATGGCATCTATTATCTGGAATATTCTGCCTCCGGCACTCAGTGGAAGACTTATGCTGAAGGTTACTATACAGCCACTTCTCCGCTCGGCCCCTACACCTACGCAGCCAACAACCCGCTGCTGCGCAAGACCGAAGGCCTTGTGACTGGCACTGCGCACGGCTCTATCGTGCAGGCTCCCGACGGCGAGTGGTGGCAGTTCTACACCATAGTGCTTTCGAACCCTCCGGGAGGCCGCCGCATCGGCATGGACCGCGTCACCTTCGACGAGGACGGCCTGATGAGCGTGACTGTGACTGACAGCCCCCAGCCGGCCCCGGGAGTGAAGGCTGATCCAGACAAGCTCCCTTCAATCCCCGTCACCATCAACAAGATGCTGGCTATGAACGCCCTGTCGAAGTGTTCTTCAGAGCAGGAGGGCTTCCCTGCAGCATACGCAGTGGATGACTTCAGTGGCACTATCTGGCGTCCCGCAGCTGACGATGCGGCCCCTCAGCTCACCATCGAACTGTCTCCGGCCACCCGTTTCGACGTGGTTCAGCTCTTCAAGGTAGACGGCATGCGTATACTCTTCGGCAGCGGTGCGCGCCGCGGTTTCGGCGGCATGCGCGGCGGCGGAGCTCTGCCGGTCTACAAGTTCAAGCTGGAAGTGTCCATGGACGGAGAGAAATACACCACCGCCCTCGACTGCACTGGCAATGACACTCCCCGCGACACCTTCTATGAGGACTTCCCGGCCGTACAGGCCCGCTTCGTGCGCCTTACCATCACAGACTGGCCGAAGGCTCAGCCGCTGGGTGTGATCGACTTCACAGTGTTCGGACGTGCCGACGGCTGGCAACCCGCCGCGGTAGCTACTCCTACCTTTACCAACCTCCCTCTGGACAGCGAATATCAAAGGCAGAGGTAGAGCAGCATGCACGGTCTTCTCATAGCCATACTGCTGGCCGTCATACCGGTCTCCGGGGTTGATACCCGCGTCGGGACGGCTGTAAGCGACTCACCCACTGCCAGTATATTCGGCAGCGGGGGTGAGGTGCATGGCAACATCATACCCTGCGTCACGGAGCCGCACGGCCACACATTCTGGACGCCGCAGACCCGTCAGACGGAGCGCAAGGGTGTCAGCCCGTATTACTATGAGGACAGCGAACTGCTGGGCTTCAGGGCCAGCCACTGGCTTAGCGGTGGTGCCACCCAGGACTACGGTTCTTTCGCCATCCTGCCCTCTTCGGAGCCTCTGCCGCTGGACCACTCTTCAGAGGTCGCTACACCTTCTTATTATTCGGCTGGCGGCTGGGAGATGACTGGTCGCAGCCACAGCGCCATCTTCCGTTTCGAGGACTGCGAATATCTGCGCATCACCGTCATCAGCGATGAGAAGGAAGGGGTGCTGGAACGCCCTGCCGACGGCTCTCGTGAGATTGCCGGCAGCAATCCTGTGCACCGCATCTATCAGGGCAGCGGCCGGCCTGCCGGCTTCAGCGGGCATTTTACCGTGCTTTGCGACGAAGAGTTCGAAGTAGTGGAATATGTGCCAGGAGAGACTGTGCTGGTACGCTTCAAGACCCGCGGCCTGCATGTGGTGAAGGCTGCTTCGTCGTTCAAGAGCATAGAGGCTGCGCGGGCCAACCTTGCGGCCGAGATTCCCGGCTGGGACTTCTACTCCGTCAAGGCTGACCTCGATTCAATCTGGGAGGCCCGCTTTGCCCTTATCGATGTGGACGGGGCAGACGAGGAGGTGGTGAAGCATTTCTACGGCTCGCTGTGGAGGGCGTCGCTGCTTCCCCGCACCGTGAGCGACGCCGGAGAGGCTGCGGATTACGACGATTTCTCGATGTGGGACACATACCGTGCCCTGCATCCGCTGCTTACTATAATCGAGCCCTCGCGGGTTTCCGAGATGGTGAATGCCCTGCTGCGCAAATACGACCGCGGCGGCTGGCTGCCCATCTTTCCCTGCTGGGGCAGCTACACCAGCGCAATGATAGGCGACCACTGCGTCAGCATGATTGTGGATGCCTGGACCAAGGGTATCCGTGGCTTCGACGTCAGCAAGGCCTACAAGGCGATGCGGCAGAATGCCCTCGAGACGCCTTCCGACAGCCTGTATGAGGACGGGCGGGGCCGCAGGGCGCTGCAATCTTATCTGCAGTATGGCTATGTGCCGCTGGAAGACGAGGTGCCTTTTGCCTTCCACAAGAAGGAGCAGGTATCCCGGACTATGGAGTATGCCTATGACGACTGGTGCCTCTCTCAGATGGCCCGCCGGCTGGGGCATTTCGCCGACTGGATTCGCTTCCGCAAGCGCTCCGGCAACTGGCGCAACGTGTTCAGTCCCGTCACCCACTGGCCGCAGGGCCGCTATGCCGACGGCAGCTTCCTCACCGACGACAATTATCTGCAGAAGACTTCGTTCATCACTGAGGGCACTCCGGCCCACTATGCGTGGTATGTGCCGCAGGACGTTCCCGGCCTCATCAAGGAGATGGGAGGGGAGGAGGTCTTCATCGCACGTCTTGACTCAATGTTTACCGAGAAGCGCTACTGGCACGGCAATGAGCCCTGCCATCAGGTGGCGTGGCTCTACGACTATACTTCGCAGCCCTGGAAGACTCAGGCTGCGGTGCGGGACATAATCGCTACGGAATACCGCAACACTCCGGGCGGGCTGAGCGGCAACGACGACTCCGGGCAGATGAGTGCGTGGTACATCTTTGCCACGCTGGGCTTCTATCCGGTGTGTCCGGGCAGCGGCGAGTATGCGCTCGGCGCTCCTGCCTTCAGAAATGCCGTGCTGCATCTGGAGAACGGGCGGACCTTTACCATAGTTACTTCCGGCAGGGGAGATTATGTGCAGAAGGTTACTCTGAACGGGCGGGTGCTGAAGCGGCCGTTCCTGAAACATCGTCGCATTATGAGAGGAGGCACGCTGGAGTTCGAGATGGGGGAGGAGCCTGCAGGGGCTGTGTTCCCGCCTCGCGAGCTGACCTTCGACGGATTCTTCGAGGATGCCACTCTGCGGCTCGACTATGTGCTGGCAGGTGATGCATCCCGCCAGGATATTTATCTGGAAGACATGCTGCGGACCTCTGTATGGGCCGGGCGTCGCAGTAATCTGGACACACTGCTGCTCAGGGGCAACGGGCAGGTCGTAGTCCGCGACGCGCGCTCCGGACAGTTGCTCTACAAGAACGGCTTCTCTTCGCTGTTTCAGGAGTGGCTGGCTACGCCCGAGGCCGAGTCTCGCGCCCGCGCCTTCGAGATATGCCTGCAGGTGCCGTTCCCCCGCGAGCCTGTGACGGTGGAGGTGACGCTCTTCGACACTCATGCTGCCGTGGCGGCGCAGATAGTGCATGAAGTGGATCCGGCGGATATACTGATCAGGTCTGTGCAGGGTGATGAGGCCGGGCAGCCGAGTCTGTCGTCGAAGGGGGAGCTGAGGATGCTGCAGGAGGGTGGCTCTGTCGATAAGGCCGTGGATCTCGTGGTAATCAGCGAGGGTTATCTGGCCGGCCAGCGCGAGAAGTTCTATGCCGATGCTGCCAAACTGGTGCGCGACTGCCTCTTCGCTACGGAGCCTTACGTGTCATACCGCAACCGATTCAACATCCGCGCAGTCTTCGTGCCTTCTGCCGAAGAGGGTCCCAGCGTGCCCCGCGAAGGCGTATGGCACGACACCGCCGTGGCTTCGCATTACGATACGTTCTACAGCGCCCGATACCTCACGACTTCGTCCATGCGCAAGCTCTACGATGCGCTGGGGACGGTGCCGTTCGAGCATGTGATAATCCTGGTGAACACTCCGCTCTATGGCGGCGGTGGCATCTATAACAATATGTCCGTGGCCTGCAGCGACCATCCCACTTCGGGCATCGTCTTCGTGCATGAGTTCGGGCATGCCTTCGCCGGCCTGGCCGACGAATATGCCTACGATGAGTACGATCCGGTCTATCCAGACGACACCGAACCGTGGGAGCCGAACATCACCACGCTGAAAGATTTTGAAAGCAAGTGGGCTGACATGCTTCCGGCCGGTACTCCCATCCCCACGACTGCTGATGCCCTTCTGGACAGCGTCGACGTCCGGAAGGTCTGGCAGACCTTGCCGGCTGAACAGCGTGCTTATCTGAATGAGCAGCTTGGAGTGTACGAGGGCGCCGGCAATTCCACTCACGGCGTCTACCGCCCCGTCCAGGAGTGCCGCATGCGCATCAATGAGTGCGACAGCTTCTGCCCCGTCTGCCGCCGGGCCATAGTCCGTACTATAGAATTCTATACGAGGTAAGTTCCAGTGCGAGTAGCTATTTTATTCTCTTTTTCTTGACGTATTTTGAGTACTTTTGAGTTATATAGATAGATAATAATACAGCCGTGAATCCTCTGCTTTTCCGTATGCTGCGAGACAACGAGGTGAGAGTCCACGAACTCAACTACCTCTTCTGGGAGTGCACCACCCGGTGCAACTTCCGCTGCCGTCATTGCGGCAGTGACTGTGGCATCGCGGAGCGCGGGAAGGACATGCCCCTCGAGGATTTCCTGGCGGCTGTAGATACAATACCGAAGGAGCGTATACCTAAGAACTTTACTGTTGTTCTCACCGGCGGCGAGCCTTTGCTGCGGCCGGATATTCTTGAAATAGGTAAGGAGCTTCGCAGCCGGGGACTGCAGTGGGGCATCGTCTCCAACGGCTGGCTTTACGATGACGAGATGCACCTGAAGCTGGTGGATGCAGGGATGGGCGCAGTCACGGTGAGCCTGGACGGTCTGGAGGCCAGCCACGAATGGATGCGCGGAGTTACGGGCAGCTACGCCAGGGCTCTGGGGGCCATCGGCGCTTTCGCCCGCGATCCGCGTCTCAACAGTGACGTGGTGACCTGCGTCAACAAGCGCAACATAGGCGAACTGCCTCAGATGTATGAAGTGCTTTGCGGCCTCGGCTTGAAACAGTGG
Organism: Bacteroidales bacterium; assembly: GCA_017551785.1. GTDB lineage: Bacteria > Bacteroidota > Bacteroidia > Bacteroidales > UBA932 > Equibacterium. The sequence continues at coordinate 3,177 of JAFZKU010000010.1, read as the reverse complement.
CGCCTGTTCACAGTGATTCCCATAGGCAGGGCAGTCAGCGACCCGGAGATGTTCCTTTCCGATGAAGAATTCGTATCCCTTATGGAATTCATAAGGCAGAAGCGCACTCAGGACGGCCCTATGCGCGTCACGTTCAGCTGCGAGGGCTATCTGGGACGCTATGAGGAACAGGTCCGCGACGGCCGTTTCTTCTGCCACGCCGGAGTCAACATCGCTTCTGTCCTGGCCGACGGCCGCATCTGCGCTTGTCCCAACATTGACCGGGACCGCTTCAGCCAAGGCAACATATATCAGGACAATCTGTGGCAGGTTTGGCAGGAACGCTTCCAGCCGTTCCGAAATCGCGGCTGGGCCCGTACGGGACGGTGCGAAAATTGCAGGGAATGGCGCAACTGCCTCGGCGGCGGGATGCATAACTGGCATGGAGACTGTGCGGATGCCCTTCAATGTCATTATGCAAAGACTTTAGAAAACGTTTAAATTATCAGATACTATGAAATGGTTTCGCAATCTTCTCAAAGGCTTGTCCCTCACTACAGCGCTTTTTGTGGTGCAGGCCTGCTACGGTACGCCCCAGTCTTCGTGGTTCGGTGAAGGCGGAGTGGCTCCGATGACATTCTCGCTGGTCGCAGATGATACAGGTGCTCCGATAGAGGGTATCATTGTCAAGGGCGTCGCCACTCAGGAATTCGACAACGACTCTGCTGCAGAACTTGGAGTTACGGGTGTCGATGGCAAGTGCGATGTCGCCATACCTTATTTGAGAGATTATGAAGGCCCGCTGCTGACTTTCGAGGATCCGAACGGTAAATACGCCGCAAAGGACACTACCCTCGCAGATCTCAGGGAGCGGGAGATTGTCATTAAGCTCAGCCATAAGTAATGAGGCGTCTTCTGGCAATAGCAGTCCTGCTGGGCATTGCATTGTGCGCATTTGCCCAGGAGTCCTCTTTCCAGAAGAGATACTCCATAGAAGTCGGCACCGGAATACCGCCGCTTTATATGGATTATATGACCTCGGCCGACCGTTTGGCGGATAGAGGCTTGTCAATCGACAAGGAGAGCGCCTTCTATCCGGTAGTCAGTCTGTCCGGAGTGATGAGAGTTTCCGATAAGAATGAGTTCACGCTGACGATAGGAACCTCGTGGTGTCATCACAAGGTGATACAGTATTCAGTTTTCGGCATCGATCCTAACGGGAAACCAAGGTACAACCTGCATGACGGTAAGCCTGCAGGGTGGATGGATTCATCTTTCAAGTGGTCGGTCAATCTCAACTGGAGACATCTGTGGAATCCAGAGAATATGGCAACTTTCTATAGCGGGGTGGGCCTCGGCTATGCGCCGGCTCTCGGTTCCACTCCTGTGCCGACTCTGACACCTGTTGCGCTGCGTGTCGGCGGCGACCATTTCTACGGCTTTATAGAATGCACCATCGGCGCCGTGGCGACTTTCGCTCACGGCGGGCTGGGGTGGAGGTTCTAGGCCCCGGAAACCTGCCTTTCGCGGGCCGGACGGGCCCTGAACAGTCATCTGGCCCCGGAAACCTGCCTTTCGCGGGCCGGACGGGTCTTCTGTGGGCAAGGACGGTGGGTTATCCTCGAACAGAAGCAGGAGCCCCCTCCAGAGCTCCTGCTTCTGGGCGGGAGATAACCCCATCCCAGCACCTTGTTTCAACCTTTCCTCCTGCCCTGCAAACAAAACATTTAAAGAGGTTGTTCTAGGCGTCAGCCTGGAAACAACCTCCTGAAGTTTTCCTCGCCTTCCGGGCGGGAGAAAACTTCTCTCACCTGTCGGAGGGCCACGAAATGGATGGAAGTGCCCGTTTATTCATTTCGTGTCCCAAAAACAGGGGATTCCCAGCAAATAGTGGCCTCGAAATGAATCCAGAGGCCCATCCATTCATTTCGTGGCCAGAAAATGAGTTGGCGGAGCGGAGAATGGTTGGACATGGGCGTATGGAGGGGTGGGATTGGAAGACTTGTTCTTTGGGCCGGGGGTGGAGCTGCGGAAGTGGCGGAAGAGAGCAAGCGGCACAGAAGAAGATATTTCCCGTCTGCCAGTGCGAGCTCTGGAGGGGGCTCGCACTGCCATCCGAGAATATCTTCTTGTACGGAAGCTCATCCGGCCGCGGTGAGGATGAGGTTTTCTCCGGCCAGAATAGCGAGCTCTTTGGGTGGCTCGCTATTTCCGGCCAGGAAAACCTCGGCGCTGAACAGTCATCTGGCCCCGGAAACCGCCCTTTCGCGGGCCAGACGGGCCCTGGACAGTCATCTGGCCCCGGAAACCTGCCTTTCGCGGGCCGGACGGGCTTTCCACCAGCGGAGAATGAAGCGCAGGCCGGCGGAGAGGAGTCCGGGGCCGAGGCCGCAGTAGAACCAGGCGATGAAGGTGTCGGGAACCTGCGGGATGCGCTTCAGGGTGATACCCAGCGTAATCATGAAGGCGATTATGAGGTAGCCTTTCAGGCTGAAGGTCTTGAAGATGGAAGTCTTCGGTTCGGTCATGGCCATGATGCGGGCGGCGTACTTGCGTACCACTCCGGTGAACATGAACCAGAAGCCGGCGAAGACCACTGCCGACAGCAGGAAGAACCACCACGGGATGACCTCCAGACTCTGATATGCCTTGATCCCGATTAGCGCAATCTTGGTCCCGATGGCCGTCCAGAGGATGCCATTGACGAAAAGTAGGTGGCGGGTCGGGATGCGGAGCATAGGTGGCTTTTTCCAAAGATAAGAAAAATTGGGGTAGGTCTTGCCATATTTTGGGGTAGGTCCGATGAAACTGCTGGGACCTATCCCACGAATCGGTCTTTCAGATACTTCCAGTGGTGTAGGTCTGGCATTTTCCAGAGGACCTACCCCAAAGAAGGCCACCACCTATACCAAGAGTTGCCGGGACCTACCCCAAGGGGCACAATTGGTTCCCTGAGGGAACCGTTAAGGGAGGGGTCAGAAATAGGTGACCCCGGGTCACAAAAAAACCGCTGGAATTTCTTCCAGCGGTTTTTTCGTGACCCCTACAGGATTCAAACCTGTAACCTTCTGATCCGTAGTCAGATGCTCTATTCAGTTGAGCTAAGGGGCCGAAGTATTACTCAGCGGGTTTCGCTACGTATTTCTTCTCTTTGATGCGGGCCTTCTTACCAGTCAGGTTGCGGAGGTAGAAGATGCG
>JAFZKU010000077.1 GCA_017551785.1 Bacteroidales bacterium | reverse complement strand
GTTTGCATATAGTTCTGCTACAAATACGCAAAAGCTTACTCTTACACGGAGTAAGCTTTTTTGTTTAGAATAATACGATAACAGATATGAGCAATTTGATGCGAATAGCTATTCAGGCTAAGGGCAGATTAAGCGAAGACAGCCTGGCATTTTTGAAAGATTCGGGAATAAGGATAGACGAGCTTAAACGCAAGTTCCTGGCGAAGGCCGCGAACTTCCCCATGGAGGTGCTCTACCTCCGCGACGACGACATCCCCGGCGTAGTGGCCGACGGCTCTGCCGACATCGGTATAGTCGGGCTGAACGAGGTGCTGGAGTCGGAGGCCGACGTGGAAGTGGTCCGCAAGATGGATTTCGGCGACTGCCGTATCTCACTCGCGATACCCAAGGAGCAGGAATACACCGGCCCGGCGTTTTTCAACGGCAAGAAGATAGCAACCTCATACCCGAAGGTGCTGCGCAAATGGCTTGACGAGAACGACATCGACGCCGAGATCCGCGTAATCCTGGGCTCTGTGGAGATATCTCCCGCAGCAGGAATCGCAGACGCCATATTCGACATAGTGTCTTCCGGCGGCACTCTGATTTCCAACGGACTGAAGGAAGTGCACACTGTTGTGGACAGCCAGGCCGTGCTGATTGCCAACAAGAAGATGAGCCCTGCGAAGCGCAAACTGCTGGAGTCTATGCTGTTCCGCTTCGACGCTGTAATAGACAGCCGCGGCAAGAAATATATCCTGATGAACATTCCCACCGACAAGGTGTCCGAGGCGGTGAAGATCCTGCCCGCTATGCGCAGCCCTACAGTCATGCCGCTGGCAGCCGAAGGCTGGTGCTCTCTGCACTCTGTGGTAGAAGAAGTGGGAATGTGGAACAAGATAGAAAAGCTGAAGGCCCTCGGAGCTGAAGGCATCCTTGTATTGCACCTTGATAAAGTTATTGCGTGATGGAAATATTCGTAAATCCTCCGAAAGAGCAGTGGCCCGAACTGATGGCCCGCGTTTCTAGCAATGACGACGACATAGCCGCCATAGTGAACGACATTTTGCGGAAGGTAAAAGAGGGCGGAGACGCCGCAATCAGGCAGATTGCCACGGAAGTGGAGGGATTCTGCCCCGATGTGCTGCAGGTGACTGAAGAAGAGATCGCAGCTTCTGAAGAGTTTGTCAGCGCCAAGCTGCAGAGGGCTATAAATGCCGCTGCACGCAACATCCGCGAGTTCCATCAGGCGCAGACCCCGGTGCCGGTCGAGGTCGAAACCATGGCCGGAGTGGTGTGCCGCCGCAGAGCCATTCCTATCGAGAAGGTGGGACTGTACATCCCCGGAGGCAGCGCGCCGCTGTTCTCAACGCTGCTGATGCTGGCCATCCCGGCCAAGCTGGCAGGCTGTAAGGAGATAGTACTCTGCACCCCCTGCGGCAAGGACGGACAGGTGAACCCGGCGGTGCTCTATGCAGCCCAGGTGTGCGGAGTCAATAAGATTTACAAGATCGGCGGAGCGCAGGCCATCGCCGCTATGGCGTACGGCACTGAGACCGTTCCGAAGGTCATGAAGATATTCGGCCCGGGCAACCGTTTCGTCACCAAGGCTAAACAGGCTGTCAGCGCAAGCGGAGTGGCCATCGACATGCCGGCCGGCCCGTCTGAGGTGATGGTGATGGCCGACGAGAACGCGAGGGCTTCGTTCGTGGCCTGCGACCTGCTTTCGCAGGCTGAGCACGGCCCCGACAGCCAGGCCATCCTGGTATGCAACGACGAGATCCTGGCCAACGAGGTCTATATGGAAGTTGAAGCCCAGACTGAGGAGCTTCCCCGCAGGGAGATAGTAGAGCGGGCGCTGGAGAACAGCCGCATTGTGGTCTTCGACGATGTCGACACTATGGTAGAGTTTGCCAACGGCTATGCATCTGAGCACCTCATCATCAATATGGAAGACCCTTGGAGCGTGGCCGACCGTATCACTGCGGCAGGCAGCATCTTCATCGGCCCGTATTCTCCCGAAAGCGCGGGAGACTATGCTTCCGGCACGAACCACACCCTTCCCACGATGGGCTGGGCCGCTTCGTTCAGCGGAGTGGGCCTCGACAGCTTCCTGCACTACATCACTTATCAGGAGCTCTCGAAGAAAGGCCTTCTGTCGCTCAGCAACGTTATAATCAGCATGGCTGACGCCGAAGGACTGACAGCTCACGGGAATGCCGTGAAGGTGAGGTTGTACAACAACAAAATAGAAAGAAGGAATGAAGACTGACATAACGAGCCTGCTGAGGGCCAACATCGCCCGCCTGACACCGTATTCGACCGCAAGGGACGAGTACAAGGGCGCTCTGGGCATCTTTCTGGATGCCAACGAGAACCCGTATCAGAACGGCCTGAACCGTTATCCCTCGCCGTCTCAGAAAGAGAAGGTGCGTACACGAATCGCTGAGCTGAAGGGCGTAAGGCCCGAGCGTCTGTTCATGGGCAACGGCAGCGACGAGGCCATCGACCTGTGCTACCGCGTGTTCTGCGAGCCGCGCATCGACAACGCCATCGCGATTGCACCCAGTTATGGCATGTACAGCGTCTGTGCCGCCATAAACGACGTTGAGTTCCGCAGCGTGCCTCTCAGGCCGGATTTCTCACTGCCGGTGGAGGAGCTGCTGGCGGCTGCCGACAGCCACTCGAAGCTGATGTTCCTCTGCTCGCCCAACAACCCTACTGCGAACGCATTCGAACCGGAGCAGCTGCTGCAGCTTGTAGAGCGTTTCGACGGAATGGTAGTGGTAGACGAGGCTTACGTAGATTTCTCAGACAAAGGCAGCCTCAAGACATATATCGACAAATATCCCAACCTGATCGTGCTGCAGACCCTGTCGAAAGCCTACGGTATGGCCGGCCTCCGTGTGGGCCTTGCCATTGCAGACGAGAAGGTGGTGTCGATCTTCAAACAGGTGAAATATCCCTACAACATCGGCACGGACACTCTGGGCTTCGCCGAGAAGAATCTGGAGAAGGACATAACAGGCCAGATTGGGGAACTCAAGGTGCAGCGCGACATGCTGGCGCGCGAGCTGCCGAAGTTCCGCTGTGTGGAGAAGGTGTATCCTAGCGACGCAAACTTCCTGCTGGTGAAGGTGAAGCGCGCCCGCGAGCTCTACGACCGCCTGATCGCCGACGAGCTGATCGTGAGGGACCGCTCGACTACAAAAGGCTGCGAAGGCTGCCTGCGCATCACAGTTGGAACCCCCGCCGAGAATAAGAAATTGCTAGAAATCATAAGCGATTATGACAGACAATAAGAAGAAAGCCCTT
>JAFZKU010000076.1 GCA_017551785.1 Bacteroidales bacterium | reverse complement strand
CGCGCGCTATGGCGGTCATTTTAACATTGTATGGAGCCAGCTGGCGCGAGATGTAGAAAGCAGTGGTCTCCCCTTCCATAGATGTGCTCAGTGCGAGGATCACTTCTTCGACCTCTCCGGCGGCCACCCTTTCGCCCAGCTCCTTTATTGTCAAGTCGCCGGGACCCACTCCGTCTATCGGAGAAATTATGCCGCCCAGGACATGATACAGACCGTGATATTGCCCGGTGTTCTCGATGCTTAGCACATCAGCATGGCTTTCCACCACACATACTGTGCGGCGGTCGCGGCTGGCATCGTCGCAGAAGGCGCAGCTGCCGTCGTCGCTCAGCATGTGACATTTCGGGCAGAAATGAATGTTCCTGCGAAAATCCACTATCGACGAGGCAAACCTCTCTACATTGGGGACGGGTTCGGACAGCAGGTGCAATGCCAGCCTCAGAGCGCTTCTGCGGCCTATGCCGGGCAGAGACGCCAGGCTTTCCACAGCATCCGCCAGCAATTTCGATCCGTATTCGTTCTTGAACATATTACTTGCAATTCTCTGCGGCCTTCGCCACCGAGCCGTACTTCAGCAGCAGCTTGCGGGCCTGCTCGCGGTCTTTCAGTCCAGTGCGGGCCATAAGCGTAGCCACTGCCTTGTCCATCAATTCTTCGGAGGTCCTGGCCTCCTGCTCCCTACGGCGTGTGTGGTATTCCACAAGGGCGTCAATAGGGCTGCGCATTATTGTTCCGAGCCTTATGTCAGCATCGTCGAGACATCTGGCCAGTATGTCCTTGTACACCGTCGCCACCGAGCCTATGAAGCTCACGTCCAGATGATAGCAGTCATACTGCATCACGTTCATCCGGATAAAATCTTTGAAAGCGCCTGTAACCAGAGCGTTTATATAAGGATGGTCGAGATGCTCTTCCAGGAAGGGAGAGAAAGAACCCAGGAACTTGCTCGGCTCGGGCTCGCGGTACACATGGCGCACTATCGCGGCATAGTCGAGATGGTAACGCTCGTCGAACTCTTTCTGGAGCTGTTCTGGAAGCAGGCCTTTCACGACTGCTTTCAGCAGCCTCTTGCCGAGGTCTGCCCCGCCAGCCTCGTCGCCGAGGATGAAACCGCCGGAACGCACGTTGCGGACTATCTTGCGGCCGTCGAAGTAGCAGCTGTTGGAGCCGGTGCCGAGGATGCAGGCAATGCCTGCGCGGTCGCCGAAAAGCGCCCTGGCAGCTCCAAGCATGTCAGATTCTACATATATCAGGTCGTAGTCGAAGACTTCGGCGAAAGCGCCGCGCACCTTGTCGGCAGCCTCCCCTATCACTCCGGCGCCATAGAACCAGACGGTATCAACCTTCTTGCCGCAGATGGGCAGCAGCTGGGCCGTCAGGGCCTCCTGCATGGCAGCCTGGCTGACGTAGACGGGGTTCATCCCGCTGCATGCAGCCTTGCGTACCTTGCCACTATCGTCTATGACACGAAAATCAACTTTTGTGGAGCCGCTGTCGGCAATTATTATCATGAGCCAGTCTTTTAGAACGCAAATGAGAGCTTGACCATTCCGTTGCGGGGAGCCTGGGGATAATAGCCCACTTCGTCACCATAGGCCCAGGCGTCAGCCACATACTTCTTGTTAAGCAAATTGTCTACAAAAATAGACAATTTTACGTTCTTGGTGAAACTGAATGAAGCGCTTTGGCTCACAACAGTGTAGTGCGGAAGAGTCTTGGCTTCGCTGCCGGTGTTGTCGATATATTGCTTGCCTACGAATTTTACAGTGGTGGCCAGCTCCAGACGCTTGGCAATCCTGAAGGTTGCGACTGAAGAGGCTATCGCTGCCGGAGACAGAGCCAGATCTTTCTTGCTGCCGTCTATTACTATCTTATTCGCGGAGAAGGTAGCATTGGCGTCCAGGCGGAACCAGTCTGCAGGCTGATATGCTGCCACCAGCTCAATTCCGCGGCGGTAGCTGCGCTTCACGTTTTCCTTGATGAGGTATCCTGACGGAGTGAAGCGGCCGGTGGTTACAAGCTGGTTGTCGTATTCCATGAGGTAGATGTTGGCTGAAGCCGAAAACTGCGGCGAGGTGAACCTGTAGCCCATTTCGTAATCTGCCATCATCTCGGGGTAAACCTTCGTGCCGTTGGCCACGGCGTCCTTCAAGTCAGCGCGGCTGGGCTCCTTGTGGCCGATGGCGACAGAGGCATATACTGTTCCGGCTCCGCCGAGGTCCATGCTGGCTCCTGCCTTGGGGTTGAAGAAGTTCCATACATAGACGCTGTCGAGCTTGGTGCCGTCGTCGTCAGGACCCTTCATGCCGTAATTTACATGCCTGTACTGCAGGTCGGCATAGACGTTGAGCCGTTCCCACATTTTCCTTTCCACACGGGCGAAAGTCGAGAAATCGCTCTTCAACGAACTGTTGTCATACCAGGGCTCCTCGGGACCGTAATCCACCTGCCCCTGCCTCCAGATTACCTGACCGAAATGGCGGCCGTAATATCTCGAATAGGCCAGGTTGAAGATGGCCTCCATCTTTTCGTCTCGATATTTGAGGTTGCTGGCTCCGGCAAAGTTGTCGGCAGTGGAGCTCTTGCGGTTGATGTAGTCTACCTTTTTGTCTTTGTACGCCTCGTAATAGCCCTCGCCTCCGGTGTAATTCAGAGTCGTGCTGAGGGTGAAGCGGTCGCCCAGGCGACCGACGTGGATCAGCTGGTAATGGTTCTGGAGATAATTGTCAGAGTCATTGTCATAGTAGCAGACCTTGCCGTTCGAGTCAATATATTCTCCCGCCGGGTTGTAGCGGCGGTCCTTGGCCATCTGCTCTGCTGATATACCCTCCCAGGTGATGCCGGAGTGCTGGGCCCCGTGCAGGAAGTTGAACTTCAGCAGATTGTTCTCGTTGTTCCAGGATGCCGAGGCCAGCATCGAATTCAGATCGACCCAGGCGTTGCGGATATAGCCGTCAGTCTTGCCCCAGTTGTATTTGAAATCGAAGGTGAAGCCACCGGGCAGCCTGCCGGTAGACACGGATGCGTTGACAAGCCGAGTATTGTACGAGCCGCCGCTGAGGTCTACAGCCGCAGCAGGCTCGTTGCCGGGCAGGGCGGTCTGCATATTGAGACTGGCTCCGAAGGCGCCGCTGCCGACTGTTGAAGTTCCGAGGCCCCTCTGCAACTGGGCCGAGTTGAGCATCGAGCCCACTGAGGCTATGTTCACCCAGAACACCTCCTGGCTTTCTGCGTCGTTAAGCGCGATGCCGTTGATGGTGACGTTGGTGCGGGTGGGGTCGCTGCCGCGTACGCGGAACTTGGAGTAGCCGAGGCCGGTGCCGCCCTCGTTGGTCGAGACTACCGAAGGCATAAGGCTCAGAGTCATGGGGAGAGAATTTAGCGGAGAAGTGCTGACTATGCGCTCCGCGCTCATCTCGGAGTAGCTCACCGGAGTGCGGGACGAAGCCCTTGTGGCGGTGACTACGGTTGAATCGATTGACTGGTTGGTGAAGTCGTTCTGAGGAACATTCTGCAGGGCATTCTGGCCCATGCAGACAAACGGCAGGAGAACTGCCGCGGCGATAAGTGATTTTTTCATTTCTTTTCCTACGCCGGTATTATCCGGATCAGTTTTACGGGTATTATCTCAGCCCTTGAAGAGCACCCCTGTCAATAAAAAACTATTTCCTTTCTGTATAAGTTATTTTGAACATACTCGGCCAGTACTTGCCGGTCAGGTATATTTCTTTGGTTGCGGGATTATATGCTATGCCGTTGAGCACATCGGTGCGGCTTGTGGCCCGGAAGGTTGTGCGCAGCTGCCTGCAGTCTATCAGGCCCTCCACCACTCCGCTTTTGGGCTCGATGATGACTATCTGGTCCTTGCCGTATACATTGGCCCAGATGCGGCCGTTGATGTATTCCAGCTCGTTGAGATAAGGCACTGCGTGGCCGTTCAGAGTCACGTTCACCGATTTCTTCTCGGCGAAGGTAGCGGGGTCCATGTAGAACAGCCATGAAGAGCCGTCGCTCATGATGAGGTCTGTGCCGTCGGTGGTCAGGCCCCAGCCCTGGTGCCGGTTCGCGAATCGGCCGGTCTCCTCGAAAGTAGCGGGGTCGCATACGAAGCAGACTCCTTCCATCCAGGTCAGGATGTAGAGCTTGCCGTTAAGGATGCAGCTGCCCTCGGCGAAATATGCAGGGTCGAAGTCGAAGCGCTGCAGCACGCTGCCGGTGGCCAGGTCGACGCGGCGCATCGACGATTCGCCGTACTGGCCGGCGCTCTCGAACAGCTCGCCGTCATGGAAGAACAGGCCCTGGGTATATGAGTTCACGTCGTGAGGCAGAGTCTGCTCCACATTGCAGTTGTAATACACCACCTGCCCGCTGCGGCATGATGTGCACAGCAGCAACGCAATCAGCAACGATTTGACCAGCGTTTTCATACGGACGCAAAGATAAGAATCTGTTTTGAAATGGCAACCGATGCTCAGAAAAGCGGTAACACAGCAGTTGCTTTGGAAAGCAAGGAGCTTAGGACTGTCATCTGGCCCCGCAAACCCGCCTTTCACGGGCCAGACGGGCTTCGGGCGGGGTAGGTCCTCGGTTACAACGGTGTAGGTCCCGGGCACTTTTGGGATAGGTCCTATGAAACGGTCGTGACTTACCCCGCGAGTCGGCCTCCCAGACACTTCCAGCGGTGTAGGTCTGCCACATCCCAAGGGACCTATTCCAAAGTATGCCACCACCTATCCCAAAACAAGCCTGGACCTACCCCATACAGGCATCCGCAATAACTGTCAGGCGCTTGGTATGAATGTACCTGCCCATTTGCCCATACCAAGCGGCAAAATGAGTTGGCGAAGTCGGCAGGTCTGGAGGGGATATTCTCGGACAACAGCTGGAGCCCCCCAAAGAGCTCCAGCTGCTGGACGGGAAATATCCCCATCGCTACCTTTCTGCATAACCCCTGCCAGCGCCTGCCAGAAACAAACATAAATAGGTTGTTCTAGGCGTCAGCCTGGAAACAAACTCAGAAGTTTTCCTTCCGGGCAGTAGAAAACTTCTGTCTCTCAGCACTGGCTGTCTCAAAATGGAAATAACTGCCCATTTTTCCATTTTGAGGCAGCAAAACAGGGGTTTTCGCGCAAAAACCTGCCTCAAGATGAAATAATCCCGCAATTTTTTCATTTTGAGACACGGAAGAGCTGTGAGGAGGAGGTTTTCTCCGGCCAGAATAGCGAGCTCTTGAGGTGGCTCGCTATTTCCGGCCAGGAAAACCGCGAAGCCACTATCATCCAGCCCCGGAAAGCTCCCTATTTCGAGAGAACCGAATGACCACGGCATCGGAGAACTGAATATTTTTGTATTTTTGCGGTCCCGGGGAGAATCGTGCCATCGCTGGCGTCGCAAGGCGCCTGAGGAAAGTCCGGGCAGCACAGGGCAGCGCCCTGTGGAAAGCACAGATGGGTGCAAGCTCATGGGGGTTGCAACAGAAAACAACCGCCTTCCGCAAGGGAGGTAAGGGTGAAAAAGGGAGGTAAGAGCTCCCTGCGGGCCATGGCGACATGGTCCGGGTGCAATCCGGCGCGCTGCAAGGCCATGTATACCGGCATTCAAGGACTGCCCGTCCGCTGCCGGGGGGTAGGCTGCGACAGATAAATGATGGCAAGCCCGCTCCCCTGCGAAGGGAAGCGGGCCACAGAACCCGGCTTACAGATTCTCCCCGGGTTTTTTCTTTTAGTCAGTCAGTGTGACTATATAACCGTCTCCATCTGTCAGATCGGCTATCCACGCACGGTCGCCGGTCCTCTTGACTACTTTCTTACTTTGAGCTGCTTTCGTAACGATACTGCCGGTATTGCCTAATGCTGTTACAGCCACATCGGCTGTTTCATTCAAAGGAAGAGCATATTTCGCGATATCCAGCGTAATAGCATACCCTTCGCTCCAGTCCTGGAAACGAATTGAACGGGAACCTGGAGTACCAGAAACATTGGTACGTGCAAACTGGCATTTGCCATCTGTATAGTTATGAAGCTTTTCGTAAACATCTGACACCAATACATTTGAGCAAGCAGCAAAAGCATCCTCACATTGCAGGAAAGCGGCTTTGAATTGAGGGGTATACGTGAAAGGATTCATAGGAGTCAATTTGGAGCGGAAGATAGTATTTTTAGCACTGGCCTTTGCACTTTTTATCATCGCTTTACCCGTATTGTCAATTACTTCTACGAAGAAACCATCGGCTAATGCCCCTACCGGGACTGCAAACATGAAGGTAGTGACGCCAGAACTTATGTTGACACCTTCGAAACCGCAAGACAATTCCAACTTTTTATTAGACTCAGCAGTACCGGTTACAGTACAGGCCGGCACTAAAGGTTCGCTATCCATGCCGCTGATCTGTAATGAACCGTTTAGCGGCTCGCTTCCACGGGTATATAGATTTATCTGGGAAATTGTATATGAGCCTGCATTAAGTTGCAAAGAAATAACTCCGAACACATTCTTGAATGCGAAATTGTTCTGAGCGTTTGCCTTCGCCACTGCAATATTTGCCCCGTT
>JAFZKU010000075.1 GCA_017551785.1 Bacteroidales bacterium | reverse complement strand
GGCCCCCATCGGTCCACCTTCTCCTTCTGTTTCTCTATGGTCTCCCGCTTGACCCTGAACCATTTTTCTATCCATTCCCATTTGCCTATGCGACCTATGCCGTAGGTGGTCAGGCCTCCAAGCCAGTTGCCTGCAGAAGCGCAGGCCACCGTCATCCAGACATCCCCACCGGCAAGCAGCATGGCTACCAGCAGGGCGTCAGAGGCAAAAGGCACAACCGTAGCTGCCAGGAAACAGCCTATAAATACGCCGAGATAGCCCCATTCGAGAAGGAATTCAAGCACGACTGTTACTTGTCTTTGAAAGTTCTGTAACGGTATTTGTAACCCTTCTGAAAGAAGGTTGCACGGCCTGACTCGCCAGTGACGGTGTCGAGAGTCTTCATGTAGACAGTCCTGTCGACCGGCACGGTATTACCTTCAAGTACAAGGAAATACTTGACAGGGACATCATGTCTGCGCTTGCTTATTTTAAGAGGGGCGATGGCTCTGGTGATGTCAATCTGCCACAGATCGTACAGCCCGCTGAGATACACATATCTGGAATCGGCTCTCCATACTGGAACTATACCGTCGTCGAAGCTGTCATCTGCATCGTCGCAAGTGACGCAGTAGGTATAATCCATGCGGTTGTCGTGCATGTAGTACTGTTTGTCTGTCTCGTTGAAATAGATGAAATACTTTCCGTCAGGAGAGGGATACTCCCTTTTCTGAGCGCTCAGCGGGACGGCAGCCATAAGGCAGATCAAAAACAGAAGACAACGTTTCATTTACTGTCGTTTTACCGGGGCAAAGATATCAATCTTTCAGCAGAAAGTCCAGCATAGAGCCCATGATATGGTCTATCTGCTTAGTGGAAGTCAGGGCCTCTATGGGGAAACCCAGCGAAACGCAGCGGTAATCCTTGCCCTTGTAGGCTACGCCGGCCGATATGTTGCTGTCGCTGTAGCGGCATATCGTGACTCCGTTTTTCGCAGGCACGAGGCCGTCAGCGGCTTCTACGCAGTAGACGTCCTTGTTTTGCTTAGTGTTTATGTTGTAGTAGCTGTCACGTCGTATGCTGAACTTGTTGTCGACAGTCTTGACCAGGCCGCTGACAGTAGCGTCGTAATTCATGTAGCTGTACTTAAGCACGTCTTCGGCGAATTTAATCTCGGGCTCAAGCACTTTCTTGCGGTATTCGGGGTCAGTCTTGATGTCATAGATGAAATGGTGGCTGTCGGAGGCTATGTTGGCTCCTGAGACCAGCAGTCTGCCGCCGGCGGCGGTGTACTTCTTCAGTGCATCCATGAGGGCGGGGGTGAAGACCACATATTTAAGACTCTTCTGCAATGCAGCGGCGGAACTGTCCCTCTGGATGCCGGTGACTGTGCGGATCTGCTTGCCGCAGATAAGGTCAATGGCAGGGTAGGAACTGAGATTCAGACGGTCTGCCACCGATGCGGCAGCCGAGGTAAAACTGTATCCGGCCTTCATGATCGCAGCGCCGTGAACCAGCGGATAGTCGAAGGTATTGCCGGCGAAGACCTGTCCCTCATATTCAAATGAAGAAGCGCCGAAGCCTGGGTTGTCGTCATCCACCCAGGGTTCGCTGCGGTCAGTTTCGGTCATGGGACCTACATAGGCAATTTCGCGGTGCCAGGCCACTCCGGCGTCCACTCCGTCGAGGAAACCTGCGCGTGACGAGTCAGAAGTGGCAAAGGAAGCGGGAGCCGCTACGCGGGAGAAATTGTTAAGTACAAGGATTACCGAAGAGGGATTCTCCCTGCTGATGCCTGCCGAAAGGATTTCGCTCTCGAAGCTTTCACCTCCGGCGTTGACGGCTGTCACCTTGAAGCTGTATATCTTGCCGGGTGCGATGTCGACGGAATAAGTGTTGTTCTCGACATACATACCGTTGTCGAAGCCGCTCTTCGCGTTGCCAGGTTCGCTGCCGTTATATGTCACAGCCGACGGATCGGTAATGCGGGTGTAGACTATGTAGCCCGTGGGGTCGGCAGTCTCTTCGAGAACGTCGAGGGTGGGCTGCCACTCCAGGACTGCGGTTCTGTCTTTTATTGTAACCGAGAAATCCTTTACGGGAAGGGGCTGGACCACGAACTCTTCGTTGTTGATGTATGAGAGATATCTCAAAATGCCTTTATAGATGGCTCTGGAGGCTACGAATCTGAACGAAGGGTCGAGGCCGTAACGCATGTCGGCGAAATTCTGATGGGAGAGGAGCTCCAGCAGCATGGTGGGGATTTCCGGCACGCGCGACTCATAATAGTTGCGGCTGTAGATCTCCCTGCGACTCCATTCAGGCTCGAAGGTGGCCCTTATATCCTTAACCACCTGGCTCTGTACTATGTCCACAAGCTCGCGGGCTACGATGCGGTTGCCGCCGCTGGCGTACTTGACTGAACGTTCGGAGGTCTCGGTGTAGATGCCTAGGGTTCCCACGATGGAATCTGTCATTGAGAGGCCTGCGTCCGAATGAATGGCGATGGCCATGTCGAGAGGCACGTTGTAGCCGCTGCTGCCGGGGATGCGGGTAGTTCCGCCAAGCAGGGCGTTTACCCATTCGGCACGGGAGCGGTAATCGTCCCTGTAGTCATCCCTGTTTTCATTTGGGGTATATACAGATTCATCCATGCCGGAGAACTGCAGATAGTAGCGGGAGCCTTCGGCATATCTGGGCATGCCGGATATCTGAGCCCGGACTTCGTATTCGCGCTCTATCGGCTTGCCATCCTCGTCGGTTTCTGCGGGCTTGCGGGCCACATTGCCCATGCCGGCCCCGAAACGGACTGCGTCAGCGCCTACATATTTCTCCGGCGGGCCGAAATTGGTCAGCAGAACGCCATGCGAGGTGGAGTCCGCACTGAAGCCGAAGGTCCCGAGATAAACCCATGTCCCGGCGCACATCTGCTGGTTCACCTCGAAGCGGGTTGCACCTCCATTGTGACGGACCCAGTAATAGGTGATATTGTTGGCGCTCTTGTTTTCCGGATATGAGATGTAGACTGCATACTCGCCGTTCTGAGGCACCTGCGCCCTCCAGAATGCTGTCGAGAGTTCGCTGTTGTCAAGGGTGCACTGAACAGTCCTGGCAGTGCCTTCCTTGAAGGGGTTGACACCTTCGGTGAGAGTAGCCTTGTCGGC
>JAFZKU010000074.1 GCA_017551785.1 Bacteroidales bacterium | reverse complement strand
GAGGCAGACTGCCTCGTAGCGAATGTCTCCACCCGCGGAGTCATATAGCGGGAGGGGCCCGTTGGATACGAGTTATCGCGAAGCGATGACGAAGTAGACAATGGGAGGGACGGAGCGAACGTCAGTGAGCGGAGCTTCGCCAAGAGGCAGGTCTGCCGTTAAGGCGACAAGCGCCATGGATATAAAAAAACTGCGGGCCGAATTCAGTGGTCCGCAGTTTTATATAAAGTAGTGTCAGGGTTTATGCGTGACGGGCTTCGATTTCGCGGTTGATCTCGTCCATACGCTCGTCGCTGAGCTCATACTTGCTGATGATGAAGATAGCAAGCAACAGGAGCAGGGCGGGGATGACGCAGACGAGCCAGAGGATACCCTGGAGAGCCAGCGGAGTCTGCTGGGCAGCATCTGCATTGAAGCCGACCCATGCGAGAACCAGACCGGGAACCACACCGCCGAGAGCCATACCAGCCTTGAAGAAGATGCCGGTGAGGGCGTTCACGATGCCGGCGATGCGCTTGCCAGTAGTATACTCGCCATAAGAGATAACCTCAGGAACAAGAGCCCACATGTAACCGGTAGCAGTGATGATACCTGTCGACTTCACAAACTGAGCAAGGCAGAGCAGGAAGAAATTGCTCTTTGTAGCCGGGATTGAAACGAAGGTATACATCATAGCCATACCGAGGATGGCCACGCCAAGGAAGAGATAGAACATGCCCTTCTTACCGATCTTGCGCTTGATGGCAGGCACGAGCGGCATGAAGATAAACGCCGGAATAGTTCCGAGCCACATGAACAGAGTGGTCAGGAGCGGAGTGGCGCCGACATTGAAAGTCATGAAATATGCATCGGCGGCGTTGCTGACGCTCATCATGGCGAAAGCAGTGATGAAGAAGAATGCAACCACGCGGAGCGGCTTGTTACGGCCGAACTCCATCCACAAGTCGCTGACCTTGACGTTGGCAGACTCCTTCTCGTCCATAACGACTCTCTCCTTGCACTTAGAGAAGCAGAAGAACAACAGAGCCAGACCCACCAGCGCAAAGATCGTCATAGTGATGAACCATGCGGGAGCAGCTTCCGGAGTATTGTAAACTGCAGTCATCTTGCCTGTGGCAGGATCGAGGACCTTCGGAGCGAAGATAGCGATGATGATAGGCAGGGACTTCACGCAGAGAGCGCCGAGGTTAGCCATGAACATACGGGTAGAAGTAAGGATGGTAATCTCGTTGGTGTCACGGGTAAGAGAAGCGTTCAAAGCGCCATAGGGCACATTCACGAGAGTGTAGCACATTGACATGCCCACATAGGTGATGTACGCGTAAAGCAACGAGCCGCTGAAACCGTTCCAGAAGCAGAGGATTGCCAAACCTACCAGCGGAATACCGCCAAGTACGAGCCATGAGCGATATTTGCCCCACTTAGGATTGCGCTTGTCAACGATGGTGCCGACAACTGGATCCCAGAGGACATCCACCAGACGGACGATGAGGAACATCAGGGCAGCAGCGCCCGGCTTGAGCCCGAAGACATTGGTGTAGAAGAAGAGCAGCCAGATACTTATGGTCTGATAGACGAGGTTCTGCGCCATGTCACCAGCTCCAAAGCCTATTCTCTGGCCCCAGGACAACTTATAGAAGCCTTTCGATTCTTTAGAAGTTTCTGCCATAGTATTTAGTGTTAGATTTGACTAGAAAGGTTTGAAACCGACAGCCTCGCGGGCCAGCTTCAGAGTGGCGGAAGCCGAAGCACGGGCCTTTTCGCAACCGAGAGCCGTCACGCGGTGCAGATAGTCGGTGTCATTATAAATCGCATCGATCTTCTCCCTGATAGGAGCCACAGTGGCGCAGATGTCGGCAGCCAGCTGCTTCTTCATGTCGCCGTAGCGGATCGAGCAGTCATTCCATTTCTCTTCAAAGAAAGCCACGGTGTCCGGAGCGCTCACCAACCTCATCAGGGTAAAGAGGTTCTCGATGACTTCAGGCTTCGGAGAATTCGGCTCGGTCGGGCCGCTGTCAGTGACAGCCCTCATCACTTTCTTTGTGATGGACTTGTCGTCCTCATAGAGGTATACGCCGTTACCTTCGCTCTTACCCATCTTGCCGCTGCCATCCAGACCGGGAACCTTGACAAGGTCGTTACCGAAATTGAAAGCCTGCGGCTCGGGGAATACATCCACACCGTACATGTGGTTGAAGCGGCGGGCGAGCAGACGGGCTATCTCCAGATGCTGCTCCTGATCCTTGCCGACGGGAACATATTTCGAGCGGTGGATGAGGATGTCCGAAGCCATCAGCACCGGATAAGTCAAAAGGCCGGTGTTGACATTGTCGGGCTGCAGACGAACTTTGTCCTTGAAAGAGGCAGTGCGCTCCATTTCTCCCTTATATGCCAGCATGTTCAGCAAAACATAAAGCTCCGACACCTCCGGCACGTCACTCTGGACGTAGAGGGCGCACTTCTCGGGGTCGAGACCTGCCGCCAGGTATTCCGAAAGAATGACGCGGACTGAATTGTGGAAGTCCGCAGGATGCGGGTGGGTTGTCAGAGAATGAAGGTCAGCAATGAAGAAATAGCACTTGTGTGTTTCTTGTATTTTAACGAAGTTGCGCAGCGCCCCGAAATAGTTGCCAAGATGAAGATGACCGGTAGGGCGTATGCCGCTGAGAACGATATCCATTGTAAATATTAGTCTTTGATGTTTTTGAGGACTTCACGGATCTTGGCCTCGATCTCGTCAGCGAGCTGAGGATTGTCCATGAGAATCTGTTTGACGGCGTCACGGCCCTGGCCGATCTTGGTCTCGCCATAGCTGAACCAGCTGCCGGCTTTGGTGATGATGTTATACTCGACACCGAGGTCGATGATCTCGCCGATCTTGGAAATACCTTCGCCGAAAACTATGTCGAACTCGGCCTTGCGGAAAGGCGGAGCCATCTTGTTCTTTACGATCTTTACGCGGGTGCGGCTGCCGGTGGCGTCGTCGCCGTCCTTGAGCTGCCCGATCTTGCGCACGTCTATACGCACTGAAGCATAGAATTTGAGGGCGTTACCGCCGGTGGTAACCTCAGGATTGCCGAACATCACGCCGATCTTCTCGCGAAGCTGGTTGATGAAGATGCAGCAAGTGTTGGTACGTGAAATGTTGGCTGTGAGCTTGCGGAGAGCCTGGCTCATCAGACGGGCATGGAGACCCACCTTGCTGTCGCCCATCTCCCCTTCTATCTCTGCCTTGGGGGTTAGAGCTGCGACAGAGTCGATGACTATGATGTCGATGGCGCCGCTGCGGATGAGGTTGTCGGCGATTTCGAGAGCCTGCTCGCCGTTGTCAGGCTGCGAGATGAGCAATGTGTCGACATTGACGCCGAGATTCTTGGCGTATGTGCGGTCGAAAGCGTGCTCAGCATCGATGATGGCAGCAATACCGCCGTTCTTCTGAGCCTCGGCTATCGCATGGATGGCCAGCGTAGTCTTACCGCTGGACTCCGGTCCGTAGATTTCAATGACGCGCCCGCGCGGATAGCCTCCGATGCCGAGAGCGTGGTCGAGCCCTATTGAGCCCGAAGCGATTGTAGAAACTGAACAATCAGGCTGATCTCCCAATTTCATGATTGTCCCTTTGCCGTAATCCTTCTCAATCTTTGAGATGGTGGCCTGCAGAGCCTTGAGCTTCTCTGAGTTCGGCTCGGCCTGCTTGATTTCTTCTTCTTTAGCCATAATGGTGATTGTTATAAGAGTTAATAAACCGCTGATGTTCTTCTCGCAAATTTAATCTTTTTCATACTTTTGCACAACATCTATCGCTCATGAAAACTGCACTTCTTGGGATGAATCTGAAAGAGCTGGAAGCCTTGTGCAATGCACAGGGCCTGCCCCGTTTTACTGCAAAACAGATGGCTGACTGGCTCTACAAGAAGAAAGTGCGGGATATTTCACAGATGACCAATCTTTCGAAGGTCGCAAGGGAGAAGCTCTCGGAGAGTTGCGAAGTTGGCGCCTGCGAAGCGGCAGGCTGCATCACATCAACCGACGGCACGAAGAAATACGCTTTCCCCACCGCCGGCGGCAGATTTGTCGAGGCTGTGATGATTCCGGACGGAGACCGGGCCACGCTCTGCGTGTCCTGCCAGGCCGGCTGCAAGATGGGCTGCAAATTCTGCATGACCGGACGACAGGGATTCCACGGCAACCTCACTGCCGCAGAAATCATCTCTCAGTTCATCAGCATCGATGAGTCGGACATCCTCACCAATGCCGTCTTCATGGGCATGGGAGAACCTCTGGACAACTGGGACAACGTCAGCAAGGCAATAGAAATCCTGACAGCAGACTGGGGTTTCGCATGGAGCCCGAAGCGCATCACGCTTTCAACCATCGGCATTACAGATAAGCTGAAAGCATTCCTGGACGGCACCAAATGCCACCTGGCCGTCAGCCTCCACAATCCTTTCCCTGAAGAGCGTCAGCAACTGATGCCGGCCCAGCACAGGTACGACATCAGAGATGTTATCTCGCTGATAAAGAAATACGACTTCAGCGGACAGCGCCGCGTCAGCTTCGAATACACCATGTTCGCCGGCGTCAACGACGACAAGCGCCACGCCGACGGAGTGATAGCGCTGCTTAAAGGCATTCCATGCAGGGTAAATCTTATCCGCTTCCACAAAATTCCGGACAGCGACCTTTCCACCTGCCCCACTGAAATCATGGAGATTTTCGAACAGAGGCTTGCCAACGCCGGTATCACCACTACAATAAGGGCGTCCCGCGGCGAAGATATCCTCGCTGCATGCGGCATGCTTGCAGGAAAAGTAAGCGAAAGCTGCGCTACTGGAAATGGATGCTCTGGAAGCCCTCTCCCAGAATCTCAGAACTAGTAATCACATTGATGAAGGCCCTCGGGTCGATCTCCGCGATAAGCTTGCGGAGCTGGATCACTTCGCGACTGCTGACCACCACATAGATTATGTCGCGCTGCTTGCCTTCATACAGGCCGGTGCCGGGGATAAGTGTGGCGCCGCGGCCCATTTCCTCGATAATGTAGTCGCGCACTTCGTCGATCTTGGAGGTAATAATCATCAGCGTCTTCGAAGGAGCGCCCTGCATCACGCGGTCTGTTATTACAGCAGACACGAAGATGATGAGCCAAGAATACATGGGCAGCGTCCAGTCGCCGAAAGCTATGACAGTAGTCAGGGTGATCAGGCCGTCGACAATGATAGATGCCGTACCCATAGAGATATGGAAATACTTCCGCAATATCATGTTTATCACGTCTGATCCGCCGGTGGTCGTGCCGGTGCGGTACACCATGCCGAGGCCGATGCCGTAGATCACGCCGCCGAAGACTGACGACAGCATCTGCTGATGCATCTGGGTGAAATCGGTAATGCCAGGATCGAGCAGGGCGTCATAACCGTAGAAAGTATGGACAAGGAACATGAAAAGAGGCAGAAGCAGCGTGCATATCAGCGTCTTGACGCCGAATTTCGCCCCGAGGATGATCGAGCCGATTATCAGCAGCGGGATATCCATGCTCAACGCGGCAACCTCGGTGCGCCATCCCCACAGATGGTGGAAGACCATCGCAAGACCGTAGGTTCCGCCGGGAGCGAAGCCGTAAGGCTCCACGAAAAGCACGGCGCCGAAAGAATAAAGGAAACAGCCTACGACCATCATGGTGTAGTCCTTCACAGAATCATGAATCTTTATCTTGAACTTCCTTTCCATACTTCAAATTTATAAAAAAACTGACCGGATTGTAACTATCCGGTCAGCCTTATTTTTCAGACAGAATGGTGAAGCTTATTCTGCTTTCTCTTCTGCTGCTTCGCCTGCAACTTCGACCTTCATGGTGGCCTTCACGTTGCGATAGCATTTAACTGCTACGTCGTAAACACCGACTTCCTTGATGGCTTCCATGTCGATGTTCTTGCGGTCAACTTCGTAACCCATAGCTGCGAGAGCCTCGGCAACCTGGATGTTGCTTACTGAACCGAATACCTTGCCGTTTGAGCTGACCTTTGCAGGAACCTTAACGGTGAGACCTTCGAGTTTAGCTGCAAGAGCCTCAGCATCGGCGACGAGCTTAGCCTCTTTGTGAGCGCGCTGACGGAGATTCTCGGCGTGGATCTTCTTTGCAGTGGGGGTAGCCATGATAGCCATTCCCTGAGGAATGAGATAATTGGCTGCGTAACCGTTCTTAACCTTAACGATGTCGTCTTTCAGACCAAGGTTTTTGATGTCTTGTTTGAGAATGATTTCCATAGTGCAGCCTCCTTATTTCAAAAGGTCAGTAACGTAAGGAAGAAGGGCAAGATGGCGGGCTCTCTTGATAGCCTGGGCCACTTTGCGCTGGAATTTCAGAGAAGTACCGGTGATACGGCGGGGAAGAATCTTACCCTGCTCGTTGAGGAATTTCTTGAGAAACTCAGGATCCTTATAATCAACATACTTGATACCGGCTTTTTTGAAGCGGCAGTATTTCTTCTTTCTAACCTCGACTGTCGGGGGATTGAGATATCTGATATCGTCCTGTGCCATAGTATTATTCCTCCGTGTTTACAGGTTGTTCTGCAGTAGCGTTGGCCTTCTTTGCGCGACGGCGCTCGGCGTATGCTATTGCGTGTTTGTCCATAGACACAGTCTGGAAGCGGATGATGCGCTCATCACGCCTGTACTGGGTCTCCAATGTGTCAACAAATTCAGGTTCTGCCTTGAACTCGATCAAGTGATAGAAACCTGTGGTCTTCTTCTGGATCGGGTATGCGAGCTTGCGCAGGCCCCAGTCCTCTTCATACACAACCTCACCGTTGTTGCCTTTGATAAGGTCTGTGTACTTAGCTACCGCTTCCTTCATCTGGCTTTCAGACAAAACGGGAGTTGCGATGAAAACGGTTTCGTACTGATTTAACATGTTACTTAAATAATTGGTTATTAATAATTATCCCTATGGTTTTTCCAAAGGGGCTGCAAATATACGACTTTAATCTTAAAAACCAAATAAATCGCTAACTTTGGGACTGTTATGACAGACAACCGTCTCAGAGTTTTCTGCGAAGCAGCAGAGTGCCTCAACTTCAGCAAAGCCGCCGCCGCGCTTGGCATCAGCCAGCCTGCAGTCTCGAATCACATCGCGAAGCTTGAGGAAGAGCTTGGCTGCGCTCTCTTCGTCCGTTACGACAAGAGCCTCATCCTTACCGAAAAGGGCGAGCAGCTGTACAAGATCGCCCGCTCCATCCTGGACAAGTACTCCGAAATCGACAGCCTGAAGGGCTGACAATAACAAGGGCCGCCTCGAAAGAAGCGGCTTTTATTATTTTTGTTCATTGGACAGGTCCGGGCTATCAGAAGTATTTGAGGTACTCCTCTTTATCGGGAACATTGGAATCCTTTACCATTTTCTTGAGGCGGCTCTTCTTTGTGTCCAAGGCATAGGGATTCCTTTCTGTTAGGAGGATTGAGATTGTCTTCGAATCATATCCAGCCACGTAGTAACAGAACAGAAGATAATCAACTTCTTTTAGCCTCGGGAAATCCCTGCGGAAACGGGATACCAGCCCGTCTAAATCGTGGTCTATGGTTTTCTCAAACAAGTGATTAGTCTCTTCTTCGCCTCTCATAGCCCTGAAGACATCCTGAATATGGCTGTATGTCGATACGCCACCGATTCCACGGCTGCGATTCATCTCGTAGGTCTCATAGAGTTGGGCAATATACCGGAAATGCTCGCGGAATGTTTCTTGAAACTTAGCTTTGAGTGCATTTATCTTCTCGTCTTTCTCTTCTGATGATATCTGTACATCAACCAGATGTCCTTTGATATATTCCAGATCCGCGGCCGCCTGAAGGTTGCGCTCCTTATGCCTGCGTATGACATTCAGGCCAATATACAGCAGTAGCAGAAGGATTGAGATTGACGTTGCTGCAACGAGCACTGCTATGGTTCTGCTGTTTTTACTCTCAGTTTTCCTCTGCTCTGCCACTGCAGAATAATAATCCCGCTGGGCAATGGAGAGTGACTGCTGGAGAGCTTTATTTACACCTTCTGAATTATAATCTACGGTTCCCTTCAAGTAATTGTAAGCATCGCGATAATGACCTTGTTTCTCTGAAATCTTGGTTTTCCAATAATCTATTACACCTGTTACAGAAGGATTCCTCTGTTCCAAATCGCTGAATATTTTTTCTGAATCAACCGTGTCCCCAATACACCAAAGGAGATAAGCATAGGCTGCAGCATCCTTATCTGAGAAGACTGCTTGACGTGCAATGGCATCTTGAAATAAGTTATAGGTTCTATTATAATCGGCATTATCGGTCAAAGATAGAAGGTACGCGTATTTTACAAGACATTTGGATCTTAAGGAGGGTCGTAAACCTGACACAGAAAGCAGCCATTGAAAAAGAGAATCTGCTTGAGCATATTCCATCAGATTCATACAACTGATAGCTTTTCTGCATGAAGCAGCCCATATTTGGGACGAATCCCCATAGGCATGAAAAAACTCCAACGCCTTATCAACACAACGTTCCTCTTCGACGACGTTGTAGTTGTAATTGAAAGCATCAGCCATCGCAATGTATACCATGCCCTTGTATTTCGCATCAGAAGACGCATTGCTATCTTCAAGTGCCCGCGTAAGAACTATAATAGACTCAGCATATCTTCCCGCATTCACATGTATACGCCCTAAATAATACAGAGCCTGTAATCTCTGATCGGGGCTTCCGTGCCTTGAGTAGTAATTCACTGCCTCCATTACTACTGCCGTGTCTGTAGTGTCTATATAGCATTTGTCGAGTGCCTTGCTGTGAAG
>JAFZKU010000009.1 GCA_017551785.1 Bacteroidales bacterium | reverse complement strand
TTGTCGATCCAGCCTTTGTCTTTGTTATTGACAGATGCACTGGTGATATTGATGACATCGACAGGCTTTGAAGGATCAAGAGTGTTCTTGATGTAGTTGTAAGACTGGGGCTTGATGCCGCCGGTCACGAGAGCGCCGAAATCGAAGCTGAAAGTGACGCGGTTATCGCAGAATGCACGGCCGACTCCGATACCGACATAAGGCATAACCTTGAGCACCATGGCGTCAACATGAGCGACACCTTTGGCGTCAGTTGTAAATGAAGGGCCACCTTCGAAGCCGACACCGATACGTCCGTACTCGTCAGGACGCAGAGACTTGCTCAGATCGAGATTGCCGGTGATGAATTTACCACTGCCTGCGAAGATACCGGCAGTTACCCTAAAAACGCCGTCGCCAGGGAACCAGTCAGCCAGAAGCTTGCCGTCGCCGCCCTGCCACATCTTGACGCTGAGCGGAACATTATTAAAGCTGCGAATCTCATCTCCAATCTTGACAGATCCGAGATTGATGGCTTTGTTGTAGCCAAAGGGCATGATAGAGTAGCCTGCTCTGAGCTGGAAATGGTCACCCATGGGAGTGGCAGCCTCGATGCCGAGACCGTCGAGCCCGACAGAAACACCGAGAGCCAGATGGTTGAACATATCCTGAGCCAGGGCGCGCGGAGCTGCAAGAGCCAACGCTGCAATAAGAATTAAGCCGAATTTTTTCATATTGTTTATTATTTGTTGTCGGTCAATACATGCAAATATAATCAATTTCGTGCTAAATAGAAAGTCTTGCATCCTTTTTAATACTTTGACTTTTTTATATATTTGTATGATATTTTACCGGAAAGTTTTCCAAATGAAATCCAGATCCACCAAAGCTAATACCGGAATCCGCAAATCCACCACGGCAGGTCTCCTGCTGATTATAGTTGCCGCGCTTACTCTTGAAGCCACTTCCCTCCTTCAGAACTACTTCTCACGCAAGGGTTTGATGGAAGAAGCCCAGCTCCGCGCCGAGAGCCTGCTCGAGACTACCCGTCTCCAGATTGCGGACGCCTCCCATCAGGCCGAATCAGCAGTCCGCAACAGCATCTGGATCGCCCAATGGTGCCTGGACTATCCCGACAGTCTGCCCCGCGTACCGTCCAGAATAGTTGAAGACAACCCCTCTGTGATGGGTTCCACCATCGCGCTGGTCCCGAATTACAGCCGTAAACGCCCGCTGTATTCACCTTATGCATGCCGCGAAGGAGACTCTATAGCCCTCAAGTCGCTGGCCACTGCAGAATATGACTATCCCTCAAAAGAATGGTTCACCTCCCCTCTCGAACTAAACGAAGGTTACTGGTCTGAACCTTATCTTGACATAGGCGGCGGCAACGCCCTCATGACGACATATTCAGTCCCGATCCATGACAACAAAGGCAAGGCCGCAGCCGTTCTTACTGCCGACATTTCTCTGGCATGGCTGTCCCAGATCGCCCGCAGTTCGATGACTTATCCCAATTCCTATGAGCTGGTTGTAAGCCGCGGCGGGTCGGCACTGGTCTGCCCGTCTAACGACGAGCCTTTGATGTGGAGCAACATCGAGGATCTGAAAGACATGATTGCAGATACCAAAAGCTTTGACGTTCTGGCCACGGCAGTAAAGGCCGGAGAGTCCGGCACCCTTCCGCTCCGCATAAACGGAAAGGTCAACCAGGTATTCTTCTCTCCTGTCGACCTTGCCGGCTGGACTGCCGCCATCGCCATACCGGAAGATGAGATTTATCGCGACATCCGCCGCGTCCAGTGGATAGAGAGGCTCTTCCAGCTGCTGGGTCTCGGCATGCTCTTCCTGATTCTTCGCGTATCTGCCAAGAACCAGATGAAATATCAGAAGATGAACGAGAAGAAAGAGCTTATGGAGAATGAGCTCATGATCGGACGCAACATCCAGATGTCGATGATTCCGAACATCTTCCCGCCCTTCCCGGAGCGCAATGACATAGAGCTGTCGGCATGCCTGATCCCGGCCAAGGAGGTCGGAGGAGACTTGTATGACTTCTACATCCGCGACGAGAAACTCTTCTTCTGCATAGGCGACGTAAGCGGCAAGGGTGTGCCGGCTTCACTGGTGATGGCGGTGACCCGCAGTCTGTTCCGCACAGTGTCCGCCCACGAAAAGAGTCCGCAGAGAATTGTAACAGCCATGAACGACTCCATGGCCGACATGAACGAAAGCAATATGTTCGTCACATTCTTCTGCGGTATACTCGACCTTGCCACAGGACATTTGAGATATTGCAACGCCGGCCACAATCCTCCTTTTGTCGTATCTGACGAAGTACGCGCCCTGGACGTCCTCCCCAATCTCCCGATGGGAGTCATGCCGAAAATGTCTTTCCAGGAGCAGGAGACCGACTTGAAATATGACGACACTCTGTTCCTCTTCACGGACGGCCTGAACGAAGCTGAGAATGCAGCTTTCGAGCAGTTTACAGAGCAACGCCTCGAAAATATCCTCAAAGAGCGCCGCAACTCGAACGGCCACCTCGAAGCCATGAAGCAGGCTGTTTCTGACTTCGTTGGAGAGGCTCCCCAAAGCGATGACCTTACGATGCTTGTTATACATTATATGAACAATTCTACTCCTAGTTCAAGCGAAAGGCACCTCGTCCTTCACAACGACATCCAGCAGATCCCTCAGCTGGCCGACTTTGTGGAGACAATTGCCACCGAGAAAAATCTTGACCAGGGCTTGGCCATGAGCCTCAATCTGGCCCTGGAAGAAGCAGTCACAAATGTAATCCAGTATGCCTATCCGGAAGGTTCCGACGGGCTGGTGGACATCGAGGCAATTATCCGCGACAAACAGCTTGATTTCATAATCAGCGACAGCGGAAAGGCCTTCGACCCCACCGCAAAGGCGGAAGTCGACATCAATATGGGTGTAGAAGAACGTCCAATCGGCGGTCTTGGCATCCACCTTGTAAAGCACATCATGGATTCTGTGACCTACAGAAGAGAAGATGGCAAGAATATATTGACAATGATTAAAAAAATATAGAACCATGGAAGTAAAAATTCAAAAGGAAGGAAAAGAAGTTATAGTTAGCTTTATCGGACGTATGGATACTCCTGCATCTCAGGAGATCGCCCCTCAGATCGAAGCTCTCAAGGCTGATGCAGGCGGCACTATCATATTGGATTGCAAGGAACTCTCATACATCTCCAGCTCTGGACTGAGACTGTTCCTCACTCTCCGCAAAGCTGCCGCCGAGAAAGGCGGAAAGGTTATCGTGCGCTCTATCGGCGATGAAATACGCAACGTTTTCATCATGACAGGCTTCTTTAACCTCTTCGAGATCGAGTAATGCCGCTATCAATATTCGTAGTCGACCTGCTGTCCGGGAACCTGCTGTTGCTGTGTTCCGTGCTTATTTTTGTGGCAATCCTTGTCACTAAGCTCGGATCGCGCTTCGGCGTGCCTTCGCTGCTGTTGTTCCTGCTTCTGGGTATGGCGGCTGGCTCCGACGGTCTGGGATTGCATTTCGAGGAATA
Source organism: Bacteroidales bacterium (assembly GCA_017551785.1). Taxonomy (GTDB): domain Bacteria; phylum Bacteroidota; class Bacteroidia; order Bacteroidales; family UBA932; genus Equibacterium. The sequence continues at coordinate 9,363 of JAFZKU010000009.1, read as the reverse complement.
CGAGGTAGCCGAAGCCATCGGCCATTTCGCCATGACTGTAATCCTTCTGTCCGCAGGACTGGAGACTTCGATGGCGGAGACACGTCCCGTCCTGAAGCAGGGAATCATCCTCTCCACGGTTGGAGTACTTCTGACAGTATTGCTCACGGGCGTTTTCATCTTCTTCGTCCTTGGCAAGAGTGCTGAGATCTCCATCCTGGCCTGCATACTGCTGGCAGCTGTAATGGGGTCGACCGATTCGGCGTCCGTATTCTCCATCCTAAGGACCAAGAGACTGAAACTCAGGGAAAACATGGCGCCGATGCTGGAGTTGGAATCCGGTAGCAACGACCCGATGGCATATGCCCTCACCATCATCATCGTCAAGCTGCTCACCAGCGAGACCCTTCAGGCTTACAGCGGCTGGCAGCTCGCTCTCGCAGCATTAACAGTGCTGGTGATCCAGATTGCTGTCGGCGTGGCGGTAGGTTTTGCAGTGGGTTATGCCGCCAGATGGGTTCTTGACCACGTTCATCTCCCCGGCTTCGCCCTCACTGCCATCCTCATCCTCAGCATTGGCTTCTTTGCAAACGGCATCGCGTCGCTGCTCCACGGCAACGGCCTGCTTGCCCTTTACATTGCCGCAATAATCATGGGCAATAAAGCCCACCTTCATCAAAGGAAGGACATCCTCACATTCATGGACGGTCTGACATGGCTCATGCAACTTGTCATGTTCCTGGTGCTCGGTCTGTTGGCAAGACCTTCCCAGATGCTGCCAGTTCTGCTGCCCGCCATCTTCATCGGCCTGTTCATGATGTTCATAGCCCGCCCTGTCAGTGTATTCGCATGTCTGCTGCCTTTCCGCGACCTGTCGGCAAGGGCGAAACTGCTCACCTCATGGGTAGGACTGAAAGGCGCCGGCCCCATCCTCTTCGCTTTGTATCCGGTGGTTGTCGGGCTTGAGAGCGGAACCCAGATGTTCAATATTGTGTTCATCATCACCCTCTTCTCCCTGTCACTGCAGGGCACTACCCTCGGCCCGGTTGCAAAGCTCCTCCGCCTCAGCTATGACGAGACTCCCAAGGCCGAGACCTTCGGCATGGAGATTCCCGAAGCGATGGGAATGTTGCGCGACCATATTGTCACCGAAGATGACCTGATCGGAGGCCCTACTCTCCGCGACCTGCATCTGCCTCACGGCATCCGCGTCATGATGGTGCGCCGCGACGGCAAGTTCCTCGTCCCCCACGGCAGCATGCCGCTCAAAGTAGGAGACAACCTGGTGATCATCATGGGTGATTCCGACGACGACTAATTAGAAATATGAAGAATATATTTTTAGCTGCTATCATTCTGGCGGCCATAGTTGGCTGCACGCGGGTGAAGGCTGAAAACACCCTCAAACCCCGCATCATAGTTCTTACCGACATCGGACCAGCCGACGTGGAGCCTGACGACAACGAGTCGGCAGTGCGTCTTATGGCGTATGCCGACCGTTTCGAAATCGAGGCTCTGATAACCACCATCGGCTGGAACTGCGACCCCTACCCCGCCGAGTGGGCTGAATACCTGCACCGCGTCATCGACGCATATGAAAAGGACGTCCCCAATCTGATGAAACGTTCCGCCCAGCAGGAGTTCATGGCTCTGGAGCAGGAGCAGGGCAGCCAGATGCTCGGTTACTGGCCCAGCGCAGAGTATATCCGCAGCCGCACTGTCTTCGGCAGCCCGCGAGCCGGCATCGGAGTGATCGGTGAAGACAATGACACCGACGGCAGCGAACTCATAATCCGCCTTGCCGACGAGGACGACGACCGCCCTATCTGGGTCTGCGTCTGGGGCGGGGCCAACACCTTCTCACAAGCTGTATGGCGAGTACAGCAGGAGCGTTCTCCACAGGAGCTGAAGGCTTTCCTCAACAAATTCCGCCTTTATACCATCACCGACCAGGACATGGTGTACGGGATGCGTATGAACCGGGCCTACAGTTCGCACCAGTGGCTGCGCCGCGACTTTTCAGACGAGCTGATGCTGGTCTGGGACGAGAGCGCATGGCTCAACCAGAACGCTCTGGGCCGTGCTGACTGGGATTCCTACGCCTCGCAGATCCAGGGCCACGGAGCGCTGGGCGGCGTATACCCGCACTTCCTCTGGGGAGTGGAGGGTGACACCCCGAGTTTCCTGAACGTAATGCCCAACGGACTCAATGACCCCAACGACCCCACGCAGGTCGGCTGGGGCGGCGTCCATCAGTTCGGCATCAGTCCGGACGGCGAGACTAAGGCATGGACCAACTGGCAGGAACCCTTGAAGGGCATTTCCGACAAATACGAGAAACATTTCTATCCGGATGAATTCCGCGACTTCGCTGCCCGCATGCAGTGGGCTGCCGAGGGTGCCGGCAACAGGAATCCTGTGGTAGTAATCGGCAGGGACGGCGGGCTTGCTCCCATCGAAATCAAGGCAAGGCCCGGCCAGAATATCCGTCTCGACGCTTCCCGCTCATTCGACCCGGACGGCGACAAACTCAGTTTTGACTGGTGGTTCCAGGAGACCGCTGACGGCCAGACTCTTCCCGCACTGGACAAGGCCTCTTCCGCCAAGATCAGTTTCCGCATCCCGGAAGATGCGGCTCCATGCCGCCTGGACCTCGTCTGTGAAGTCCATGACAAGGGCCCCTACTCTCTCCCGGCATATCGCAGAGTGATTATTACTGTCACCACGTCGAAGTATCTGCCGCTGATGGGTTCCTACACCACCATCGACACCACCTGCCCGGAAGTTTCAGGCCTCTGCCTCGCTCCTGACGGCGACGGTCTGCTGGCAGCTTCGGACGAACGCGGCATCTACCATATAAGCTGGGACGGTCTGACCACCGAGTTCTACACCGAAAGGCGCATGGACTGCGAAGGAGTGACCATCGATCCTGTCACCAAAGATGTATATTATATCGTAGAGCGCAAGCAGGAGGTCAACCGCCTCAAAGCGCCTTACAATGAGCCGGAACTGCTTGGAGTAATCTCGGAAGTCGGACTGCACACCAACGACGGCCTGGAAGGAATCACATATTACAAAGACGGCGAGCTGCTGGTCGGCAACCAGCGCAGGCCGATAAGGCTGATGCATTTCAAGGACGGCGGCGTCACTTCGTTTACCGACCTGACAGCTTTGTCTGAAATCGCCGACCTTTGCTACGACCCCGTGCGCGACGTGCTGTGGATAGCCGACAGTGAAAAGTACACCCTCAACCTCTGCACTATCGACGGAGAAGTGCTGGCAACGTGGGACATACCTTTCATAGATAATGCAGAAAGCATCTGCGTCGACCACGAGCACGGCTGCATCTGGATGGGCGACGACACCACCTCCAAAATCTACCGCATCGAATTCGAAAACCTGTAAACCATACACACTATGAAAAAACTGTTGATACTTCTTCTTGGCGTGCTGTCTATAGTCGCGTGCACGAAAACTTCCAAGAACCCCATACTGACCGTCGACGGCGGCCAGATCCAGGGTGTCCAGCTGGACGACGCTCCCGGCGTTACCGTTTACCGTGGTATTCCCTACGCTGCTCCTCCCATCGGCCAGAACCGCTGGCGCGCTCCGCAGCCTGTCGAGCCCTGGGACGGCGTCCGCATCTGCGATACATTCGGACATCCGCCGTATCAGGCTGTCCACTATCCCGGCGGCTACACCACCGAGTGGGGATATGGCGAAGAGGCTCCCTACAGCGAGGACTGCCTCTATCTGAACGTCTGGACCAAGGCTCCCGGACAAGTCGACAAGAAACTTCCGGTTGCAGTCTGGATTTTCGGCGGCGGACTCCGTGAAGGATGGGGCAGCGAGCCTGAGTTCGACGGCAAGAACTGGGGCGCCAAGGATGTAGTCCTGGTGACCTTCAACTACCGTGTCGGCCCCTTCGGCTTCTTTGCACATCCCGAACTGTCGGCAGAGAATCCCGAGCATCCTACCGGCAACTGGGGAACTCTCGACCAGATCGAAGTGCTCAAATGGGTGAAACGCAACATCGCCCAGTTCGGCGGCGACCCTGACAACGTCATGCTCTTCGGCCAGAGCGCCGGAGGCCGCAGCACGAAGTTCCTCTCTGCATCACCGCTTACCAAAGGCCTCTTCGACAAGGCCGTCATAATGAGTGCCAGCGGTCTGGTCGATCCGCGCGCACAGCAGGCCGCACCCGCAATTCCCGGCATGCCCGCAATGGCTATGGCATCCCAGAGCCATTATACCCTCGCCGAGGCTGAAGCATCCACCAAAGAGGTGGCAGACTGGGCAGGATTCAAGGACCTCGCCTCGCTCCGCAGGGCTTCTACCGAGACCATCTACGCCATGGGTACTCTCTATACATCTTCTACCGGCAAGCGCAGCGTGCTTTCAGCATCTCCCATCGCGCCTTATATCGACGGCTACGTTATGGACAAGACCTTCGACGAAGCCTGCATCGACGGCAGCCTCGCCGACATACCTTATATGATAGGATATACTCTCAACGATGCCGGCAACATGGCAGGCCAGATCCGCACTTTCTGCCTCAACCGCGAGGAGATGGGCGGCAAAGCCTGGGCTTACCAGTTCGCACGTCCTCTGCCTACAGACGGCCGCTCAAACGTACTGTCGGGAGCATTCCACTCATCAGACCTCTGGTTCGTATTCAAGAGCCTGGAGCACTGCTGGCGTCCCTGGACCGAGGGTGACTGGGATCTTTCAGAGAAGATGCTCACTGCATGGTCGAACTTCGCCAAGTACAGCGACCCCAACGGTCCTGACGGAGGCGTATGGGCCCCCTACACTGCCGCCACACCCAAGTTTATGGTATGGAAGCTCGATGAAGCCGATGCCGAGGCATCTGAGTTCGGCGAGCCTCTGACTCCTCCGCGTCCTGCAATGGGTGCAAGGCCGTAAATCCTTTGTTGTCAAAAGTGGCACAATCTATGAGAGAAAACTGCTATCTTTGAATCAAATATTGGAATGACTATGAAAAGAATCTTTATCATAATGTTTGCTGCACTGATGCTGGGTGGCTCAGTGTACGCTCAGGAGAAAGTCCAGACCGGCAAGACTACTTACAAATCTGTATTCGACCTGCTGCGCGACGAACCTGGAGTTACTATCAAGGGTGGCGCCGAAGGCACGATGCCCAGGGTTTACATCCGCGGCGTAGGCACCAACTCCAACGAGACTCAGCCGCTGTTCGTGGTTGACGGCATTTATCAGGACGATGTAACTTACCTCCGCCCTGAGGATATCTACTCAGTAGAAGTTATCAAGGACGGCACAGCATCCATGTACGGCATGCAGGGCCAGAACGGCGTCATAATCTTCCGCACGAAGAGCGCTGTCGAAGCTGAGAAACTTGCTGCCGAGACTGCGAAAGCCGCAAGGAAGGCTGCCCGCTCCAACAAGCGCAACAAGTAAGGTGCGACCAGGCACCGCAAAAGAAAAAAGCCAGTCGAATCGACTGGCTTTTCTTTCGCCATAGGCGCAGGGGCTCGGGGGCAGAGCCCCCGTTAAAATAGGTGCGCCCACGCACCGCAAAAATAAAAGACGCAGCTATTGCTGCGTCTTATTTTTGCGGTGCGGACGAGGCTCGAACTCGCGACCCCCGGCGTGACAGGCCGGTATTCTAACCAAACTGAACTACCGCACCATTTTCCCGATTGGGACTGCAAATATAGACATTATTCAAATATGTGCAAATAATAAATCACAAATTTTTGAAGTAACTGAAGTGGACATTGCCATACTTCTTTTCCTTGACGAAGCGGGGGTGCTCCTTGAAAGAGAAAGTGCCCGGGTGCTCGAGGACGAAGACAGCGCCGTCATTAAGGATGCCGGCTGCGAAAACCTTCTCGGGAATGCCAGCCAGATTGTCGATGGCGTAGGGCGGATCGGCAAATACGAAATCGAACTTCTTGGTGCAGATATTCAGGAAATCGAACACATTGTGGTGCACGACCTGCATCCCTTTGATGCCCAGAGAGGCTGCAGTCTGCTTGATAAAACGGGCGTTGGCCGGATTCATCTCCACAGACACTATGTCGCGGCAGCCGCGTGAGGCCGCCTCATAAGAGATGCTGCCAGTGCCGGAAAAAAGATCCAGCATAGCCATTTCCTCGAAGTCTATCTCATTGACAAGAGTATTGAACAGGCCTTCTTTGGCGAAATCAGTGGTAGGCCGCGCAGCATAGCCAGCCGGCGGCATGATCGACTTTCCTTTCAGATCACCCCCGATTATTCGCATAGAGGCTCCACTCCCTTGAAATAAGAGAACAGCAATTCCTGATTCTCGTAGGCTATATCACCCTTGTGATAAAGGGTAGTCATCTGAGGATTGATCTGAAAATCATGGAGAGCGGCAAAGATGTAATAGAGCGCCGTAGTGAAATCCTTAGCCTCATAGGAATTGGCAAGCAGCAGCTTGTCTCCCGCTCCGATAGCCAGATGCAGCACAGAACCGTCAATGCAGAACAGAACCTTGTTGTAGTCGTGGATCTGCGGCAACCTGCACAGCAGGTCATATATGACAGGCTCTTTACCTTCAGGACCGGGCACAAAAAGCAGAACTGCCTCAAAAGAGGGCAGTTCTACATATTTTACGGTCTCCGAAGGCGAAACCCCAACGACCTGCGACAGCAACTGTACGTCTCCGTTGAAGAATTCTTTCGGAACGAGTGTGTATTTCTCCACTACTCCCAGTTACCGGCGTTGTTATTAGGATTCTCGATGCTGCCGACCTGGAGGCCAGGATAACGGTTCTGGTCGGTCCTCTCGAAATTGAGGTTTACGAGAAGCTGGTGGTCCATACCCTTAAGCAGTGAGTTGAAGGGGATGTCGGCCTCGAACAGAGGAACGTTAACGCCTGAAACGGTCTTGATGACAGATTTCATGATAACTGTGTCACCGCCTGAATAAGGGATGGTGCGCAGATTCTCGGCTTTGAAATCCGGCCTGCCGACAAGGATAGTGTCGCGAACTTTCATCTTGATAGTCTCACGCCTTACGAGCTTGCGGGCAACTGCCAGTGAGTCATCCATTGAACCGATCTGCTTAACGATGGTCATTTCACCATTGTTGTAGAAGTCGATAAGAGAGTCCATAACCGGAGCATAGTGGTTGTGAACGTTCTTATAAGCAACCTGGAGAGTGCGGATATCCTTCAGGAGGGTAATGGCGTCGGCCTCTCTTGCAGTTCTTTCTTTGTTAAACTTGACAGGTTCCATTATGCTATTGACTATCAGGTATGCAAGACCAATGATAATCAGCGGGCAAATGACGTAAGTAAGGATTTTTTTCATGTTATATGTTATTTTTTCTAATTATTCGCGCTTACACAGGTATGGTAATGTCATTTACAAAAGTAAAAATAATATTTAGTCCTTGCAATATATTTTTATTTTTGCAGAAAATAATTTTGCGTCAAGTGAGGACTTACAAAAATACAGAACAACTGTGGAACCTGACCGGCTCGAGCGAGAGAATCGTCCTGGTGGCGCACACCAACCCGGACGGGGATGCAATCGGCTCTGTTTCTGCCATGTACTACTTTCTCAAGCAGACGGGCAGGAATGCTGCCATGATTGTTCCCAACGCTTTCCCCGATTTCCTTTCCTGCCTCAATCCGGCAGACAGTCCTGTCAGCATATACCGCAACGACCCGCAGGAGTGCAACCGCATCATTGCTGAGGCCGACCTCATAATCTGCATGGACATGAGCGGCCCGAGCCGCATCGACGAAATGTCTGACGCCGTTTTCCAGGACAGCAAAGCGAAGCGCATATTGATAGACCATCACCTCAACCCCGTCGCCGGCCCGTTCGACGTCGTGATATCTGACACCGAGGTCTCTTCGACCTGCGAGCTTCTGCTCTCCATGATACTGCAAGCTCCGGATATAGCCGGCGACATTGACAAATTGAACCTCGATTGCGCCACCTCGATAGCGGCCGGCATGCTTACCGACACGAACAACTTCGCCAACTCGATCTTCCCCTCCACCCTCGAGAGATTTTCGATGCTTCTCAAGCGCGGAGTTGACAGAGACGCCCTCTACAACGCTATCTTCTGCTCCTATTCCGCATCCAGGATGAAACTCATGGGCCATCTGCTTTCAGAAAAGATGACACTGATCCAGGACGGCAGCGTGGCATTCATCACTCTCGACAAAGCCGAGAAAGACAGATACTCATACTGCACAGGAGACTCAGAAGGCTTCGTCAACCTTCCGCTGAAGATACGCGGAGTGTGCATGTCAGCCCTGCTCACTGAGGACGACGGCTTCGTAAAAGTATCCCTCAGGTCGAAAGGCACCCTCGACGTGAACCTTTTCGCAAGGCAGTACTGCAACGGCGGAGGCCATCGCAACGCTTCCGGAGGCAGACTCTACATGGATATCTCCGAAACCGCAGCATATTTCACCGCTAGCATAGAGGATTATTTCAAAAAGGCATAGGTTTTGTTAACTTTGCGCTCGTATGAAAAAATCGCTCGTCACAGCAATGTTTATCCTCTGCCTTGCAGCCATCGCTGCATGCACTATGGACGACAAGCTTAACACGTGCGTGAAGCAGGAAGAGAGCATAGAGTCATACATCAGCAAGAAATTCGCCGATTCGACCGTAGTAGTCACCGAGCATGGCATTTCCCGCATAGTGATGGTCCACGGCGGCGGCGCAGCAGCCCAGAAGGGAGACAGCGTGATGTTCTCCTACAAAGGATACTTCTTCAGCAACGGTCCCGGAACTCAGTTCGCCGAAGGCCGCATCAAGGAGCGTCTCGGAGACAGACACATGATTGACGGTCTGGACGAAGGCATGGTTGGCATGATGCGGGGCGAAGAAGCCTATATAGCGTTTTCCGCCAGATACGGTTTCTTTGACAAATCAACTGGAGCCGTGAATCCTATGACTCCGCTCATTTATTACGTAACTTTAGAAAATATCTACAGATAGCATGAAGAAGTCTTTGTTTCTCATACTTGTCGGAGGCATCCTTGCTTTTTTGTTCAACTCTTGCGAGGTTTCGCCCGTCGACGACAATGTAAGCCATCTGAAAAGGGTGAGAGACGCATGGGTCAGGGTTAACTACGGTTCAGACTACGTAGCTCTTACACAATCCGGCATATACATCCTCGAGGAGACTGAAGGCACCGGCAATTCAGTGCAGGACTCATCATACTGCTTCGTGCATTATTCCATGAAGGACCTGGACGGCACATACAAATCCACCACCGATCCAGAGGTCGCCAAGATGCACCTCGGCACCTATTCTGACACCATTTACTGGTCGCCTGCCATCTGGAGAATAGCCGACTACGCCCAGAACGACGGCGCCAGAGAGCTGCTGAAGATGATGAAAGTGGGC
>JAFZKU010000073.1 GCA_017551785.1 Bacteroidales bacterium | reverse complement strand
GTGATGACTTCGACGGCTGGCTCAGTTTTACTTGCGGTATGCCGTTCCTTGCAGGTAGAAGCGGACAGCATCAACACCAATGCGGCCGCGAAAAGGGGGAATAATCTCTTTATCATTGTTTGTTAATTCGAGTGCTTGTTGGAACCGGTCAGTTTCCTGACGAGAGCTATGATGGCGGCGGGGATAGGCCAGATGATGATGTAGAAGGCGACGAAGAGGATGCACATCGGGATGATGTCGAGCAGCATCATCGCCTTCTCGCCTTTACCCTCATGAGGAGTGATGACGCGGAAATACAGCTTCGCCAGCTCCGAAATGCGCTTCCGTTGCGAGACGAGGGCTGCCGCCCAGACGACGATGAGGATAATGTACCACATGGCCTGATTGTGCACTTTGTTCTGGGGGTAAAGTTGACAATTATTCTTAAATTTGTCAAAACTAAAAACTTAAAGATATGTACAGCGATCCCAAAAATTGTCTCTATTGCACAAATAACGAGACCCTCCACAACCTGATGATAGAAATCGCCCATCTGGGCGTGTCACGCGCCTTCCTCTTCAAGGAGCAGACCTACCACGGCCGCTGCCTGGTGGCTTACGACGGCCACGTCAACGACCTCAACGAACTCTCTGACGAGCAGCGCAACGCCTTCATGGCCGATGTCGTAAGGATGACCCGTGCCATGCAGAAAGTCTTCAATCCCGAGAAGATCAATTACGGCGCCTACAGTGACAAACTCTGCCATCTCCACTTCCATCTCGCCCCCAAGTATGTCGGCGGCCCGGATTACGGCGGAGTATTCCAGATGAATCCCGGCAAGGTCTACCTCAGCGACGAGGAGTATGCCGACATGATTGAAAAGCTGAAGGCTGCCCTGTAAGAACTATGAATAAACTCTTTTCAGTAGTTCTCTTATCTTGTCTGACTCTCCTCTCTGCCTTCCATGCACAGGCCCAGGTGCCGGCTCCGGCCCCATACGGCCCGATACCGACTGAAAACCAGCTGCGTTGGCAGGATATGGAGATGTACGCCTTCATCCACTACTCGCTTAACACTTATACCGACCAGGAGTGGGGCTACGGAGACGAAGACCCGTCGTTGTTCAATCCCAGCGACCTCGACTGCCGCCAGTGGGCACGCGTCTGCAAACAAGCCGGCATGAAGGGCATCATCTTCACGGCAAAGCATCACTGCGGCTTCTGCATGTGGCCGTCGAAATACACTGAGTATTCGGTGAAGAACTCTCCGTGGAAGAACGGCCAGGGCGATGTAGTCCGCGAGCTTGCGGAGGCTTGCCGCGAGGAAGGGCTGGAATATGCCGTATACCTCTCGCCGTGGGACCGCAACCATCCTGACTATGGCAAGCCGGAATATGTCACATACTTCCGCAACCAGCTTCACGAACTGCTGACAGAGTACGGCGATATGTTTGAGGTGTGGTTCGACGGAGCCAACGGCGGTGACGGCTGGTACGGAGGGGCCAATGAACGCCGCAATATCGACCGCACCACATACTACGAGTGGCCGGCGACCTACAACATGATCCGCGAGTTGCAGCCTGGGTGTCTCATCTGGAACGACGGCAGCGATCGCGGAGACCTGCGCTGGGTCGGCACTGAAGCCGGATACGTCGGCGAGACCAACTGGAGCCTGCTGAACCACGACGGAGCAGTCAGCTCACAGATGCTTCGCTACGGACTTGAGGATGGCGACAGCTGGGTGCCGGGCGAGACCAATACCAGCATCCGCCCGGGCTGGTTCTACCATGAGAATGAGAACAGCCATGTGAAGAGCCTGTCCAAACTGATGGACACTTATTACAAATCAGTGGGCCGCAACTCCTGTCTGCTGCTCAACTTCCCCATAGCTCCCAACGGCCGCATCCACCCCACCGACAGTCTGCGCGGCATCGCATTCAACAAGATGGTCCACGAAGTCTTCAAGACCGACCTGGCCCGCAAGGCGAAAGTTACAGCTTCCAACACAAGAGGCGGCGACAAGAAATACCGTGCGAAGAACGTACTCGACAGCAAATCTGAAACATATTGGGCCACCGATGACAGCGTCACTTCAGCCACACTTACTATCGACTTCAAGAAACCGGTGGAGTTCAACCGCTTCCTCGCTGAAGAATACATTGCACTGGGGCAGCGCGTCAAGAAATTCAGACTCGAAGCCTTTGCAGGCGGCAAGTGGGTGGACCTCAGGGATGAGCTGGTCAAGGATTCTGACGGCCTGACTACCATAGGGCACCGCCGCATAATCTGCTTTCCAACGATTACTGCTACCCGTCTGCGCTTCACCATCCTTGATAGCAAAGCTTGCCCGCTGATCTCCCGCATCAGCGTGTACCGCGCACCGGACCTCACCCCCGACATCCCCGATTCCGGCGAGAAGAAATCATCAAGCCTGAACGTTTTCCTGCCTTCGCCCAATCAGCTTTTCGTAGAGCTTGCCGCACCCGCCAAGGTGTGCGCATACAAATATCTGCCTCCGCAGGGCAACAGCACGGGAACCGTCACCCGCTACAAATTGTCAGCAATGACAAGCAATCGCAGGTGGGTCGACCTCGCCGAGGGAGAATTCTCCAACATAGTCAACAACCCCATCTGGCAGACCATCAATTTCGAGCCGGTCGAAACTTCAATGCTCCGGCTGGAGGCTGTCGAACTCAGTTCCGGAGAGCGGGTTTCCTATGAAGACATCGAGGTAATTCCTTATCAGGAGGACCCGGCCGACATCAATGACTGGGAGAACCCCGCCGTGATGGGCATAAACAAGTTGCCTTACCACGCCACGCTGCAGCTACCTTCAAAGCAGAAGGACTGCAAAGAGATCATCTCTCTTGACGGACAGTGGCTGTTCAACTGGTCGAAGGACCCGGATTCGCGTCCCGTGGGATTTGAAAACGAGGATTACGATGTAAGCGGCTGGAGCCGCATCACCGTACCAGGCAACTGGCAGCTGCAGGGCTTCGGGATGCCCATCTACGTAAATATGAGCTATCCCTTCCGCCGCGACCAGCCAAGGGTCACAAGTGAACCACCACAGGACTGGTATGCATACGACCACCGCAACCCTGTGGGCTCATACGTGACGTATATCGATGCTACGAAAGAGATGCTTCAGCAGAATCTCATCCTTCACTTCGGCGGAGTTCACTCTGCGTTTTATGTGTGGATCAACGGGCAGAAGGTCGGATACAGCCAGAATTCGATGTCTCCGGCCGAGTTTGACGTAACAAAATATATGCACGAAGGCCGCAACAAGCTGGCCGTGGAAGTCTACCGATGGAGCGACGGCAGCTATCTTGAATGTCAGGACATGTGGCGGCTAAGCGGCATATATCGCGAAGTGCAGCTGTGGGTGCGTCCGCTGGTACACATCGCCGACTACAAGGTGACTGCCGAACCCGACGCTGACTTCTCGCATGCTGAAGTGACAGCCGATATCACCCTCTGCAATACCGGCATCCAGAAGGCAAAGAACCTTAAAGCAATCCTGAAAATCGACGGGAAGGCCATCGAAGGCACTTTGAAGACTCTCGCTGCAGGCGACACCACTCATATCCAGCTCACATACCAGATAGAAAAGCCCCTGCTTTGGTCGGCCGAGAAGCCCAATCTCTATCCGTTCAGCATCGAACTGGCCGACAACAAAGGCAGCATAGTGGAGCACTTCGACTACCATCTGGGCGTCAAGCGCGTGGAGTGTGTGGGCGAAGTCTTCAAATTCAATGGCAAGAATGTCAAGCTGCGCGGCGTGAACCGCCACGACCATCACCCCCGCACCGGCCGCTACGTGGATGACGCCACCTACGAAAAGGACATTGCGATGATGAAGCAGGCCAATGTCAATTTCCTGCGCACCAGCCACTACCCCGACCGCGAGTATCTATATGAACTCTGCGACCGCTACGGCATCTTCGTAAGGGACGCGGCCAACCAGGAAAGCCACTGCTATGGCCGCACCAACCGGGTGATAGGCGACAG
>JAFZKU010000008.1 GCA_017551785.1 Bacteroidales bacterium | reverse complement strand
GACGAGTTCGCCCGCAGGCGCGGCTACAGGCTGGAAGACCATCTTGCCGAGTTCTTCAGCGACGAGCGGGACGATGTGTCGGCGCGTATAATCAGCGACTACCGCGAGACTATGAGCGACCTGCTGCTCTCGAATTTCACAGAGCAATGGACCGCATGGGCCCATAAGATGGGTTCGCTGACCCGCAACCAGGCTCACGGCTCGCCGGCCAATCTTATAGACGTATATGCCGCCGTGGACATTCCGGAGTGCGAGGGCTTCGGCCTGTCGTCTTTCGATATAGACGGGCTGCGGGTGGATTCTCTGGTGCGCCCGAACCAGTGCGACCGTACCTTCATGAAGTACTCTGCTTCGGCTGCACATATAACCGGCAAGCCTCTGGTCTCTTCAGAGAGCATGACCTGGCTGACAGAGCATTTCCGCACTTCGCTGTCACAGTGCAAGCCTGATATTGACCTGCTTTTTCTTTCCGGAGTGAACCACGTGTTTTTCCACGGCACGGCCTATTCGCCTGTGGACGACGAGTGGCCCGGCTGGAAGTTCTACGCCAGCATCGACATGTCGCCCACCAATTCAATCTGGAAAGACGCTCCGGCTATGTTCGATTACATCACGCGCTGCCAGTCCTTCCTGCAGATGGGCCACCCCGACAACGACCTTCTGACCTATTTCCCCATCTACGACGTATGGAACGACGTGCCGGGCCGCTATCTGGCTTTCGAGCAGGACAGGACGGCCGGTTATACACCCGTTTTCAAGAAGGCTGTGGAGGATATACTTGCCAGCGGGCATGATACCGACTATATCTCTGACAAGTACCTTCTGCAATGCAAGGTGGCAGATGGCATGGTGGTTTCCGCCGGTACAGCTTACAAGGCGCTGGTAATCCCCCAGTGCAGGCATATACCAGTAGAGGTGCTGGCACGCATCGAGAAGTTGGCCCGCAAAGGAGCTACGGTGGTCTTCGCGGGCGGATACCCCGAGACAGTGCCTGGCTACGGCAAGCTCGAAAAGCGGCAGAGACGGCTTGAGCGCATCCTGCGCAAGCTGCCGCAGGTCCGGGACACTGCCGCCTCTGAACTTAAGCGCTATCACAGGGGAAAGATTATTACCGGTTCCGACTACGCTTCCGCCATAGCGCTGTGCAACATTCCTACTGAAGACATGAGCTGCCACGGGTTGAGCTTCATCAGGCGCAGCAACGCCGGCGGCCATCACTACTTCGTTTCCGTCCTCCAGCATGAAGGCTATGAAGGCTGGGTGAAACTCGCAGTACCAGCGGCTGACGTGATGATCTTCGACCCGATGACTGCAGCCAAAGGCAGGGTGCCTTTCAGAACCGCTTCCGATGGCTTCCCGGAGATTTATATTCAGCTTCGCTCGGGGGAGAGCATAATAATCCAGACTTTCGACAAGCCACTGAGCGGTGTTGATGGATGGCCGTACTATGAAGCTTCAACGGCAGTGCAGCAGATCACTCTCGACAAGGGCTGGATGCTGTCGTTCGTGGAGAGCGAGCCGCCGGTTGCTGGCAACTTCAAGATTGACACTCCCTCGTCATGGACTGCGCTGAACGCTCCCAACACTAAGATTACCATGGGTACCGGCCGCTACAGCAATAGTTTCACCATCAATCCCGCTCAGGCCGACGAATGGCTTCTGGACCTCGGAGATGTCCGCGAAAGCGCGGTGGTGCGCATCAACGGCCGGCAAGCCGGAACCGTCTGGGCCGTACCCTTCACTTTGAAGATAGGTGCGTTTCTACAGCCCGGAGAGAACACCATCGAGGTCGATGTCACCAACCTGCCCGCCAACCGCATCGCAGAACTCGACCGCCGCGGCGTCCCGTGGCGCAAATTCAAGGAAATCAACCTCGTCGACGTCAACTACCAGCACACCACCTACGGATGGTGGGAACCCGTACCCTCCGGCCTTAACGGCAGCGTCCGAATCATACCGCTTCGAAAGAAGGACTAATCGCTTTTTTTGTGCCTCTGCGCCAGAGTGTGCGCCGCCCACCCCCTCTGGAGGCGCCTGCAGGGCATATAACGAGCGCACACCACCCGTTTAAAGGGCAGTGTGCGCCATTGATAGCCTCTGTACGCTCTGTGGGGCACTTTGCCCGCGCACACTTTGGCATGAGGGTCGTCTTCGGACCAAAAGGTCGTCTTCAGACCTGAGGGTCGGCATCGTGCCAGGGCTCAGACTGAACTCTCTCCTATTTCACTTCGCACCAGCCGCCGGGAACTGAGGCGCCGACGGTGTTGTCGTACATGGCCTCGCAGATTGTGGCGGGACGGTAGAAGCTGCCTTTGTAGGTGGCTGTCAGGCGAGTCTTGATCACAACGGTGGAGTTCCTCGACAGGTAGAGGTATGTGTATACGCGGTCGTCTCGGAAATCCTGATAAAGCTCGTCGGTGCGGTCAACGTGGATCTCCCATCCTGACGGGAAGATCTGGGTGAGCGCCAGGTTGGTGTAGTCTGTAGTCGCGCTTGTGTTGGTAACATAAGCGTTAACTATGAAATCCGTCCCCTGAGGCAGTGACGAAGGATCGATGGCGGTGCCGTCCGGCAAGGTGTAATTGACTACCAGCTGGAGTCCGTCGGCACGAGCACGCTCCTCCCCTTTCTCGGGAACGCCGGTAGAACTCAGGACGATATAGACCGGAGCCTTGGAGTTGTTGGCCAGCTCCACTTCGAGCGAGCTGCCGACTCCTGCGTCCAGGACTCCCTGCGCGATAGCCTTGGATGACTTCAGGGTAGTGCTGCCGTGTACAGTCTTCACATTGACGTTCAGGCCGTCAACAGAATTGGTCTTCATATAGTCAGCAACTGCACGCAACGACCAGGCCGTGCTCTGGGTGCTCATGTAGTGGTTGCGGTCGTTGAGCCAGCCGGAGAGCTTCTCGATGCACTGGAAGGCTGCCGTCTTGTTGCCCACGGCGTTGAAAACCATCGCCGCGATGGCCTGCAGGCGTTCTTCACTGTCATAGTTGGCAGAAAAATGGTTGAAACGCTCAGTGCCGGTCTTAGTCTCCTGCAGGATCTTTTGGGCAACATCTTTCTTGCCGTCAAGCAGATATGCGCCTGAAAGCAACAGGCGTGCGGACTCAGGCAGGGTTGCCAGGTCTTCGCGCAGACGGTTCATGTCGCCGCGGTCGGCAGAACCGGCCAGTGCGAGAGTATACAGGGCGTATGCGCGTGACTCGACATCGTAGCTGCGGCTCGAAGCCACTGTGCGCAGATATGAGAGATTTGACTTGCGCAGCGCTGCAGGAACTGCATAGCCGGCTTTCTGTGCCTCGACCATGAAGTGGGTGGCGTAGACTGTAGCCCAGACATTGGCGCCGGCATAAGAAGATGTGCCGGGCCATGTGGTCATGCCGCCGGATGAGATTGCGAACGAGCTGAGCCTGTTGATGGCAACCTTCACATTATCGGCGGTATTGTTTATTTCCTTGCTCTCCCTGTCGATCAGATCGCCGAGATAGAGCTGCGGGAATGCCGCAGAGACTGTCTGCTCGAGGCAGCCGTGAGGATAAGTAGTCAGATATGACAGGCGGTAGTCCAGATCTACCGGAGGTATCGTAGATGCCTCGACGGTAACGGTGTTGGTGCCCGGACGGCCGGCGAGAGTGAATGAT
>JAFZKU010000007.1 GCA_017551785.1 Bacteroidales bacterium | reverse complement strand
GCCATCGGAGTGCTGAAGATAGGCAACGACATCCTCTTCAACGAGGAGCAGGTCAAGGTCGACCGTATCATGGGTCACGGAGGTTACTTCACTACACCTAAGGTGGGCCAGAAGATGCTTGCCGCCGCCCTGAACTCTCCCATCTCAGTGATGGAGACTGCAGGAGAAGGCGGAGCGTGGGGCATCGCCTTGCTCGCCGGCTTCATGGTGAACAATCCTTCCGGCCTGACTCTGCCGGATTACCTGGACAACGTGGTATTCGCCGGCAATACAGGTACCCAGATTGCACCTAACCCTGTCGACGTAGAAGGCTTCAACCGCTACATCCAAAGCTACAAGGCAGCGCTGCCCATCGAGCACGCCGCCGTGCAGTACAAGTTGTAATGCTTAGTAGAGCCCGACGTTGTCGAGCGCGATGCAGGCCTTTGCGGCCGTGATGTTGACCCGGATGGCACTAGTTGTCACCGGGTCAAATCTTAATATGCGCTTGTGGCCGATGGTGGTCTGGCTGTCGATAGTCTGCCACTGGCCGTCAATCATCGCTTCGACGGTGAATGCCTGCACCCTCTGGCCGAGGGCGATGTGTTCCTGCAGCACGATCTTGCTGAGCGTGACGGGGTGGCGGAAGCTAGCGGTCAGGGAGGCTTCGGTTACGCCGTCGTCAGTGGCCCAGTAGCCATTGTCGGCCACCTGCGAAGCTGCGAAGCGGCGGGAACCCCCGCGCACGTTGCTTGCTTCAAACTTCGCTTGCCCGGCATAGTTGTGGGCAAATTCTTTTTCGATGGCTTTGCCGAACTCGATCAGGTTCGCCGAGTCGGTGGGATGGAAGAGGCCTCTGCGGTCCGGCGGCACGTTCAGAATGAGGTTGCCGCCCCGGCCTATAGATTTATAGTATATGTCCATCAGCTGATCCACGGTCTTCACGCGGCCGTCCTCCCGCTGGTGGTAGAACCAGCCCGGGCGGATCGACACGTCCACTTCGGCCGGCAGCCAGTCGGTGCCGTCTTCCTGTCCGTGGTTCAGGGCGTATGTATCGGCATGGCCGGGTGCGAACTCAGCTTTGTTGAGAGTGCACCAGTTGGTCTCGCCTGCGTATCCGGCCTCGTTGCCCACCCAGCGGCAGTCGGGACCGCCGTCCGAGAACATAGTCGCCCCAGGCTGCAGTTTGCGGACTATCTCCCAGGTCACCGGCCAGTCGTAGTAGGTCAGATTGTCGATGGTGCGGCGCTCGTCTGCCCCGCCGTACCAGCCGTCACCGCCGTTCGCACCGTCGAACCACACTTCGAAGATGTCGCCGTAGTTCGTCAGCAGTTCTGTAAGTTGGTTGCGGTAGTAATCGATGTAAGCAGGAGTGCCGTAGTCGGGGTGGTTGCGGTCCCAGGGGGAGAGGTAGATGCCGAACTTCAGGCCATACTCGCGGCAGGCGTCGCTCACTTCGCGGACAAGGTCGCGGCCGTACGGGGAGTTCATGATGTTGTGCTCCGTGTACTTCGTGTCCCAGAGGCAGAAGCCGTCATGGTGCTTCGCGGTCAGGACTATGCCCTTGAAGCCCGCGCGGCTGACTATGTCCGCCCACTGGCGCGGGTCGCAGGCTGTAGGGTTGAAGATCTGCTCGCTCTCGTTGCCGTAGCCCCACTCCAGGTCGGTGAAAGTGTTCGTAGTGAAATGGATGAAGACATAGCGCTCCATATCGTGCCAGCGCAGCTGCCGCTCGCTCGGAACCGGACCGCACGGCGCCGGCTCCGCCACCCTCACGCACGCTGCCGCCAGCAACGCCAGAAACAGGATATTAAAACGTTTCATGATATTACAGTTCCGGACCGAGCTTCAGAGTCTTGCCGGCGGGGAGGGTAAAGTCGCGGGTGTTGCCTGCGTAGCGGACGGTGAAGGGCTTGCCGAGATTGGATTTGATTTCGCATGAAGTCATTTTACCGTCTTTCCAGCTGATACTTACTTCGTAGTCTCCCCTGGCTTTCAGACCGCTGACGGAACCGTCTTTCCAGCTTGCCGGCAGGGCAGGGAGGATAGATATTTCGCCCGCGTGGCTCTGAAGGAGGCTTTCAGCGATAGCAGCTGTGATGCCGAAATTGATGTCCGACTGGTTAGAGCCGGAGAAGTGGAGGTTGTTTCCGAATCCACCCATCATACGTCGGCCGGCAGGAGTCATGAAGATTTTCCTCAGGATTTCATCGACCTTCTCGCCGTTTTCAAGACGGGCCCATTGGCAGATGTCTATGGCGCTGTTCCAGAATACCGTAACAGGGCGCGGCTCCAGCCAAGCCTCGACGGCTGCTGCCAGTTCGGGGGTGCCCCTTAAAGTTATCGAGTTGCCCGGGTAGAGACCGAAGGTTCCAGACCAGTTGTGGTTCTCCCGGCCGCGTGTCCAGTCCTCGATCCAGCCCTGGAGCATCCCGTTCTCTCCAATCATATAAGGGGGGATACGCTCCAGCGCGGCAGCCAGACGGCCACAGAATTCGTTGTCGATGCCCAGGATCTTCGCCGCTTCGATGCAGTGCGGGAAGAGGTCGCGGATCAGTGCGTTGTCCATAGTGGTGGACGGGGCAAGGAACATCTCTTCGGGGTTGTCGCCAATGTAATAGCCCTGCTCGGGAGACATAGAGAAAGGTATGGTCAGGTAGCCGTAGTTGGGATTTACCGCGAGAATGTCCAGTACAAACTCAGCTGCTCCCTTCATTATGGGATAATATTTCTTCAGGAAATCAATGTCTTCAGTGAAGAGGTAGTGCTCCCAGATGTGCTGGCACAGCCAGACGCCGCTCATGGGCCACATTCCATAACGGGCTGCATCGACCGGGGCGGTGCCTCGCCAGTTGTCGGTGTTGTGGTGGGATACCCAGCCGTTCGCACCGTAATACAGTTTTGCAGTTTCGGCTCCGTTCTCTGCCAGGTCCTCGATCAGATGGAAGAGAGGGGCCGTGCATTCGGAGAGATTGGTGACTTCTGTCGGCCAGTAGTTCATCTCCGTGTTGACATTGAGGGTGTACTTGCTGCCCCAGTTGGGGAGGAGGTCCTGGCTCCAGCGGGCCTGGAGGTTGCTGGGTTCGCTGCCCGCGCGGCTGGCTGATACAGTGATATAGCGTCCGAACTGGAAGAGCTTGGCCTGCAGGTCGGCATCTCTTTCGCCCTGCTTGAGTGCAGCAACTCGCTCCTGGGTCGGGATGCTGTTCATCGAGTCGTCTCCGACATTGAGATGGACGCGGCTCATCAGCCCTGAGAAGTCTTTGAGGTGAGTCTGTTTGAACTGGTTGTAATTCTTGCCCTTTACGGCGGCGAGTATCTCGTCGCAACGTACTGCGGGGTCTCCGCTGATGTCCTTATAGTTTACATAGTCGGTGGCAATAGTCAGGACGAAAGTCACAGAATTGGCTCCTGTAACCACCAGGCTGGAGTCTGTCGCTTCGAGCTTACCCTTCTGCGGCAGTGCCACGACATCCGTCTGGAAACTCATGCCGTCACCTTCGACCTTGGCTATCAGGTCGAATATCCTGGTGGGGAGATAGCTCCATGTGCCGTTCATCGTAAGACGGTTGCCCGCTGCGGAAATCTGTCTCTGGAATGGGCTCTTTAGCTTCGCTTCCACATTTACCTTTCCGGGTTTGTCCGCGCTGACTTTCATCACCATGACATGGTCGGGATAGGACATGAATACTTCTCGGGTCATCTTGACGTCGCCGGCTGTATAGCTCACCTTGACGATGCCGGTTTCCATATCCAGTTCGCGGTAGTAGTCAGTGGCTTCCGCTCCGTTCTGGAACTCGAGGAGCAGGTCGCCGACAGGGACGTATGTCTGCTGGTTGGCCGGTATTCCGTAGAAGTGCTCGTCGACCATCTTCTCGGCCTCCTTATACTTCTTGGCATACATCAGTTCTTTGATCTGGTCGTAATAATCGTGGGCGTCGGGGTCGTTGTAGTCGTGGGGACGGCCAGACCAGAAGGTCGATTCATTGAGGGCGATGCGCTCATGTTCAGTCCGTCCGAATACATTGCCGCCCATATATCCGTTGCCGATGAACAGGCCGTCGAGCCAGACATCGCCGGCAGGCTTATCGTACCACAGAACCATCTCCCTGCTCGATTCGGGAGTGGATTTAGAACAAGAAACAAATGCGAGCAGAATCAGGCTGAGCAGAAACAGTGTCCTTTTCATAAGTCTTACAGTTTTATGTCTACAATGGATTTTCGGATTGGGAATTATACCAGTCTCAAAGGTAAGAAAGATTCCGCAGTATGGAGTTTGTCACGGTCCGGAAGTTTCGGGCGATTCTTGCTGACCAAGGCAGGAAAAAGGACGTTTCTGCTGAAAACTACGCCACGGTCCGGAAGTTTCGGGCGATTTTTGCTGACCATGGCAGAAAAAAAAAGCCGCAGTCTCCTGCGGCTTTCCTGCATAAATATCTGCTGTTATCAGAATCCGAAATAAGTGTTGGCGTTGTTGTAAGAGATGTCTGAAACCATCTTGTGGATAAACGGCATCTCGCTGCGCGGCAGCTTGCCGTCTTCGATATCCTTGCCGAGCACGTCGCAAAGGATGCGGCGGAAATAGTCGTGGCGGGGATATGAAAGGAAGCTGCGGGAGTCGGTGAGCATGCCGACGAACCTGCTGAGCAAGCCCAGAGATGACAGAGCATTGATCTGCTTGCGCATGCCGTCTTCCTGATCGAGGAACCACCAGCCGCTGCCGAACTGCATCTTGCCGGGAACGGTGCCGTCGTTGAAGGTGTAGGCCATCACGGTGAGCACTTCATTGTCTTTCGGATTGAGGCAGTAGAGGATGGTCTTCGCCAGGGCGTCGTTCTTGGCCAGACGGTCGAGGAATTTGTGGCCAGCCTCTGCCATCGGCAGGTCGTTGATAGCGTCGAAGCCTGTGTCGGGACCGAGCTTTTTGAACATCTTGGTGTTGTTGTTGCGGATCGGGCCAACGTGGAACTGCTGAGTCCAGCCGCTGCGGGCATCCATCACGCCGAAGTCGAACATCAGCGCACTCTGGAACTTGTCGAACTCCTTCGCAGTAGGTTTCTTGCCTGCAAGCGCGTTCTTGAAGATCCTGTTGATTTCTGAAGTTGTATAGTCAGCAGCGTGGAAGGTGTCCATTCCGTGGTCGCTCAGGCGGCAGCCCATGCTCTCGAAGAAATCATGACGTTTCTGCAGAGCCTCGAGCAGGTCTCGGTAGCTCTTGATCTCCATGCCGGCAGCCTTCTCGAGCTTGCCGATGTACTCCTTGTATGCCTTGGGATTGTCTACGCCGAGAGCTTTGTCAGGCCTCCATGCGGGAAGTACTTTGACTCCGAAAGGATGCTCGGCAATCTGTTTGTGGTATTCCAGATTGTCGACGGGGTCATCGGTGGTGCAGACTATCTTTACGTTAGAACCGGTCATCAGTTTCTGAGCGCGGAACTCCTCGGTAGCGAGTTTTGCGTTGCACTCTTCGTAGATTTCACGGGCAGTGGAAGGATTCAGCACCTTGTCGATGCCGAAGATGCGTGAAAGTTCAAGGTGTGACCAGTGATAGAGCGGATTGCGCATAGCATACTGCAGAGTCTCGGCCCATTTCTCGAATTTCTCCCAGTCGGATTTGTTACCGGTAATGTATTCCTCGGGAACGCCGTTGCCGCGCATTGCACGCCATTTGTAGTGGTCTCCGCCGAGCCATACCTCAGTCATGTTCTTGAACTGGGTGTTCTCGGCAATCATCTTGGGAACCAGATGGCAGTGATAGTCAATGATCGGCATGGGCTCGGCGCTCTGATGGTAAAGCTCACGGGCGGCATCCGTAGTCAGCATGAAATCTTTAGTGATGAACGGGGTCATATTATTCGTATTTAAAATTATTGTTTATCGATTCTTACAAATTTATTCAAAATATGAATATCAGGCAAGACAGAAATCGAGTTCGTCAGTAAGTTTGGCTCGGTCAAGATGCTGTCCTATAAATACGAGTTTTATCATCCTGTCTCCACATTCGTCGTCCCAGTCCATGGCAAGGGTGGGATCTTCCATCATCAGCTCCTCGAGCTCCTCGGCCGGGGCAGTGGCGTACCACTGGCCTATCTCCTTGAGCTGTTTCTGACGGCCGCTCTGCTCGAACAGGTAAGACATGTCGTTGTTGTCGTCAAACCAGCAGATACCCTTCGTACGGATCACATTCTCAGGCCAGTACTTTATCACGAAACGGTCGAACTTGTTGATGTCGAACGGGCGGCGGCGGTAATAGACGAAAGTGCCGATGCCATACTCTTCCTCCTCCTCGCTCTCCTCTTCATCTTCAACGGGCTTGCCGAGCTCCTTGATCCATGCTGCAGAGAGGCTGGCCTTATCGAAATTGAAGCTGTTGGTATTCAGTATCTGCTGCAGCGGCACGTCGGCATAAGTGCATTCCACCACCTTGGCCGTCGGCTGGATGGCGCGCACAACAGCCTTGATCTGTCGCAGTTCTTCTTCCGTCACCTGGTCAACCTTGTTGAGCAGTATTATGTCGCAGAACTCTATCTGCTGTATTATCAGATTCTCGATGTCCTCGTCGTCGATGTTGTCTCTAGTCAGGTCTTTCGCGCATGCGAATTCATCCCTCAACCTCAAGGCGTCTACTACTGAAACTATGCAGTCCAGGCGCGGGATGCCGTATTTGGTATACTCCGGAGGCATACCGGCTATCGAGCAGATGGTCTGGGCGATGGGCACGGGCTCGCAGATGCCGCTGGCCTCGATGACAATGTAGTCGAAAGTGCCGGCCTTGATGAGGTCGCGAAGCTGGTTTACCAGGTCCATCTTTAGCGTGCAGCAGATGCATCCGTTCTGCAACGCCACCAGGCTGTCGTCCTGCTGTTTCACCACTCCGCCCTGCTGGATAAGGCTGGCGTCGATATTCACTTCGCCGATATCGTTGACTATGACTGCGAAGCGTATACCTTGCCTGTTCGACAGGATCCTGTTTACGAGAGTGGTCTTTCCGCTGCCCAGATATCCGGTGAGCAGCAATACCGGAGTTTGTTTTTGATTCATTTGTAGTGTCTTTTTATCAAAAAACAAAAATACTAATCAAAACTGATATTCGGACAGATTTTTTATGCCGGGCCATGAGCCCATGTAATTCGTCACTTTGCCCCTGAGGTATACCTTCTTGTGCTTAAGCTGCGGGTTGTCGACGAGATTGAGGGCGTTGCGCATTGCCGCCTTGCTGAGCTCCACGGCCATGCAGTCTGCGCGCTTCGATGCCGACAGCGACGCAGCTATGGCTATATGCGTCGTCGATGCAATCTCTTCCGTGAAGAAATTTACATTGTCGGCCGTGCAGTCGCCGCCAACTATATATCCCCATACCCACACGGTATCTCCGACATGACGGGCCGCAGAGTCTATACAAAAAGCTGTGCGCGGAGTAAGTCCATCCTCTTCGAAGAAGGTGCCGTCGGTGATGATGTCCTCGCTCTCATAGATTGCCTGGGTATCGACAGTGACCGAGAAGGCCGACTCGCCGGAGTTCGAAGAAGCGTCCAGATTGATTGTAAGGTTGACACCGGAGCGGAGGGTCCTTTTGAATATGGGCTTTGTTTCGGTGTCGGTGACAATGTCGAAGCGAGCTTCGCCGGGCGGGAAGAATGCATACCTTTCTTCTCCTACAGGATAGAGCAGGCTATGGTCTCCCTGGACGATGCGCACCGGGCTGGTGCCGAACATTTCACGGTAGTGGCTGCCATAATTCAGCCTTACTCCGCAGTTTATCTGTGTGCACTCCAGAAGCACCTTAGTCGTCTCGTCAGCAACTATATCCACCTGGATTTCCGCGCCCCACTGGGGCGATTCGAAGGCTGGGACAGAGTAGTCGGCGGACACCAATGACAAATTATAGGTGCCTTCGGGCAGAATGATTGAATCGGGCCTGTCTCCGTACAGGCCATTGTAGTACACCGTCCCTTGCAGGCCGGCGACAGTCAGAACGAATGAATTGGTGTCGGGGAGGGCGGCAGACTTGATTGCGGAGAAGTCTTCTTTGAAGCTGGCGATCCCAAGCACAAGTCCTCCTTTCCGCTGATTGATGTCCTCCTCGTCCGGCAGCACGTGGCATGCCGTGGCAAACAGTGCAATCCCGATGCAGATTGCGGCAAATCTTTTCATTTTTAATCCTCCATGTGTTTTTGTTTCGGGACGCAATGTAGACCATGAAAAATTATCTAACCGTTTTTAAACGTTTATATACATTTAATTATTTGGATATTAATTCGGGATTGCATACTTTTGCAGTCCCAAATTCAAAAGGGTCTTGACTCGTTAGCTCAGTTGGTAGAGCACAGCACTTTTAATGCTGGGGTCTTGGGTTCGAGCCCCAAACGGGTCACAAAAAAAAGCCGCAGTTTCTGCGGCTTTTTTTGTGACCCTGGGTCACCCTTTTCTGACCCCTCCTTTAATGGTTCCCTCCAAGTCAGAACTTCTTCTGCACGCCCATGAAGACGATGGCGCCGGTGCTGACTTCGCTGATGGCGTAGATGAAGGGGCGGTCGACTTTGAAGACTATGTGCTCCTGGCGGGGGATGG
>JAFZKU010000072.1 GCA_017551785.1 Bacteroidales bacterium | reverse complement strand
GATGTCTTACGCCGGCCTCGACCGCGACGTCGCCGACCCCTGGTACACCGGCGACTTCGAAACCACCTACCGCGACCTCGCCGCCGGCCTGGAGGGCTTGCTGACAATGGTGGTTAAAAGCTGAGATCCATGCCCACCGAACTTCACCCTTTTTCGCCGTTCCTGCCCGCGGATGCGCGGATCCTGTTCCTGGGGAGTTTTCCGCCACAGGAGAAGCGGTGGTCGATGGAGTTCTATTATCCGAACTGGACGAATGATTTCTGGCGGGTGATGGGGCTGCTGTTCCATGATGACAGGGAGTGGTTTGCGGTGGCGGGGGAAAAGCGCTTCGATGTTGACAAGGTGAAGGCGTTCTGCAGGGAGCAGCATCTGGCGCTGTATGATACGGCCTGCGAGGTGCGCAGGCTGCAGGATAATGCTTCTGACAAGTTCCTGGAGGTTGTCACGCCTACCGATATTCCGGCTCTGCTTGAGAGGATTCCGCGGTGCAACGCTCTTGTTACTACCGGCCAGAAGGCCACAGATGTCATTGTGGAGACCTTCCGCTGCACCCAGCCGCCGATGGGTGGCAGCACTCCCCTTCAGGTCGGCACCCGCACCATCTCCTTCTGGCGGATGCCCTCCACCTCCCGCGCCTACCCTCTCCCGCTGGAGAAGAAAGCCGAGGCTTATCGTGCGTTGTTCGTATAATTGTATTTGTTGGTATTAAAAATAATACCTATCTTTGTAGAAACTGATATAGTAATGGCAGAGTTATTCAGGCAATTCGGATTTGTATTTTTCTTCTTTTCAAGGGAACACGAGCCAGTACATGTCCATGTCAGGGGACATAACGGCTATGCCAAGTATGTGTGGAAGGAAGATGGCTTCGTTCTTGAAGAAGAGCAAAACATCAAGGCTAATGATCTGCGCAGGATAGAACAGGCTATCCACGAGAACGCAGACATCATAATCAATCGCTGGTATGAAATATTCGGAGATGAAAACGATAAGTAAAATATGGTTTGACGGCGACTGGCTTTACGGTCTGGGCGAAGATGGTAAGACCTACCGCCAGTCTCTTTTATGGTACAAGCATCTCAGGGATGCTACCGATGAGCAAAGAAACGATTATGAGACGAGTCCCATCGGTTTTCATTGGCCGAAGCTCGACGAAGACGTAAGCATCGAGAGCTTTTTCTACGATGATGCTGAACCGACGGCGCTGCAGACCTTCTTCCTTTCGCATCCTGAGATTAACATAGCTGGCTTCGCACAGAAATTCGGGTATAATGCGACTCTGCTCAGGAACTATATCAATGGTGTCAAGAAGCCGTCCAAGGAAAAGGAACAGGAGATTTTATCCAAGGTCCGGGAGCTTGGACGGGAATATATAGCAGCATAAAAAAACGGGAAGCCCACCGGCCTCCCGTTTTCTTTATGTATCGAATTTCAACTAGTTTCTAGTTCTTGATCACTCCGAACAGCAACGATGCTACCAGCAGGGTGAACAGGATGTTGAAGCCCTGGGCTGTGAGGAAGGCCTTGAGGGACTGGTTGTTCTCCTTGGCGAAGATCTGCTTGAAGTTGGTCTCCAGACCGATGCAGACGAATGCTATGGAGAAGAAGATGTTCTGGAAGTTCTTTGCAAGGCCTTTGTAGGCGATGCCTTCAGGGCTGCTGCCGGCAAAGAAGAGGCTGAACACGATGGATGCCACTACCATTCCGACAACGAATTTGGGGAAACGCTCCCAGATTACCTTGCCTGATGTTTTCTCCACGCCCTTAGTGCCGCGGAGAGACCAGAACAGCGAGATGAGGAATGCTGCCACGCCGATCAGTACGTTCTGCGAAGCTTTCACTATGACGGCTGTCTGGCCGGCCTCGTCGCCGAGGATTCCGCCTGAGGCAGCTACTGCAGCTGTAGTGTCGATGGTTCCGCCGATCCAGGCTCCTGCCACCTGGGCCTGAGCCAGCTCGTTGCCGGGAAAGAACATCGGCAGCAGCCAGTTGCAGAGCAGAGGCATGATGTAGAGCATGGGGATGGCCACTACCATGACGAGGGAGATTACGTACGAGAGTTTCTTCTGGTCGCCCTTGATGGTTCCGCAGGTGGCGATGGCGGCAGATACGCCGCAGATACTTACGGAGCTTGCCAGCATGGTGGACATCTCGTCATCTACCTTGAAGACTTTGCGGGCAACCCAGAAGCCGAAATACCATACGCAGAGCACCACTATCAGAGCCTGTGCCAGGCCGTATGCGCCGGACTTCAGCACTTCCTGGTAGAGCACGGTCGCGCCGAGGCATACGATACCGATCTTGATGTAGAATTCGCTCTGGATGGCCGGCTTGAGCCACTCGGGAATCTTGAAGAAGTTACTGATTATCAAGCCAAGTATGACTGCAAACAGCACTGCTTCAAGGCCGTATTTCTTGCAGAAAGGAATGGTCGCCAGCGCCAGCGAGATTACCGTCAGCAGGCATATTACAAGGAATGAGAGGAATATGCCCTTGAAAGGTTTTCCGGTCAGGGCTGATGACAGGTAGAGCAGCGCCAGCACAAAGAGGAAGATATAGACTGCGCCCAGCCATCCCTGCCACTCGCCCAGAGCGCTTGCACTCTGGCTCGCCAGGATTCCCGGAATCTTGAGGCTGTTCATTGCGCTGGGGAATAACACACACAAAGCCAGCACGATAAATCCCAGAACGACTACTATCCATTCATCGTTCACTAATGCTTTTCTTGTTTTACCCATATATGTTTAGATTTTAGAATTTGACTGAAAACATCGCCTGGAGCAGATGGCCGGGCTTATTATATTTATCGCGGTTGAGAAGAGTGTAGTTCAGCTGGAAACGCAGGTGGCTCTCGGGCCAGAAATCCAGGCCGAACATATAGTTGTTCTGCTTATTCTTCTGTGTGGCGCCAATCTCATTGTAGTTGTCGTATCTGACTACGGGACGCATTTTTGCTGACTCACCGATCGGGAACCAGTAACCGGCTACTACATAGAAACCCTGGTACTTTGTCGCACCAGAAGCATACTGGATATCAGCGTGGACAAATTCAGAACGCAGAGTCAATGCGTCGTCCTTATATTCGCCGCCGAAAGAATAACGGTTGTTTCGGGCGTTCTTCTCCACTCCGTTGTTGTGCGTTCCACGGACTCCTGATGCCGACAGCGTCAGTTCCTTGACAAAAGGATGGATGTCTATCCTGCCCACAATGTCTTTCGACTGATTGTCATCCTTGGTATTGATACCGCTGCCGTTGAAAACTCCCAGGTAATAGCCAAGTAAGGGGAAGCTGGCGCCGTTGTCATCGAACGCTGTTCCGTAGAGCATTATTCCGATGTCGCGGCCAGCGCCACGCTTGCCGCCAAGCACGTCGCTGAAGCCGGCCAGCTTGTTGATCACTATGGCATTGTCAATGCCTTCCTGATTCAAAGGAGAGTACTGGTTCTCAAGGGTGAACGGGGTCTTGAACTGTCCGAGCTCGAAATTGATCTGCTTGTTGACCTTGCATTTCACAAACGCGTCGATCATCTTGGGCGTGCCTGTAAAATCAGCCTGCAGACGGAACTCGATATTGTTCGTAATTCCACCTTTCACATCCAGACGGGCGCGCCTTGTATGGAAGGTGCTGGACGCCTCGACACCTTTATTATTATTTTCTTGTCTCTCGTAAGAATACTGCCCGTCGATCCATCCGCCGACAGAAAGATACCCAGGAATCTTCGACTGGGCATTGGATACGCTCCACGCCCCAGCCAGAATGGCCGCCAGCACAATCGTCCGGCTGATTTTGATAATTGTTGTTTTCATCATAGTTATTTGAGATTCTCAACAAAGCTACTTTATTAGGCTATTCGCAAGAAT
>JAFZKU010000006.1 GCA_017551785.1 Bacteroidales bacterium | reverse complement strand
TTCCGCAGTGCGGCGGCAAGGGCATGACTGCGGTATCAGCAGCTCCCTACGGCTCTGCTCTGCTGCTCCCGATCACCCACGCCTACATCAAGATGCTGGGCGCCGACGGTTTGCGCAAGGCCAGCGAGATTGCAATCCTCAATGCCAACTACATCTCTGCCAAGCTGAGACCTGAGCTGGACACCCTCTATACCGGCACCACCGGCCGTGTGGCCCACGAATGCATAATCGACCTGCGCAACTTCAAGGCTGAATACGGAGTCGACGCTACCGACGTGGCCAAGAGGCTCATGGACTTCGGCTTCCACGCTCCGACCCTCAGCTTCCCCGTTCACGAGACGCTGATGGTGGAACCCACCGAGAGCGAATCTAAAGAGGAGCTCGACCGCTTCGTGGAGGCTCTCAAGACCATAGTTGCTGAATGCAAGGCTATCAAGGACGGCGATTTCGACGCTGAGGACAACCCTGTCAAGATGTCTCCGCACACCGCTGCCGAAGTCTGCTCCGACAGCTGGGCCCATCCTTACAGCAGGGAGCAGGCCGCATATCCTCTGCAGTGGATCCGCGACAACAAGTTCTGGCCGCACTCTGCACGCATCGACAACGGCTGGGGCGACCGTAACCTCAAAGCAACAATTTAAATATTTAAAATATTTATAACTTTGCCGTCTCGAATACAATAAACACACAATATTATGCAAAACATCTCCAGCTACGATTTCACAGGCAAAAGAGCCATTGTCAGGGTGGACTTCAATGTTCCTCTGGATGAAAATTTCAAGATTACCGACGACACCCGCATCAGGGCTGCCATCCCCACTTTGAAGAAAGTGCTCGAGAAAGGCGGTTCTCTCATCATCATGTCTCACCTCGGACGTCCGAAGGGAGTTGACAACAAGTTTTCTCTGAAGCACATCATCTACCGTGTCGAGGAGCTTCTCGGTGTCAAGGTTCAGTTTGCAGACGACTGCATGAAAGCCGCTGCCCAGGCTGCCGCTCTCAAGCCGGGTGAAGTACTGCTGCTCGAGAACCTTCGTTTCTATGCAGAAGAGGAAGGCAAGCCGAGAGGACTTGCCGCTGACGCTACCGACGAAGAGAAGAAAGCTGCCAAAGCTGTGGTAAAGGCCAGCCAGAAAGAGTTCGTGAAGACTCTCGCCAGCTATGCCGACTGCTACATCAACGACGCTTTCGGAACTGCTCACCGCGCTCACGCTTCTACCGCCCTCATCGCTTCTTACTTCCCTAACGACAAGATGTTCGGCTACGTGATGGAAGGCGAGATCGCCGCTATCGACAAAGTGCTCGGCAATCCTGCACGTCCCCTCACCGCTATCATCGGCGGCGCCAAGGTGTCATCTAAGATCGGCATCATCGAGCATCTGCTCGACCTCGTCGACAACCTGATCATCGGCGGCGGTATGGTTTATACCTTCAAGAAAGCCCAGGGCGGCAAGATCGGCAACTCTCTCTGCGAAGACGACCAGCAGGAAGTGGCTCTGAACATCCTCGCCAAGGCTAAGGAGAAAGGTGTCAATGTAGTCCTTTCAGACATGGTTGTTGCAGCCGACGCTTTCGCCAATGACGCCAAGACCGTCATCTGCGCTTCTGACAACATTCCTGACGGATTCGAAGGCATGGACGCTGCTCCCGAGTCAATCGAGGCTGCCAAGAAGATCATCATGGCTTCCAAGACCATCCTCTGGAACGGCCCTGTAGGCGTATTCGAGATGCCCAACTTTGCTGTCGGCACCAATGCAATCGCCCAGGCTCTCAAGGAAGCTACCGACAAGGGCGCTTTCACCCTCGTAGGCGGCGGCGACTCTGTAGCAGCTGTTACACAGATGGGTTACGCTGACAAGGTAAGCTACGTATCTACCGGCGGCGGCGCAATGCTCGAGTATCTCGAGGGCAAGGTTCTCCCCGGCATCGCAGCTATCAGGGAGTAAAAATAACCCGCACATCATAGTCATGACCCCGGAGGCAGACGCCTTCGGGGTTTTGTTTTGCCCGGCTGCAGTTGACGGTTCTATATTATTTTAGTACCTTTATTGGTTGATTCGAAATAGTGCCACTATGAAAAGATTATCATTATTCAGCATTCTGCTGACCCTCATATTCTGCCTCAACTCCTGTGAAGAGCCTGTCGTCAACGTCAGCTCCATCACTCTCAACTCCACATCGCTCGACATGACCGAGGGCGACAGCTTCAATCTCATCGCCACTGTCAGCCCCGACAACGCCACTGACAAGTCTGTCGTATGGAGTTCATCTAACGCGAGCATCGCAAGCGTCGAGGACGGAGTAGTCACTGCCGTCAAGGAAGGTAATGTCACAATCACCGTCGCCAGCAAGGACGGCGGGGCGAGGGCTGCCTGCGAAGTGACTGTGGCAGCGAAGGTTATAGAGGTGGAGAGCGTTACCCTCAGCCAGAAGGAGGCCACCATTACGGTCGGCAAGAGCCTGACTCTCACCGCGACGGTGCTGCCGGAAAACGCTACCGACAAGACTGTGACATGGACGTCCAACAATACTTCCGTTGCCACTGTGGAGAACGGTGAAGTGAAGGCAGTCAGCGTCGGCACGGCTTCCATCACTGCCACTGCCGGCGGCAAGAACGCCACCTGCACCATCACCGTCAAGGAGGCTTATATCGAAGTGACTTCGGTTACCCTCGACAGGACCAGCTATTCTATCATGGAGGGCGAAAGTTTCACTCTCAACGCCACCGTCAAGCCGGATGACGCCACTGATAAGACCGTGACCTGGAAATCTTCTAACGAGAAGATCCTCAAGGTCTATGGAGGAACTGTCACCGCCGTATCCGCCGGCACCGCTACTGTGACTGCTACTGCCGGCAAAGTGTCTGCCACCTGCGAAGTGCAGGTCACCGCGAAGATTGCTGTTTCCGAAGTGGTTCTCGACCGCAACAAGCTCACCCTGGAGATCGGGCAGTCCGAGAAACTGACTGCCACCGTGCTTCCTGAGAACGCCACCGACAAGACTGTCATATGGTCCAGCTCTGATGATGACGTGGCCAATGTAACTGACGGAACAGTCACTGCCGTCGGCGCAGGCAAGGCTACCATTACTGCTAAGGCAGGAGACAAGAAGGCTGAATGCGTCGTCACGGTCAAATTCATCGAAGTTGCCGACATCGAGCTCAGCAAGACGGAGCTGACCTTGAATCCTGGCGAGTATGAGATTCTCACGACTACCATCTATCCTGAGAACGCCACCGACAAGACTGTGACATGGACTTCAAGCGACGAAAATATCGTTACGGTAACAGAATATGGAAAAGTGACGGCTGTCGAGCCCGGCAACGCCACCATCACAGCCCAGGCCGGCAGTGCGACGGCGAAATGCGAGGTGAAGGTCATCAACAACAACTTCCTGACCATCACCAACAACAGCAAGACTTATGGCGATGTGACCATCAAGGCCGGCGGAGTCGGAGCACCCACCATCTTCCTGAAATATTCTACCGACAACGGCCATACATGGACTCAACTGGACGGCGTCAAGAGCAGTGAAACTATCACAATACCCGTAAACGCTGGAGGCTCAGTCCGCATATATGGAGAAAACTCCGCATACGCAAGGCATGTGGGTTCCAACACCGGCTACTGGGCCATATCCGCCAATGTGGAGCACAGTGTTTCAGGCGACCTCATGAGCCTGTCCGGATACTCTGAAGACATAGCCAGCGAATACCAGTTCTACAGGCTGTTCTACGGAGACACCAAACTGACAGATGCCAGCCAGCTGCGCCTCAATGCGGCTGAACTCACTCCCCACTGCTACGAGTCTATGTTCCAGAACTGTACCTCACTGAAGAGCGCACCTGCAGTCAAGGCGACTACGCTGGCTTCATATTGTTGCAGGTCTATGTTCGAGAAGTGCACCTCACTCCAGGAAGCCCCGACCCTTTCCGCTGCCACTATGACAAAGGCCGACAACTGCTATCTGGAAATGTTCCAGAACTGTACTGCTCTGACCAAGGCTCCGAAACTGCCTGCCACAACTCTGACCTCATACTGCTACAAGTCTATGTTCCAGGGCTGCTCCGCACTGAAAGAGGCTCCTGCCCTGCCTGCAGATAAACTGGCCAATTACTGCTACGATTCTATGTTCCAGGGCTGCTCTAAGCTCGAAAAAGCTCCCGCCCTTCCCGCCAAGACTCTGGCGACTATGTGTTATGAGAAGATGTTCCAGGACTGCACCTCGCTGAAGACCGCTCCCGCATTGCCTGCCACTGTAGTTGCGTCCGGCAGCTACATGTCTATGTTCAGAGGATGCTCTAAGCTTGAAAATGCTCCCGAACTTCCCGCCAAGACTCTTATGTCACATTGCTATTATGGCATGTTCTACGATTGTCAAGCTCTGACCGAAGCTCCTGCCCTGCCGGCCACCACACTTGCCGCCAATTGCTACGCATACATGTTTGCAGGAGATATTGCCCTGACCAAGACTCCGGTGCTGCCCGCCACGAAACTTAAAGACGGCTGTTACCAGAGGATGTTCTACAATTGCAGGAGCATAGTAGAAGTTACCTGTCTGGCTACTGACATTGCGGCTACTGACTGCACCACTGAATGGCTGTTCTATACTGCCGACAAGGGAACATTCACCAAGAACTCCGGCATCCGCACTCCTGACGACGAGGTCGACGAGACCACACAGGCATGGACTTACGGTCCTTCCGGAATCCCTTACAACTGGACCGTACAGGACTATGTAGAACCTGAAGAATAAAACAACTTATATAAACTCCTATGAACAAAAAACTATTTTTCTCGCTTGCATGCCTGCTGTTCGCAGTAGTGTTCGCAAATGCACAGAACCCTATCATCCGCGACCAGTTCACGGCTGACCCCAGCGCCCACTACTTCGAGGGCAGGGTTTATGTCTATCCTTCACACGACATTCCCGCACCGCTAGACTATGCCCGCAAAGACTGGTTCGTCATGGAAGACTACCATGTCTTTTCTTCCGACAACCTTGTAGACTGGGTTGACCACGGCAGGATCTTCTCACAGAACCAAGTTGAATGGGTACAGCCCAATTCATTCCAGATGTGGGCTCCTGACTGCAACTACAAGGACGGCAAGTACTACTTCTACTTCCCCGCTACAGGAAAACGCGTCAACGGTCAGAGGCCTGACGGCAGCATCGGCGTAGCCGTTTCAGATACCCCTTACGGCCCGTTCGTTCCTGAGGAGACTGCCATCAAGGGCACCTTCGGCATCGACCCCTGCTGCTTCATCGACGATGACGGCCAGGCATATCTCGTATGGGCAGGCGGCGGACTTGTAATCTGCAAGCTGAAAGACAATATGAAAGAGCTAGACGGAGAGCCTGTAAGGATTGACGCCATTCCGAGAGGCCAGACCGAGGGCCCGTACCTCTTCAAGGCCAACGGCAAATACTACTTCAGCTTCCCCTGGGTCGAGGCCCAGCGCGAGTGCCTCGCATACTGCATGGCCGACAACCCCATGGGTCCTTACGAGTTCAAGGGCAAGATAATGGAGCAGCACGCAGACGTCTGCTGGACCAACCACCATTCTGTAGTAGAAGTTGACGGCCAGTGGTATCTGTTCTATCATCACAACGACTATTCACCTTACTTCGACAAGAACCGTTCAGTATGCGTGGACAGCCTCTTCTTCAATGCCGACGGCACCATCCAGGAAGTTAAGCCCACCAAGCGCGGCGTAGGCATCACCAAGGCCACCAGCGAGATCCAGCTCGACCGCTACTCTGACATCAAGGACACCTGCACCGACATCCAGTTCGTAAATGCCGACCGCACCTTCGACGGTTGGAAAGTGATCCTCTACAACACCATCCAGGAGAGGGAACCCATCTGGGTAAGGTACAACAAGGTGGATTTCGGCAAGGAAAAACTCACTACCGCCACCATGAAAGTCCTGTCGCTCGCCGGAGGCAAGGTTGACATCAGGCTCGACGCCATCGACGGCCCGACCATCGCCACCTTCGATGTAGCCGGCAATCCGGGTTGGGTTGAGAACAAGATCCCTATGTCTGACTTCAAACCGGGCGTCCACGACATCTTCGCCGTAATGACTTCCGGCAGCTGCATCCAGATCGACTGGGTAAGTTTCAAATAGTCATACGTCATGAAAATCTTTCGGCAGAATCCGGCTCTGGCGGCAGCTCTGATCTGCGCCATAGCTCTGTTGTGCGCCTGCAAGAGCGGCGGCACAAGGCAGATAAGTATTATCCCGGCTCCGTCAAGTCTTGAAGTAAAGGAGGGCTCTCCTTTCAAGATTTCTTCTTCGACGAAGTTGGTCGCAAGCACGGCAGACGAGTGCGCCACTGCCGGATTCTTCGCCGACAAGATAGCTGCATCTACTGGAAAGTCGCTGGCCGTCACTTCTGAGCCAGCTGCTTCCAACGCTATCATCTTTACCATAGATCCTTCCAGCGGCATTCCCGAGGAAGGTTATACCATCGAGGCCGACAGCCGTGCCGTGCGCATTACCGCCAGCGACGACGACGGCCTTTTCTACGGCATGCAGACTGTCCTGCAGCTGCTGCCGCCTCAGACTCAGAGCGACTGCGTGATCCGCGGTCTCGACCTTTCGATCCCGGCCGTCAGCATCCAGGACGCTCCTCGTTTCCATTACCGCGGCATGCATATAGACCCCTGCCGTCACTTCCGTGACGCCGAGTGGGTCAAGAAGCAGCTCGACGTGATGGCTATGTTCAAGTTCAACAAGATGCACTTCCACCTGACGGAAGATCAGGGCTGGCGCATCGAGATCAAGAAGTATCCCAAGCTCACCAGCTTCGGCCCCTACTACACTCAGGACGAGATCCGGGACATCGTGGCTTACGCTGCCGAGCGCCACATCGACGTTATTCCGGAGCTTGAAATTCCCGGTCACGAGATGGTGGCCATCGCTGCCTACCCCTGGCTTTGCTGTCAGGAAGGCCAGTACGAGCCTCGCAAGATCTGGGGCGTGGAGAACATTGTCATGTGCCCCGGCAAGGAGTCTACTTTCGAATTCCTTGAGGATGTAATCGACGAGATGGTTGATCTCTTCCCTTACGAGCTCTTCCATATCGGCGGCGACGAGTGCCCGAGGGAGATGTGGGAGAAATGCCCTCTCTGCCAGAAGCGCATCCGCGACGAACATCTGGCCGGAGACGAGAGCAAGTTTACCAACGAGGACAGGCTGCAGAGCTATGTCGTCCGCCGTATCGAGAAGTACCTCAACGGCAAGGGCAAGCGCATAATCGGCTGGGACGAGATCCTCGAGGGTGACATCGACCCGTCTGCCATCATCATGTCATGGCGTGGTCTGCAGGGCGGCATCACCGGAGCTGAACACGGCCATCAGGTGATAATGACTCCTTCCAGCGACGGCATGTACCTCGACTACTACCAGGGTGACCGCAAGATAGAGCCGGTGGGCATCGGCAATTACTTCACCATGGAGAGGGTCTACGCATACGACCCGATACCTGCCGAGGTTGCTTCGCTCGGACTTCAGGATTATATCCTGGGCGTGCAGTGCAACACCTGGTCGGAGTATTTCT
The DNA here is from genome assembly GCA_017551785.1 of Bacteroidales bacterium. Lineage (GTDB taxonomy): Bacteria > Bacteroidota > Bacteroidia > Bacteroidales > UBA932 > Equibacterium. The sequence goes on along the minus strand of JAFZKU010000006.1, from coordinate 1,857 downwards.
ACACCGATTCTGTGACTGAATACCGCACCTGGCCGCGAGCCGTGGCTGTCAGCGAGATTGCCTGGAGCCAGATGGCCAACAAGGACTGGGACGATTTCCTGCGCAGGCTCGACGACGCTCACCTGAGGCTGGACATGCACCATATCTACTATCACATCCCGCTGCCTGAGCAGCCGGGCGGTTCATGCAACACCGTGGCTTTCCCCGACTCTGCCACCGTCACATTCACCACCACCCGTCCTGTGAAGATGGTCTATACTCTCGACGGCAGGGAACCTGGCGCACGCAGCAAGGAGTACACCGCTCCGCTGCATTTCACCGACAACGCTACTTTGAAAATCCGCTCTGTCCTGCCTACGGGCGAGATGAGCACAGTCCGCACTATTTCTGTCGTCAAGATGGATCCGCTGCCGGCTGTCAAGCCTGCCGGCACTCTGGTGCAGGGTCTGGCGATGAGGACTACTCCTGGCGAGTTCTCCAATACTGCTGAGCTTGAGGCTGCGCCGCGTGTCTGGACGCCGAAGAACATCACTAGGCTTCGCGAGATAAGCGCGCAGTCGGCTACTGACGCTCACATGCGTGGCGTGGAGCAGTATGCCGCCATCGCCGAAGGCTATGTTCAGATCGAAGAGACCGGGGTCTACTACATTTCGTCCAACAACAACGAAGTTTGGATCGACGGCCGTCTTGTAATCGACAACAACGATGAGGTGAAACGTTACAGCCGCCGCGACAATTGCCTCGTCCTCGAGGCTGGCCTTCATGAGGTGAAGATTGTGTTCCTGGGCCACATAATCGGCGGTGTTCCTTCTAACTGGGACAGCGCCGCCATCGCTCTGCGTCCAAAGGACGCCACTTCATTCCGCAATATTCCGGATTCCGCTTATTTCAGAGCGGAGTAGATCCTTCGCTTCGCTCAGGATGACAGGGGCGCTTCGCTCAGGATGACTGGGGCGCTGCTACAGCACCAGGCGTGAGAAGACGCTCAGGGGGAGGGCTTTGTCGAAGCGGTCGCGCAGGACGAGCTCGCCGTAGGTGAGCTGGCTGCCGCTGCCGATCAGAGCGGCGAAGGCGCGGCGGACGACAGTGTCGGCGAGGACCGCAGAATAACCGTTCGAATAGAGATTCAGCACCATGAAACTGTCCTTCGGGGCGAGTATGGCGGAGCACTCCGTAAGCATCTCGAAGAGGCACTCGTCGAGCTTCCACTTCTCCCCGTTCGGGCCGTGGCCGTAGGCCGGCGGATCGAGGATCAGACCCTGATACTTATTGCCGCGGCGGGCCTCCCTCTTAACGAACTTGAGCGCATCTTCCACCACCCAGCGGATATCGCTCTGGCGACTGATCTCCATGTTGCCCTTGGCCCAGGTCACCACCTGACGGACAGAATCCAGATGAGTCACATCGGCACCAGCTACACGGGCAGCCAGAGAAGCAGCACCAGTGTAGGCAAAGAGGTTCAGCACCTTCGGCACGGGAGCCTTCGCAGCGGCGGCAGCCTTCACCAGGCGCGAAGTATTGGCATAGATGAACTCCCAGTTCGGAGCCTGCTCGGGGAACACGCCTACATGCTTGAAAGAAGTGAGGCCGAGACGCAGATTGAACTTCGGACCCTTCGGCGAGCCTTCATAACCGATTACCCACTGTTCCGGCATCTTGCCCAGCATGACCCAGGTGCCGCTGTCCTCCTTGCCGGCCTTGCCGAAACCGGCGCCCGGCTTGAATTCAGTCTGAGCCATACGCCTCCACTCGGCATCTGAAAGACTCTTGCTCCAGAGCGCCTTGGGCTCCGGGCGGATGGCATAATAGTTGCCGAACCGCTCCAGCTTAGAAAAGTCGCCGGAGTCGACCAGTTCG
>JAFZKU010000071.1 GCA_017551785.1 Bacteroidales bacterium | reverse complement strand
TATAATCTTTATAAATTTCAGTCCGACCCCGCTCCGCTCTTCTTCATTCAAAGAAATTCACGCTTGCTCTTTCAATTGTTATGCTACAATTGCCTTGTACTTTTTATAGTACTTAGTCTTCCATTCTTTCAATCAACTTTAGCCGTTCTTTCGAAACGGGCTGCAAATATAGCCCTTCTTTTTTATTCACCAAAAAAATATTAAAAATTTTCAAAAAAAAGACCGGCGAAGTTGGATTCGCCGGTCTCTTTTTCAAATTCAGCAGATCTTAGAGCTCGCGAATCCAGATATTGCGGAAGCTGATAGGCTCGCTGGGATCGCCGTGCGCCTGAAGCAGGAGCTTGAAAGTGCTGTTCTGGTCAACGGGCGGGATGCCGATGTAAGAAGTGGTACCGATGATCTCTACATCGTTCAAAACTACTACACCATTATATATAAGGGTAACCCTCGGCTTGGTCTTGTACTGACCGAGCTTGTTGAAAGTAGGAGCAGTGAAGATGAGATCGTAGTACTGCCACTCGCCGTTGGGGCGTGAAGGGTTAACCAGCGGAATGGTCTGTTTGTAAACACTGCCGACCATACCGTTGACATAGGTAGGGTTGTTGTAGCCGTCGAGAACCTGGATCTCGTAGCCGCCGATCTTCAGACCGCTGTTGCCACGGCTCTGGCCGCTGCCCTCGATTCCCTCCGGAACGCACCACTCGAAGTGCATCTGGAAATCGCCGAACTCGCGTTTGGTGCGGATATCGCCGGCTCTCTTGTTAACAGTGAGAACGCCGTTGGCCACTGTCCACTGAGCTTCACCGCCGCGAACTGACTCCCATTCGTCAAGGTTGGTGCCGTCGAAAAGGATGATAGCGTCTGAGGGAGCGCCCCAGTTCTGGTTCTTTGAATCGAAAGTACCGGGAGTTACTACAGGGGGTTGAGGATCATAGAATTCAGTCATTTCGGCAGTCATCCTGGGAGCCTCCTGGCCGTTAGGCTGCTGAGTACCGCCAAGCCTGCTGGGAGGAGTACGGACACCCTGCTGCTGAGGAGCACCCATGGGAGCGCCCTGGGGACGGCCCTGAGGAGCGCCCTGAGGAGGTTGTGCAAGTGAAGTCGCGCTGAAAAGCAGAGCGAAAGCTGCGGTTGCAGCAAGAAGAAGATTCTTTCTCATTTTATATAAAATTTTAGTTAAAAACTGATTTATTGCAAATATAATATTTTTTTTATAGTATTTTTGTGCGGCCCAAAACTATAATTCATCTATGAAAACAGGAGCTTTCAACGCCACCAGAAAATACACCAGGAATGCTTTCCAGCTATTTACCAGAAGCGGTTCCATCGGTGGTTTCGTCCTGTTTTTCTGCGCTATCATAGCCGTTGTAGTAGCCAACACCCCCAGCCTTCAGCATCTGCTTGACATCTGGGGCATGGACATGGGCATCGAGGTCGGCAAGTTCTCCATAAAGATGGATTTCATCCAGTGGATCAACGACGGCCTTATGGCGATTTTCTTCCTGAACGTAGGCCTTGAGATCAAGCACGAAATACTCGCGGGAGAGCTCTCGCAGCCCAAGAAAGCCATGCTGCCGATCTTTGCGGCGCTCGGCGGAATGATAGTCCCGGCTGTAATCTACTCCTTCTTCAATGCCGGCACCGCAAGCGCCAACGGATGGGGCATCCCGATGGCAACCGATATCGCTTTCGCGATGGGCGTCCTGGCGTTGCTGGGCAAGAGCTGCCCCATCGGCCTGAAAGTGTTCCTGACAGCCCTGGCTATCGTGGACGACCTTGGCAGTATCATTGTCCTGGCTGTGTTCTACCCGACGCATGCCATCCATGTCATTTACCTCATCTATGCGGCAATTGTCATGGCGATCCTGCTGCTGATGAACTACATGAACGTCCGCAATTCGACCTGGTACGTCATCCTGGGCCTGTTCCTGTGGTACTTCGTATTCAAGTCAGGCATCCACGCCACCATCGCCGGCGTGCTGCTGGCCATCACCATCCCCGCCAAGACCCGCATCAACGAGGTCAGGTTCTACACCAACGTGCAGCATCTGCTCAACAAATTCAAAACTGCCAGCCACGGTGAGCTCGACGTAACATCCAGCCCCGAACAGCTGGACATTCTGCACCAGATCAACAACCGCGTCGACGACATCAGCCCTCTGACCGACCGTTTCCAGGTTGCGCTGAGCACTCCTGTCAACTATATAATCATGCCTTTGTTCGCTCTTGCCAATGCAGGAGTGGCCTTCGGCGGAGACATTTTCGACTCGAACTATTTCCACATCGCTGAAGGCATCTTCCTCGGCCTGCTGGTCGGCAAGCCTGTCGGCATATTCCTCTTCAGCTGGCTTTCCATCAAGCTCAAGCTCGCCCAGCTGCCCAACCACTCTACCTACAAGCAGTTGTTCGCCATCGGTATGGTGGGCAGTATCGGCTTCACCATGTCGCTGTTCATCGACAATCTGGCGTTCACCGACCCTGAGATGGTAGCAGTCGGCAAGGCCGCAGTGCTGATAACTTCGGCAGTGGCCGTCATCCTCGGTTTCCTTGCCGTCAAGATCACGGGAAGAAAAAAAGAGGCGTAATTTCCTGTCACTGATTTTGTTTTTACAAAAAAAGGCGTATTTTTGCAGACCTTTTCTCGAGAAGATAAGGAAGTTAAACTCATTATTAACTTTAAATAACACATTATGGCTGTTAAAATTCGCCTTGCACGCCACGGAAAAAAGAACTACGCTTTTTATCATATCGTGGTAACAGACGTCCGCTCACCTCGTGACGGTCGTTTCATCGAACAGATCGGTAGCTACAACCCCAACACCAACCCTGCAACCATCGTTCTCAACAACGAGAGAGCTCTTTACTGGCTCAATTGCGGTGCTCAGCCTTCTCCTACAACCCGTCGTATCCTTTCTTACGAAGGTGTACTGCTCAAGAAACATCTTGACGGCGGCGTGAAGAAGGGTGCCTTCTCAGAGGCAGAGGCCCAGAAGAGATGGGATGCTTGGAAAGCTGAAAGGGATGCCAAGATCGCGAACAAAGTCAGCGCTGTGAAGAACGCCGGTATCGAGGCCGCTAAAGCTGCTAAAGCTGCTGAGGCTAAGGTAAACGCCGAGCGTGCTGAAGCTATTGCCAAGAAGAAAGCTGAAGAAGCTGCCGCCAAGGCTGCTGCAGAGGCTGAGGCAAAGGCTGCCGCTGAAGCTGAGGCTGCTGCTGAAGCTCCCGCTGAAGAAGCTGCTGAAGAAGCTCCCGCAGAAGCTTAATTTCATGCGAATCCTTAAATCCTACGGAACCGAGGGCGGTGTCATTGTGAGCACGGCCGCATTCCCTGAGGATTTTGAAATTACAGAACCGGTATTCATCGATTTCGATGAATTGCCGGTTCCTTTTTTTATCGAAGAATTGAAAGCCCACGGCAGCAAGAAGGCCTTCCTGAAGCTGGAGGACATAGACAGCCTCGAAGATGCGGAGGAGCTGGTGGGCCGTGAGATATACTTCAGCCTTGAAGAGGACGACGATTTCGCAGGCTTCGCCGGGCTGGAGGTTTTCGACGCTGCAAGCAGGAAGTCGGTCGGCACGGTTACAGAATATGTCGACATCCCTTCAAACCCTTGCCTGGAAGTGCAGCTGCCCGGCACGGACGAAACAATCCTTGTCCCCTGCCATGACGATCTTATCGACAGGGTCGACGAAAAAGCGGGACGTATCTATCTGAGAATCCCCGAGGGGCTTATCTAGCCCTGCTACCTTTCTACTTTTGCTTTGTAACGGGTGTTGACGCAACCCTTTGAGATGCCGCGGAGCTTTCCGGAGATGAGCTTCTTGCGGATGGGTGAAGCATGGTCGGTGAAGACTATGCCGTCGAGGTGGTCGATCTCGTGCTGCACCATGCGGGCGGCGAAATTGTCGAAGGTCTCTTCTTTTAACTCGAAGTTCTCGTCGTAATAGCGGACTTTGATAACCTTGGGCCTTACTACGTCAGCATCGACGTCAGGGATGCTGAGGCAGCCTTCGTTGTATTCAGAAGTCTCTTCGCTCTCCTCGATTATTTCCGGATTGACCATCTTGCGGTAGAAATCCTTCAGCTCGGGATATTTCTCGGTGAGGTCGGAGCCGTCGACTATAAGCAGGCGCTTGCTGACTCCCACCTGGGGAGCGGCAATACCGCAGCCGTCGGCCTTCTTCATGGTCTCGTCCATATTCACAAGGAGTTCCCTGACCGCATTGAGGTCGTCTTTTTTCAAATCTACAGGAGTCGCCACCTCGCGGAGGATGGCAGACCCATAAAGAAAAATCGGTAGTATCATGCCTGCTCTGGTTTTCTGTCCATAAAAGTCTGCAGGATAAGCGCCGCGCTCACCTTGTCGACTGCCGCCTTGTCTCTTCGGGCCATCTTCTTGACGCCCCCGTCGATGAGAGAGCGGTGCGCCAGCACCGAAGTAAACCTCTCGTCTTCCAGTGAGACAGGAATGTCGGGGAATGCCTTGTGCAACTGCTTCAGGAACACGTCCACATCGGCTGCAGCCTCGCTGGGCCTGTTGTCCATATTCATCGGATAGCCGACCACGAAGCGTACAATGCTCTCCTGCTGACCTAGTTTTTTAAGATAATCTATTATATTTGTTGTTTGAACAGTTTCAACCGGAGACGCGAAAAGCATCAGCGGATCGCTCATTGCAATCCCCGTACGCTTTTTTCCGTAGTCAATTCCGATTATTCTGTCCACAGCCCGCAAAGTTAACATTTATGTTCAAACAGCTGAAAAATAAATTCCGCATCCGCCGCAACTGGAGGATTACCGTCCGCGAAGTCGAGACCACCAAGGAGCTGTTCTCCCGCAACACCTCCCGTGGCATCCTGATCTTCATGGGTGTGTTCGCCGCGCTGCTGCTGATTGCAGCTACATACTACGTAACGGCCTACTCTCCCGTGCGCTACCTCATCCCGGGTTATCCCAACAAGGAGACCAGGGCCATGCAGGAAGCCAATCAGAGGAGGATCGACTCTCTCGAGAGCGAAGTGTCTCTCTGGGCCTTCCAGGTCAACAACATCCAGCGCATCGTCACCGGCCGCGAGCCCATCGACATGGACAGCCTCCGCGTGATGCAGAAAGACTCCACATCCAGCCTCTACAGGCAGCTGTACGCCCAGAAAGATTCCATCCTGCGCAACGAAGTCATTAACGAAGAGACTTTCAACATCTCTTCCCGCAACCGCGACATCGAGCAGCTCGAGGGCATCCACTTCTTCACCCCTGTGAAGGGCATCCTCACCCAGAGTTTCAACGCCGCCATCGGCCATCCTTATGTCGACATAGCCGCCGCCGAGGATGAGATTGTCTACTCCGTCCTGGACGGCACCGTCATCAGCGCCGGATGGAACGACGACACGGGCTACACCATACAGATCCAGCACAAGAACAACCTCGTGTCTATATACAAGCACAACTCCCGCCTGCTCAAGAAGACGGGTGACAGAGTGTCGGCAGGCACCCCTATCGCAGTGGTCGGAGACACCGGCAAACTGAGCTACGGAATCCATCTGCATTTCGAACTCTGGCACAACGGCGAAGCCATCGACCCTACTGAGTACATCAAATTCTGATATGGGAGAAGCTAAGAGACACATTGCGATACTGGGATCCACCGGTTCCATAGGCACTCAGGCCCTGGACGTGATAGGCCAGCATCCCGAAGCCTTCCAGGTAGAACTCCTCACTGCCAACAGCAACAGCAAGCTGCTCATCGAGCAGGCCGCCCGCTTCCGCCCGAATGCGGTGGTGATCTGCGACGAAAGCCGCTATGACGAAGTGCAGGCCGCCCTCGACCCTCTCGACATCAAGGTTTTCACCGGCATCGACTCCATCTGCTCTCTGGTGAAGGGGGAAAACATAGACATTGTGCTTACCGCAATGGTGGGATTCAGCGGCCTGAAGCCGACAATTGCCGCAATCGAGGCATCGAAGACCATAGCTCTCGCCAACAAGGAAACCCTGGTGGCCGCGGGAGAGATAGTGACATCGCTGGCAAAGCGCTACAGGGCGCCCATCGTGCCGGTCGACTCGGAGCATTCCGCAATATTCCAGTGCCTTGCGGGCAACTGCTCCCCCATCGAGAAGATACTCCTGACAGGCTCCGGAGGGCCGTTCCTCAACGCTTCGAAGGATGAAATATACAACGCCACCAAAGAGCAGGCGCTCAACCACCCCCGGTGGAAGATGGGTGCCAAGGTGACCATCGACTCGGCGAGCCTCATGAACAAGGGGCTGGAGCTGATCGAGGCGCGCTGGCTGTTCAACACATCACAGGACGACATCGAGGTGGTCATCCACCCTCAGTCCATCATCCATTCGATGGTGCAGTTCGAAGACGGCACCGTGATGGCGCAGATGAGCATCCCGGACATGCGCATCCCCATCCAGTATGCCATCGGCTACCCGCTCAGGCGCCTTCTCGACACGAAACGCATCGATTTCGCGCAGCTGGCGTCGATGACTTTTTTCAAACCTGACATCGAACGTTTCCCCTGCCTCGGCTACGCTTACGCTGCGCTGAAGGAAGGAGGCAACGCCACATGTATAATGAATGCTGCCAACGAAGTGGCCGTGGCCGCATTTTTGCAGGGGAAGATTCGCTTCGGACAAATCCCTGAAGTTATTGACCACACCATGTCGCATTCAAGTGTCATCCGCAATGCGGACCTTGAGTCGATTTACGCAACCAACGATTCGGCCAGAAAGACTGCCGAAGGATACGTCAACAAATTGTAGATATGATTGTCTTAGTAAAGATAGTTCAAGTTATTTTCGCCCTGTCGCTGCTCGTCCTCGTGCACGAATTCGGGCATTTCCTCTTTGCAAAGATCTTCAAGATAAGGGTCGAGAAGTTCTACATGTTCTTCAACCCTCAGTTCTCGCTGATGAGAGTCAAGAAGTTCAAGGGCAAGCTGCATTTCAAGTTCTTCTCCAAGAATGTCCCCCAGATTTCTCCTGACGCCGACCTCAGCGAACTTGCAGACGACGACTGGAACAAATATCCCGACAATACTGAATACGGCATCGGCTGGGTTCCGCTCGGAGGCTACTGCGCCATCGGCGGCATGATTGACGAGACCAAAGGCGCCGACCAGCTCAGCAAGGAGCCGCAGCCCTGGGAGTTCCGCACCAAACCGGCATGGCAGCGCTTCCTCGTAATGTTCGGCGGAGTGTTCTTCAACTTCATACTGGCCATAGTGCTCTACGCTTCCGTGCTGCACCACTGGGGTGAGCAATATATAAGGAATGAAGACGCCACTTACGGAGTTGCAGTGAACGACCTGGCTTACGAGATCGGCTTCCGCAACGGCGACCACATCCTGAGCTTCGACAACGTGCCGGTCGACGACTTCTCACAGCTCCAGATCGACATGATCCGCTCCAAGGCCACGACGGCCCAGGTACTCCGCGGCGGCGACACCATCCAGATTTCCATCGACCCGGTATATATCCCCGCAATGCTCAATTCTGCAGGCATGTTCAGCCTGGCCTTCCCCTTCGTGGTCGACAGCCTTCAGGCCGACTCGCCCAACGCCGGCAGCGGACTGCAGAATGACGACAAGTTCGTCGGCATTAACGGCGAGGAAATGTTCCTGGTGCAGGACATCCAGAAGGAGCTCAAGAAACATAGTGAAGATTCGGTAGTGGCCTCAGTAGACCGCGCAGGAGAAGTGTTCGAAGTGCCTCTGGCAGTGGACACCGCCGGCCACATCGGCGTGATGCTGGAGAGCGACCCGTACAAATTCTTCCATGTAACCGAGCACACCTACTCGTTCCTCCAGGCCATCCCGGCCGGAATAGCGAAGGCCTGCAACTACATAGCCAACTATGTCAAGGAGCTGGGGCTCATATTCTCACCCAAGACGAAGGCTTACAAGTCTGTCGGCAGCTTCATTTCCATTGGCCGCGTATTCCCCGGCACCTGGGACTGGTACAGAGTCTGGAGCCTCACCGCAATGCTCTCCATCATGCTGGCCGTGCTCAACATAATCCCCATCCCCGGTCTTGACGGAGGTCACATCCTCTTCCTGCTGATCGAGATGATTACCGGACGCAAGATGAGCAACAAAGCCATGGAGGTGGCACAGACCATAGGAATGATTTTCCTGCTGGCGCTGATGGTGCTGGCCTTCGGCAACGACATACGAAGTCTCTTTTAAAGACTATATAAATATCGTATCATGAAAGCGAATAGAATTACAGGACTGATTTCCATCCTGACACTGGCACTGACGCTGTCGGTAGCCTGCAAGCAGAACAACAACGGCGAGAAGATCCTGCCGTCCATCAGCGGAAAGGCGGGCGAAGTTGCCGTAGTATGCTCAAGGGGAGACTGGGAAGCCGAACCCGGCAATGCAATCAGGGATATCATGGCGCAGGAGTGCCCCTACCTTCCTCAGGTGGAGCCGCTCTACACCCTCTTCAACGTCCCGACTCAGTCTTTCAACAAGATTTTCCAGGTGCACCGCAACATAATCTGGCTCAACATCGGTGATGATTATCCCGAGGCCCAGATGGTGCTCAACAACGATGTGTGGGCGTCTCCCCAGACTGTAGTCCGCTTCGAAGCCAGAGACCAGGCCGCAGTCGCTTCGCTCATCAGAGCTAACGCCGAGACTCTGCTGGCAATCTTCGAGCAGGCCGAGCGCAACCGCATCATCGACAGCTCCCGCGAGTTCGAAGACATTTCAATCCGCAAGCAGGTGGAGCAGTTCATCGGCGGTTCGCCCTGCTTCCCTACCGGATACAGCATCAAGAAAATCACTCCCGATTTCATGTGGATCTCCAACGAGACAACCTTCACCAACCAAAGCATCCTGATCTACAAATACCCCTACACTTCGGCTCAGGACCTCTCTGCCAGGGCTCTCGCAGACAAGCGCAACGCCGTAACTCAGGAGAACATCCCCTGCACCACCGAGAACAGCTACGTCATTATCAACCCCATGATCGAGCCCGGCTACAAGAACATGAAATACAAATCGCTCGAGTTCGTGGAGATGCGCGGCCTCTGGGAAGCATACAACGATTTCATGGGCGGTCCGTACGTGTCACACTCTTTCGTAAATCCTAAAACCAACGAAATTGTAGTTCTCGACGGCTTCGTATATGCTCCTAAATATCCGAAACGCAACTACTTGCGCCAGGTTGAATCCATCCTTTATTCTTTCGAATGGAAGGAATAAATCAATAATCTCCAATCTTTTTAGTTAAATAATTTGGATTGGAGGAAAAAAAATTTACCTTTGCAGTCCTTTTTGAAGGAAACCGCACCGGTGGGTTCGTCTAACGGTTAGGACTCAAGATTTTCATTCTTGCAATAGGAGTTCGATTCTCCTACCCACTACTTTTATTTAAAAAAATTAAGTAATGGCAAATCACGCATCAGCAGACAAGCGTTTTCGCCAGAGCGAAACGCGCAGATTGCATAACAAGTATTATGCAAAGACTACCAGGAATGCCATCAAGGCTATCCGCAACACTACAGAAAAGGCAGCAGCCGAGGCTCTTGCCCCCAAGGTTTATTCAATGATTGACAAACTTGCAAAGACATCTGTCATTCACAAAAACAAAGCTGCAAATCTTAAAAGCGGTATAGAGCTCCATATCAGCAAACTTGCATAATTTGTCGATACGAAGCCTCCGGGTATAAAAAACTTTCCAACCTTTGGCTGGAAAGTTTTTTTATTACCCGACCATGAAAGCAATCAAACAATGGCAGGCAGAAGAGCGCCCGAGGGAGAAGATGGCCACCAAAGGTGCGGATGCCTTATCTAATGCAGAACTACTGGCCATCATACTGCACACCGGCGACTGCGGACTCACCGCCGTCGACCTGGGAAGAGAATTGATAGAACTTGCGGGCGGCTCCCTGAAGGATCTGGCCGGTATGACTCCGGACAAGATGACCACCCTCAAAGGAATCGGCCCGGCCAAAGCTGTGACCATAGCCGCCGCAGTGGAGCTGGGAAAACGGATTGCACTGGACCGCTGCGAGGAGCTGCCTAAGATATACAGCTCCAAGGCGGTGGCCGACATGATGCGCCCCGAGATGGAAGGCCTGCTTCACGAAGAGTGCTGGGTGCTCTACCTCAACCGGGCCAACCGCCTTATCGGGAAAGAACGCATCAGCAAGGGAGGGGTCTCGTCGACCGTGATGGACATTAAGATTATCGCCAAGAAGGCCGTGGAAAAACTCGCCGGAAGCATCATTCTCCTCCACAACCACCCTTCAGGGACAGTGGCTCCCAGCGCGGAAGACAGACGGCAGACGACGGCTCTGCGTAAAGCCGTGTCACTCTTTGACATAGACCTTTTGGACCACATTATTTTCGGAAATAGCAGATATTTCAGTTTTTGTGACGAAGGGATTTGATTTTGAGAAAAATGTTTCTACCTTTGCCACCCGATTAACCAAAACGAATTTTTTGCATTATGGCAGAGTATTTATCAGCTGACAAAAAGCAAGAGATTTTCGCTAAATACGGGAAGTCTAATACTGACACCGGCTCAGCAGAGAGTCAAGTTGCTTTATTTTCCTACCGTATCGCTCACCTCACCGAGCATCTGAAGAAGAACCACAAGGATCATAACACCCAGCGTGCTCTTCTCCGTCTCGTAGGTAAGAGGCGTCGCCTCCTCGACTATCTCAAGGAGACTGACATTGAGAGATACAGAAATATTGTGAAGGAACTCAACCTTCGTAAATAGTCACATAGGAAATTTATTGAGGGGCTGCCGTTACCGTACAGCCCCTTTTTTTTGGATATATTTTATTTTGTTGTATTAATGAACGTTATTAAGAAAGTTATTCAATTGTCGGATGGCAGGACAATTGAGATCGAAACCGGCAAGCTTGCAAAACAGGCCGACGGTTCTGCTGTTGTCAAAATGGGTGGCACTATGTTGCTGGCCACCGTCACTGCTGCCAAAGAGGTAAAAGAGGGTACTGATTTCATGCCCCTCACTGTCGATTACAAAGAGAAGTATTACTCTGCCGGCCGTTTCCCTGGCGGTTTTATGAAAAGGGAAGGCAAATCATCTGATTACGAGATCCTCATCTCACGTCTTATCGACCGTCCTATCCGTCCCCTCTGGCCGGATGACTTCCACCTGGAAGTGTTCGTAAACGTGTATCTGATCTCTGCAGAGAAAGACATCCAGCCCGACGCTCTCGCCGGCCTGGCTGCATCATGCGCACTCGCATCAAGCAACCTGCCTTTCGGCGGCCCTATCTCAGAAGTCAGGGTAGCCCGCATCGGCGGTGAATTCAAGATCAATCCGAACTTCAGCGAAATGGCTGACTGCGACCTCGACCTGATGGTCGCCGCCACCGAAGAAAATATCATGATGGTTGAAGGCGAGATGAACGAAGTCAGCGAACATGACATGCTCGAAGCCATCAAGTTTGCACACGAAGAAATCAAGAAGCATTGCCGCGTGCAGAAAGAGCTCATCACCGAGCTCGGCAACGACGAGAAACGTGACTATCCTCACGACGTCGAGGACGAAGACCTTCGCAAGGCCGTCCATGAGTTCTGCTATGACAAGTGCTATGCTCACGCAAAATCATTCAAGTCTAAACACGAAAGGGAAGACGGCTTCGTAGCCATCAAAGACGAATTCCTCGCTACTATCCCCGAGGAAGAGCTCGAAGAGAAGACTCCCCTTGTAGAGAGATATTACCACGCCGTTGAAAAAGAGGCCATGCGCAACATGATCCTCGACGAAGGCATCCGCCTCGACGGCCGTGTATGCAACGAAGTCCGCCCTATCTGGTGCGAAGTTGACTACCTGCCCTGCGCACACGGTTCAGCTATCTTCACCCGCGGCGAGACTCAGTCGCTTGCCACCGTTACCCTCGGCACCAAGCTCGACATGAAAGAGATGGACGAAGTTCTCATCCAGGACGACCAGCAGTTTGTCCTCCACTACAACTTCCCTCCTTTCGCTACCGGAGAAGCCAAGAGCCAGCGTGGCGTCGGCCGTCGTGAGATCGGTCACGGCAACCTCGCAATGCGCGCCCTCAAGCCCGTCATCCCGATGATGCCCGAGAATCCCTACGCTGTACGCGTCGTTTCCGACATCCTCGAGTCTAACGGTTCTTCATCAATGGCTTCTGTATGCGGCGGCTGCCTCGCCCTCATGGATGCAGGCGTCCAGATCCGCAAACCGGTTGCCGGCGTTGCAATGGGCCTTATCACCGACGAGACCCGTCCTAACGAGCGTTACGCCATCCTCACCGACATCCTCGGCGACGAAGACCACCTCGGCGACATGGACTTCAAGGTTACAGGTACCGCCGACGGTATCACCGCCACCCAGATGGACATCAAGGTTGACGGTCTTTCATACGAAGTTCTCGAGAAAGCTCTCGAGCAGGCACGTCAGGGCCGCATGCACATCATGGGCGAGATGATGAAGACCATCGACAAGCCCCGTGAGGACTACAAACCCTTCGTTCCCCGCATCAAGTCATTCGAGATTGCGAAAGACTTCATCGGTGCAGTTATCGGCAAGGGTGGTGAGACCATCCAGAAAATTCAGGCCGAGACCGGCGCTGTCATCAACATCGACGAAGTTGACGGCAAGGGTATCGTCGACATCGCTACCAACGACGCTGAGGCAATGCAGAAAGCTTATGACTGGATCATGGGCATCTGCGCCGTTCCCGAGGTTGGCGAGACTTACCACGGAAAGGTTGTCAGCTGCGTAGAGTTCGGCGCATTCGTCGAGATCCTTCCCGGCAAGGAAGGTCTGCTCCACATCTCAGAGATCGACTGGGGCAAGACTGAGAAAGTCGAGGACGTTCTCCACGAAGGTGACGAAGTTGACGTGAAGCTCATCGAGGTCGACACCAAGACCGGCAAGCTCCGTCTGAGCCGCAAGGCCCTCCTTCCGAAACCCGAAGGATATGTAGAGCCTGTCCGCAAACCCCGTCCTCAGGGCCAGGGCGACCGTCGTGGCAACAACGACCGCAAACCTTCAGGCGACCGTCGTAACAATAACAACGACCGCAAGCCGAGGAATGACCGCCCGCAGCACGCTCACAAGAGTGAAAAACCGGCTGAGGAATAATCCTGGCCAACGCAAATAAAGAACCCCGGAAGCTCACAGCCTCCGGGGTTTCTTATTTGTCAGACCTGCCGTTAGAGTTCCGGATAGGCAGGAAGAGTGTATTCGGGAAGCATGTCATAGATCTCAGGCATGCGCATGCGGGGCATCTGAGGGGCGCCCTGGGGCCTCTGACCCTGCGGTGCGCCGCCAGCCATACCCGGCATTCCGCCCGGCATTCCCTGAGGCCTGCGGAAGACACCCACCTGCTTCAGCTCATCGAGAGTGTGCTGGGCGGGATAGCAGTCGTCAGGAATAGGCATGTTAGAGAAGGTCTGGAAGTAGAGTATCACTGCGTCTCTCCACCACATGGCGTCCTTGGCCTGGCGGATGAGCTTGGTGCGGACTTCCTGGTA
>JAFZKU010000070.1 GCA_017551785.1 Bacteroidales bacterium | reverse complement strand
GGTGATTATGGTCTGATATTTTGCGTAAGCCTCTTTTACCACTCTGGCTGCGCTGACTTCAAGGATGTCCATGCGCGGGCTGGCCTTGAGGTAGTCCTCGTCGGTTATTATCATGCTGCGGGCGTCAACCCAGTGGGTCTTCGTGCCGCGCATGTTCATAGCGTAGGCTATGATGGTAGAAGACAGGTATTCGCCTGATGAAATGATGACAGCCTTGTCGCATTCGCTCATGTTGCCTTCGCCGAGATGCTCTTCGAGAGTGGCGAAGATACGGTTGATCTTGCTCCTTACATCGCGGTCCTTGCGCTCGTTGACTGCCGGCAGGGTGGCGTTTATGTCGTCGACTATGCCCATGTGGCGCGCCTTTAGGGCGGCTATGGCGTCGGCAGCTTCTTCCTGCTTGCAGGCCTCGGCGAGGTTAATGATGTTGTAGAGACCGTCGGTAACCTTAGCGCAGGCCGAAACTACCATCACAGGCTTCTGTGAAAGCTTTGATTCGACAATCGATATGGTCCTCAGCATTGCGGTCGCATCAGCTACGGATGTGCCGCCGAATTTCATAATTATCATAGAAGGGCGAATGCTATTCTTACAGCGTTAGTTGCGGCGCCGATGCGCAGGTTGTCGGCGGCGATCCACATGTTCAGGCAGTTTTCTGCCGAGAAGTCCCTGCGGAGCCTGCCCACCAGTACGTCGTTGGTGCCGAAAGCGTCGATGGGCATCGGATATACGTTGTTGGCGGGGTCGTCGCGCAGCACGCAGCTCGGGGCCTTGCCCTCTGCGTAGATGGCTTTAACCTCGTCGAGGTCGTAGTCTTTTTCGAACTGCACGTTGATCGATTCGCTGTGGCCGCCTGTCACTGGCACGCGCACTGTAGTGGCGGTAACCTTGATGCTGTCGTCACCGAATATCTTGCAGGTCTCGTTGACCATCTTCATCTCTTCCTTGGTGTATCCGTTGTCGAGGAACACATCGATGTGGGGCAGGATGTTGCGGTCTATCTGGTGAGGATATGCGCAGGGGAGGTCGAGAGCGTCCTCGCCGCGCTCGCGCAGCATCTGGTGGATGCCCTTCATGCCGCTGCCGGTCACTGACTGGTAGGTGGAAACCACTATCCTCTTGATCTTGTAGCGCTCGTGGAGCGGGGCGAGAGCCAGCACCATCTGGATGGTAGAGCAGTTGGGATTGGCGATAATCATGTCTTTCGGACCGATGGCCTTGGCGTTGATCTCGGGCACTACCAGCGGCACGGACGGGTCCATCCTCCAGCATGATGAGTTGTCGATGACACGGCAACCTACAGCTGCGAATTTGGGGGCCCACTCTTTTGAGACGCCGGCGCCTGCTGAGAACAGAGCTATTTCGGGTTTGGCGGCCACTCCGTCCTCCAGGCTTACCACGGTATATTCTTTACCCTGGAAGATAACTTTCTTTCCAACTGATTTTTCTGATGCACACGGAACGAGTTCGCTTACCGGGAAGTTCATCTCTTCGAGCACTTCCCTCATCTTTGTACCTACAAGACCTGTCGCTCCTACAACGGCTACTTTGACTTTTTTCATGATATGATGTTGTGTTTCTTGTGTTATCTACATTCGCAAATGTTACCATAAACGCCTTCGGCGGTGATCCTGGCTCCGGCACCGGCTCCCTTGATGAAAATGGGGGTCGGGTAGAGCTTGGTGCTGAGAGATACGGCGGCGTCAGTGCCCTCGCAGTTGTAGAAGGGGTGAGCCGCATCGATGGTCATAAGGCCTATCTTCACGTCGTTGCCGACAATCTGGGCCACATATCTCAGTTTCGCTCCGGCGGCGAAGGCCTTCTGCTTCAAACCTGAGAAGTAATCTTCGTTTTTCCTGAGGGCAGCGAAGAAACTGTCTACATCGCCTTTCAGGCACTCTTCCGGGAGGAAGCCCTCGATCTTGACATCTTCTGCCTCAATCTCGGCTCCGGCCTCGCGGGCCATGATGATGGCCTTGCGCAGCACGTCTGTTCCCTGCAGGTCGGTGCGCGGGTCAGGCTCGGAATAGCCAAGCTCCTTGGCGCGACGCACTATGGTCTCGAAGCTTTCATTGCAGTCCTTGTTGCAGTATTCGCTGAAGATATAGTTCAGGGTGCCGGAAACTATGGCCTCGATCTTCTCCACCTTGTCGCCGGAAGACTGCAGCAGGCTGATGGTCTTCAGGATGGGCAGAGCCGCACCAACGTTGGTGTCGTAGTAGAAAGGCACCTTGCCGCCCCTTGCTGCCGCACGGATGCGGTGGTAGAGACCCATGTCGAGGGAGTTGCCGATCTTGTTGCAGGTGACCACTCCGATGCCGCTCGACAGGATGCCCGGGTAGAAGCTTGTGAGAGTCTTGTCTGATGTGCAGTCCACCAGTACGGAGTTCGGCAGGCGCATATCGATGGCGTCGCCGATGAAGTCGTTGATATTTGTGCGGCGGTTGGTCTTCTCGCCCAGCACCTCTGCGATCTTGTCCAGGTCTACGCCTTTCTTGCACATGTAGCTGTTGCGGGTGTTGCAGATGCCGGCTATGTTGATGGCCTGGCCGTTCTCTTTAATAACGTCGATGAGCTGGCGCCCTACATTGCCGTAGCCCACGATGAAAAGGTTGAGAGGCTTCTGGCTCTCGTAGAAGAACTCGTCGTGGATGGCGATGAGGCCCTTCTCCACGTCATCTGTAGCTATGATGGCCGAAACGTTCCTCTCTGAAGAGCCCTGCGCGATGGCCCTGATGTTGATGCCCTCGCGGCCCAGCGCCTCGAACATCTTGCCGCTGGCTCCGGCGTGGTTCTTCATGTCATCGCCAACGAGGCTGATGATGGAATATCCCGTCTCCACCTTCAGGGGCTCCAGCTTGCCGAGGCTGATTTCATATGCGAAACGCTCGTCCACAGCTTTCTTGGCCACTTCTGCATCATTCTCAGAAATCACCACCAGCATTGTGTGGACCGAAGAGGCTTGGGTGATGAGGATGATGTTGATGGAGTTGGCGCTGAGCACTTCGAACAGCTTGCTGGAATAGCCCGGCACACCCACCATGCCGCTGCCTTCCATAGACAGCAGGGCGAGCTTGTCGCTGTTGGAAATTCCCTTTATAAAGTTGCGGCCCTCCGGCGGGTTGCG
>JAFZKU010000069.1 GCA_017551785.1 Bacteroidales bacterium | reverse complement strand
GGGAAGGCCTCGACATCTTCCACCACCACACTTTCGGCCCGCTTCCAGGCCGTGCCGCAGACACCCTTTCCGTAGCCTATGCTGTAGCAAGCCACCGGCCCCTGGAATGGCCCTAGAGCCAGCTTCTCTCCTACCACCCGGTAGAATCCAGTCCAGAAGAAGTGCATAGTCTCGTGGAGCAGCGCGGCGGTGTTGGCCATGACGGCCACCTCGTCCTTCACATCCTCCACCAGGCTGGCAAGCTCCTTCAGCAAGTCAGCATAGCGAAGAGCCTTCAGGTCGACATGGCAGTAGCCGTCGGCATGCTTTATTAGATAATCCTGATGCTCCTCCTCTGCCGGATAGAAATTGCGCAGCGGCTCTACCTCGACGGCAAGGGGACTCCCCTGCCACTCCTCTTCACGGCTGTAGGCCTCTTCTATGGCAGCCACGTCGGCAGCGTCTTCCCAGTAGATACCAGTGCGGTAGCGAGTGCCGGAGTCCTCACCCTGCCGGTTGACGCTCAGCGGGTCTATAATTACAAAGAAGGCCTCCGCCAGCCTGCGGAGCGGCATCTTCGAAGGGTCGTACGTCACTTCGACTGTCTCGGCATAGCCTGTTGTATCGGTGTAAACTTCACGGTAAGAAGGGGCCGGCGTATTGCCGTTGGCAAAGCCCACGCGGGTGGCTGTAACTCCGGGAAGCTTGCGAAGGAAATGTTCCCCGCCCCAGAAGCAGCCTGCTGCAAAATATATTTTCTTGGAATGCATGGTCATCTTGTTGTGTGTAAAGATAATGTTTTTGTATTTTTGCAGCCCTATGAAATCTTGTTTTTGACTGTTCAAATCCAATAATATTAAGATGAAAAGAATTTCCACTTTGCTAATTGCCTTTGCAGCAGCTTTGTTCCTTTTCTCATGCAATGGAAAGTATGAGACTGTCAAAGGCGACCCCCTCAAGACCAAGATCTACACCATGGACAACGGTCTTAAGATCTACATGACCGTCAACAAAGACGAGCCGAGGCTCCAGACCATGATCGCAGTCCGCAGCGGCGGAAAGAACGACCCCGCTGACAACACCGGTCTGGCCCACTATCTCGAGCACATCATGTTCAAGGGCACCGAGCATTTCGGCACCTCTGACTATGCAGCCGAGAAACCTCTGCTTGACCAGATAGAGCAGCTGTACGAGGTCTACAAGAACACCACCGACCCCGTCCAGAGAAAGATGATCTACCATCAGATCGACTCAATAAGCTACGCTGCTTCACAGATTTCCATCCCCAACGAATATGACAAGCTGATGGCTCTCATCGGCTCGCAGGGCACCAACGCCTTCACTTCAGAGGACGTTACCTGCTATGTCGAGGACATCCCTTCAAACCAGATCGACAACTGGGCCAAGGTACAGGCCGACCGTTTCAAATATATGGTCATCCGCGGTTTCCACACCGAGCTCGAGGCTGTTTACGAGGAGTACAACATGTATCTCAACGAGGACATGGAGAAGGCTATGAACAAGATCTCAGCCGAGCTCTTCAAGAACCACCCTTACGGCACACAGACCGTCATCGGCACCCAGGACCACCTGAAGAACCCTTCAATCAGCGCCATCAAGAAGCAGAAAGCTACTTACTACGTTCCTAACAATGTGGCTATCTGCGTTTCCGGCGACTTCAATCCGGACGAGTTCGTGAAGACCATCGAGAAATACTTCGGGGACTGGGAGCCCACCGACGGCGTTCCTGAGCTGAAGTATGCTCCTGAGGCTGAAATCACCGCTCCCGTGGAGCTGGACGTTTTCGGCACCGAGGCTGAATTCGTGATGCTGGGCTGGCGCTATCCGGGCCAGAAGGATCTTGAGAGCGACGTTGCTGACGTTGTCTCTGCAGTCCTCTACAACGGCATGGCCGGTCTTATCGACCTCGACATCAACCAGCAGCAGAAGGTGCTTGACGCCGCTGCTTTCGCATACGGCAGGACTGATTACGGCACTTTCCTTCTCGAGGGTTATCCCAAGCAGGGCCAGACTCTCCAGGAGGTTCGCCAGCTGCTTCTCGACGAGGTTGCCAAGCTCCGCAGCGGCGACTTTGACGAGGACCTCGTTGAGGCTTCTATCGCCAATTTCAAGCTGAGCCAGATGCGCAGTCTGGAGAACAACCGCAGCAGGGCTATGCAGTATGTCAATTCTTTCATCGCCGGCCGCGACTGGAAGGATGATGTCAATCTCCTTGACAGGCTCGCCAAGGTCACCAAGCAGGACATCGTCGACTGGGCCAACAAGTATCTCGGTGAAAACAGTCATGTTACTGCCTATAAATATATCGGCGTTGACCCTGACATCCACAAGATCGAGGCTCCGGCCATCACTCCTATCGCTACCAACCGCGACAAGCAGAGCGAGTATCTGGTCGAGATGCAGAATTCTGTGGTTAAGCCCATCGAGCCCGTCTTCGTTGATTTCTCTAAGGATCTGTCGGTCTTCAAGAGCAAATCTGACCTCGAGGTTGTTTACAAGCAGAACGAGACCAACGACATCGCTCAGCTCATTTTCCTCTTCGACGAGGGTCTTCTCAAGGATCCGGCTCTGAGCTTTGCTCTCAGCTATGTAAGCTATCTCGGCACCGAGACTCGCAGCGCTGAAGAGATCGCCATGGAGATGTACAAGCTGGCATGCAGCTTCAATTTCTCAAGCGCTGACGAGCAGACAAGGATTGGTGTCACTGGTCTTGGCGAAAACATCGGCAAGGCTCTCGAGATTGCAGAGGACCTTATCGCCAACGCTGTGGCTGACGAGGACATCCTCAATGCTCTCAAGATGGATATGCTCAAGAGCCGCGAGATGTCTAAGGCCAACCAGAGCTCTTGCAGCAGCGCTCTCAACAGGTACGTGATGTACGGTCCCGAGAACGTGAAGGCCCGCACTCTCACCAACCAGCAGATTCTCGACCTTACTTCTGAGGAGCTGCTCGCGAAGGTTACCAATCTGCTTACCAAGCAGCATCAGGTGCTCTACTATGGACCTCAGACTGAGGCTCAGGTGAAGAACCTGCTCGCCGAGAGCCACGATGTGGCTGCCGACCTCGAGCCGCTCACAAGGATCCGCACCCAGATGGTGGCTACCGAGTCTCCGAAGGTGTTTGTGGCTCCTTACGACGCTCATCAGTTCAATTACATCCAGTATACCAACCTTGACAAGAAGTTCAATCTTGCTGACGAGCCGGCCATCGCTCTCTACAATGAGTATTTCGGCAGCGGCATGAACACTATCGTGTTCCAGGAGATGCGTGAGGCAAGGGCTCTTGCTTATTCTGCCGGCGCCCGTCTGGCTTCTCCTTCTTACAAGGACAACAATTACTATTTCTACGCAAGGATCGGTTCTCAGAACGACAAGCTGAAGGATGCTGTCGAGGCTTTCGACGAGATCATCAACAATATGCCGCAGAGCGACCGTGCTTTCGAGATTGCCAAGACTGGCATCGAGGGTGTGCTCCGCACGAGCCGCACCAATGGCGCCGCTGTTCTCAACAGCTACATCGCTGCTAAGGAGCTGGGCATCGACGAGCCTGTCGACAAGCTCGTTTATGAGAAGCTTCAGAGTCTGACTATGGATGATGTCGTTGCTATCCAGCAGAAATACGTCAAGGGCCGCACTTACTACTACGGCATCCTCGGCGATCCCAAGGATCTCGACATGAACTATCTCAAGACCCTCGGCCCCGTCCAGAACGTCACTCTCGACGAGATCTTCGGCTACTAACAGCCTTTACACATGACACAGAAAAACCGGCAGCGATGTCGGTTTTTTTGTTATACGCTGACGCTGTATTCGTGTTTGATTTCTTCCATGACGAAGGTGCTCTCGATGGAGGCGACATTGTCGTGGCGGCCGATGACGTTCAGCAGGAACTGCTGGTAGTAGCGCATGTCGGGGGACTGGATGCGGAGCAGGTAGTCGAAGCTGCCGGAGATGTTGTAGCACTCTGTGACTTCGGGGACGCTGCGCACCAGTGAAGTGAAGGCTTCTGCCTTCTCTACGCTCAGCTGCCGCAGTTTGACACTACAGAATACCGCAAAGCCTCTGTTCAACTTGGCCGCATCGAGAATCGTAGCGTACTTCTGGATGTAACCGAGGCGTTCCAGACGTTTTACTCGCTCATACGCGGGCGTGGTGGAAAGATGTACCTGCGCTGCGAGCTCTTTATTGGTGAGGCGGGCGTTCTTCTGGAGGGCGCGAAGGATGTCGAGGTCCTTCGCGTCGAGAGTGTATTCTTTTTCAGCGGCCATTTCCGATGCGTTTTAGATTTATATTCTATTAATTTCGGCAAATATAGTAATATTTTCTAAAGTTTACATTTTCATTGGCAGATGTCACTGCGCACTCCACCTTTGCATCGAAAACAACAACGATAAAACAATTAAAAATATACGATCATGAGTAAGAATTACCGCTTCGAGACTTTGCAGCTCCATGTAGGACAGGAACAGGCAGACCCCACTACTGACGCACGCGCCGTCCCCATTTACCAGACAACATCATATGTTTTCCATAATTCTCAGCACGCAGCTGACCGCTTCGGCCTGCGCGACGCCGGCAACATTTACGGCCGTCTGACCAATTCGACCCAGGGAGTCTTTGAAGACCGAGTGGCCGCGCTGGAAGGCGGAGTTGCCGGCCTCGCTCTGGCTTCCGGAGCCGCAGCAGTGACATACGCCCTGCAGAACATCGCTCAGGCCGGCGACCACATCGTCGCTGCCGACAATCTCTACGGTGGCTCCTATAACCTCATAGTCCACACTCTGGCCACCCAGGGAATCAGCAGCACCATCGTGAAGGTCAACGACCTTGCTGCGCTCGAGGCTGCCATCCAGCCTAATACCAAGGTGATTTACGCCGAGACTTTCGGCAATCCCAACGGCGACGTGCTGGACATCGACGGCGTGGCTGAGGTGGCGCATCGCCACGGCATCGTTTTCATAGTCGACAATACCTTCGGCACCCCCTACCTAATCC
>JAFZKU010000068.1 GCA_017551785.1 Bacteroidales bacterium | reverse complement strand
GGCCTTCTACTCTGCGGGCGAAGTATTTCACTTCGTCGAGGAAACCCTGGGTGTGGACTGGATTCTCCTTCAGGACGGGTGTGAATGAATTGCGCTCGAAAAGTACCCGGGTGCCGGCCTTGCCGAGTCCGACTTTCTCCAGAGGGATGCCTGCCACTACTGCCGGCCTGAGCTCCAGGGTCAGCTTCTCGGTCTGGTCGAGAGTGTATAGTCCGGTGCCGGTGTTGACCTTCAAAGTCTCGCGGGCTTCCGTCCAGCTGTACTGGGTGGACAACTCCAGAGTGCCGGTAACGTTCTTGTGACGCATCATCAGCAGGTATGAATTGCTACCGGTCTTCTCGCATGCGGCAACTTCGGCTTTGCCGAAAAGGTAGCATACGAGGTCGAGAGGGTGGATATAGAGGTCTGTCAGCGCATCGCCTTCGGGATAAGCGCCGGTGCAGTAATGCAGTTCATAACTCCTGAGGCTTTCAAGCGCAAGCTTCTTCTTGAGGATCCGCACTGCGGGAGCATAGCGTTTCTGCAGCCCGGCCACTGCGATTCCCTTGTTCTTCGAGATCAGGGTCTCGAGCTCAGCAGCTGAAAAGCACGGCGGCTTCTCAATAAAAAGAGCCTTGCCGCTGTCGAGCACTTTCGAAGCAATAGAGAAGTGGGCTTTGGGGTTTGCAGCGACGAAAACGCCTTTGATGGCAGGGTCTGCCAGAACGGCGTCAAGGTCAGTAGTCCCGGTCACGCCGTGGAACTTCTTCGTTATAAGGGCCGCTTTATCTTTTGAAGTTACGCAGATATATTTCAGCGGCAGCTGGAGATATTGGATGACAGGGTAGAGGTTTGACAGGCTGTGCTGCCCCAGGCCTACGAATGCATAGCCGCATTCATAGCAGTCCTTCAGATATGACTCGCTGCGAAGCCTTTTGTATTTGTCGATAAGTCCCATGGTTATTTGAAAAAGCGCTTGTACGTTACCTTGCGGTCGGATGTCCACTGATAAGGGCCGTAGAACCATTCGATGACGCGTTTAGGAAGTAACTTCTCGTAATTGCGCAGAAGGATTATGTCGTATTTGCGGTGGAAATTTATCCAGCAGCCGTTGCATTTATGGGAGTACTCGCACTGGAGTTTTTTCGCAGCCTTGCCGTTGAATATCTCGTCGAGGCTGTTTTCTTTGGTGTTGCCGAGATTCACGCCCAGGTTCTGGCAGATGGGCACGTCGCCGTTGCTGTGGATCACCAGGCTGCTGAATATGCTCTGGCAGCGCAGCTTGAGCCTTCCGTTGCGCCATTCGTCATAAAGGGCGACGAAGTCGAAATTCTCTTCGGTGTCGTGGATGTTCGCCGGGATGGATGACTTGAAGTCTTCAGCTTCGATGAGTTCAGCCTTGGTGTCGAAGAAGTCCATGGTGCCGTAGATGCCGATGCGCACGTCGATATTATATTTCTTCGCCACATCTATCACATATTCCATGTCCTTGAAGGTATTCCATGGAGTGAGGCAGAACATAAGCGAGATTGGAATCTCATCTTTAAGCTCCTCGATGATACTGATGACCTTGTCGTGGCCGTCTACTCCGCGGACGTTAGGATAGCTCTCTTTGTCACCGTCGAATGAGAGGTAGAGACGCACAGGTTTGTACTGGCGCACTGCATCTATGACCTTGGCCGGAGCCAGACCGTTGGAAAGGAGCGTGTAGTAGGGGTGGTTGTCTCTGAGCCACTCCATGATCTCGCGGTACTGGGGATGAAGCACGAACTCTCCGCCCTCGAGCCCGACTACAGTCTTCTTTGTAACGCATTTGCTGTTCACGATGGCCTTGATCTCGTCCAGGCTCAGACTCTCGTGAGGCTTCTGCCATATTGAGCAGTGGCGGCAGCGTGACTGGCAAATAGTAGTTGCATATATCATCAGCTGGCTCAGCTTCTTATGGCGGGGCCGCAGCTGGTTGTTCAGGAAGAGAAGGCCGTTGTGTATATAATCTGAAAACTTGTACATCGCAGACTATTGAATATAAATCCAAAGTTAGTCATTTATTGTTTATGAACAACTGCCTCCAGTTGCTGTGGAAATCGTTTTTTGCTTTGTCTTGTACTTTTCGACAAGAAGCGATAACTTTACGGGATAGAAAAATCAAACAATCCATATTTATACCTTTTTCTATGAAAAACACTATTAAAACTTTTGCAGTCGCCATTGCACTGATGCTGCTTCTGCCTGCTTTCTCAGCCAGAGCACAGGTGTATGCCGACTCTTCAACCGACCTTGACAAGTACATGGTCCCGGTTACAACACCCACAGCTGTGCCTGACGCTCAGGGATTCCTTGGCCGCTGGCTGCTGCTCGAGCCTATCAGCAAGCCCAACCGCTCCAACACAGTCTTCACTGACAGCTACATCCGCGAAGTATTCGGCCAGCAGTATTTCCCCGGCCAGCTTGGCAACGTCCTTCCCAAGGATGGTTCCAAGGTTAAAGTTACCGTGGAATACCAGCCGCCGGTAAACCTCTCCGCCGGCCGTCCCATGATGCCGATGGGTGGAGCTCCCCAGTATGAGAAGAAAGATGTCCAGCTCAAGTGGCATGCAATGGACAGCAAACGTTTCAACGTGAAACTTTTCCGCTTCGCTACCAATCTTACCGAAGACCGCTACGGCGTTATCTTCTGGGCTGTGACTGTTGTAGAATGCGACAAAGATATGCCGAACGTACGCCTCGCAGTAGGTTCAAACTCTGCTTCAATGTGGTGGGTTAACGGTGAAGAGGCTGTGATCCTCTCAGGTGACCGCCGTATGGTTATGGACGACTGCACATCTCAGCGTCTTACCCTCAAGAAAGGCCGCAATGTAATCTGGGGTGCCGTCATCAACGGTCCCGGCATGAGCGACTTCTGCGCCCGCTTCATCGATGAAGAAGGCAATCCTGTAAGAAATATCACCCTCAGCACGAAATAAGCCATGAAAAAGAATATACTCCTTGCGCTTGCATGCGCCCTGTTGTCCCTGTCGGCAGCTGCCCAGGTTGGCAATCCTTATATTCACGACCCGTCTACCATCGTGTTGTGCGACGGTAAATATTATACATTCGGCACCGGTGGCGGCGGCCTGATCTCAGCTGACGGCTGGGTATGGGAAAGCGGTGCAGTCCGTCCCGGCGGCGGAGCTGCTCCTGACGCAATAAAGATCGGCGACCGTTATCTGGTCGGCTACAGCACCACAGGCGGTGGTCTCGGCGGCGGACACGCAGGCCGTATCGTTACCATGTGGAACAAAACTCTTGATCCTACCGATTCTCTCAATTTTGCATATACCGAGCCCATCGAGGTTGCTAATTCAGTAATTGACGAGGACTGCGACGCCATCGACATCGGACTCCTGATGGACGACAACGGCCGTCTGTTCTGCACCTACGGTACATACTTCGGCAACATCCGTATGGTCGAGCTCGACCCTAAGACCGGCGAACGTCTGGCCGGCAACAAGCCTGTCGACGTAGCCATCGACTGCGAAGCATCAGTCATGATCTATCGTGATGGCTGGTACTACCTGCTCGGTACTCACGGCACTTGCTGCGACGGTGTGAACTCTACTTATAACATCGTTGTAGGCCGCAGCCGCAACCCTTACGGTCCGTTCATCGACAATGTCGGCCGCGACATGCTCCGTGGCGGTGGCAAGATGGTCGTAGCAGCTGACGAGCGTCAGTTCGGCGCAGGCCACTTCGGACGTTACATCGTTGAGCCCGGCGTAGAGAAGATGTCTTTCCACTGGGAGGGCGACCTCGACCGCAGCGGCCGCAGCGTGCTCGCTATCCGCCCGATCATCTGGCGTGAAGGCTGGCCTGAGGCTGGCGAGATCGTTAAGGACGGCAACTACAAGATCCTGTCTCGTCGTCGCGGTTATGCTCTCGAGCTTACTGTTGACTTCGTACGTGCAGCCGGCGGTATGCGCGGTGGTTTCGGCGCTCCGCAGGCTCCCGCTGCTCCCATCAAGGGCCAGAGCATAGTAGACGTGCTCAAGACCTGGCCTGATGGCGTTATCCCCGTACGTGCCAACGACTATATGGCCCGTCCTCACCAGAAATGGACTATCGAGGCCGTTCCTTCAGCTGGCGGATACCTCGGAGGCCCGTATTACAAGATTGTTATCGAAGGCACCGACCGTGCTTTGGCAGCTGCTGAAGGCGGTGTGGTTGTAACCGTTCCTGCTTTCACCGGCGCTGACGAGCAGCTCTGGCGCATCGAGCAGCTCACTGACGGTACTTTCCGCATCATGCCGAAAGTTGTTCCCGGCACTGACGAGGCTCTCTGCCTCTATTCATCAGGCGACAGCACACCTACTCTGGCCAAGTTCGACTTCAACAGCGACAACGCCAAGTGGGACCTCAAGATGCACTGATAACATCTGATGAAACAATTGTTTCTGCTGGTGATACTGCTTGCCGCAGTGTCATGCAAACCCAAAGAAGTGGTTCCCGAGGCTCCCGATTACGGCCTCGGGAACTCTTGGTATATCACTGACCGAAGCAGTGATGTGGATTTGTTCTATATCGCATCGACAGAAACTTTCGACTACAAGGTAAAAGGAGCTGCCGTCCACTATGCCTGGGCGGCAGATTCTTCTGCCTGTAGCGGCATACGCCACGAGATGGAAGGAGTGGACCGCATCCTTTCCGGCGATCTTAACTATTATTCTCCATTCTACAGGCAGGTCACTATGGAGACCTATGCCGACACTAGTCTGATAGCAGCCCGCTTCCCTCTTGCGATGGAAGATGTGAGGGCTGCTTTCCATTATTATATCGATAATCTCAACGAGGGAAGGCCCTTCGTGCTGGCCGGTTTCAGCCAGGGAGCCCAGGCCCTCGTGGAACTGCTCAAGGAGCTCCCGGAAAGCCTTCACGAACGCATGGTGGCTGCATACGTGCTTGGCTGGAAGATCACTGAGAGCGAACTTGAAGACTGTTCATCTATAGTTGCCGCACAGGGGGCTGACGACACCGGCGTTACTATCTGCTATAATTCGGTCAAAGAGCCGCAGGACGCCAACCCGCTTGTCAGCTACGGCAACTCAGTAGCCATCAATCCCGTCAACTGGCGCACAGACGCCACTCCCGCGGTGCTTTTCGACACACTCACAGTCACTCTCGACCAGGAGACAAAATTACTTTTGGTGGAAGGTTTCGAAGGCACCGGCTACGCATGGAAACCGTACTTCAAGGACGGTTGTTACCACACTTTCGAAATCCGCTGGTACGGCGATAAACTCAGGCAGAACATCGCCGACCGCTGCAAAGCCTATCTGCAGTCTGTTCAACAATAGATATGAAAAAGATCCTGATGTTGCTGAGCTTGCTTTTGATAATAGCAGGCTGTGAGAAATCTTACGATGTGGTTGTTGTGGGTGGCACCCCCGGCGGCATCATGACAGCTATATCTGCGTCGAGGATGGGAGAGTCCGTGCTTCTGCTGGAAAGGACGGAGCATATCGGCGGCCT
This sequence comes from Bacteroidales bacterium, assembly GCA_017551785.1. Lineage (GTDB taxonomy): Bacteria > Bacteroidota > Bacteroidia > Bacteroidales > UBA932 > Equibacterium. Next base: position 8,252 of record JAFZKU010000068.1, on the reverse strand, counting down.
GCCCGCCAACGGCCTTGGAGCGACTGACATAGCCACCCGCGGCGCCACTACGGGGCTTTTCCTGGAGTTCGTCCAAAGGGTATATAACTATTATGCCAGCATTTACGGACCCGGCTCTCAGCAAGTGGCGGACTGCTCTGACGGCTATCATTTCGAGCCGCATGTGGCTTCGCTGGTTTTCGATGAGATGATTTCGGAATGCCCCGGCATCACCGTGAAGACCATGCGCCAGTTTGATTGCAAGCCTTCAAACCTGAAGATGGCCGACGGCCGGATTGAAGAGATAAAAGTCATTAACAGAAACACCCACTTTCCCGAAAGATATAAGGGTCTGGTATTCGTTGACGCCACGTATGAAGGAGACCTGGGAGCTGCCGCTGGAGTTCCGTTCCGCATCGGCAGGGAAGGGATAGATGAATTCCATGAGCCCATCGCCGGCAAGGTCTACAAATACTGGAGAGGTCCTGTAGGTCTCGGGACGACCTATGAGGGCGACGGCACCATCCAGGCCTACAATTACCGCCTGTGCCTGACTCAGGACACGACCAACATGGTGCCTTTCCGCAAACCGGAGAATTACGACCGTAACGAATATGTTTCGCTGATCGACGACATCCTGTATGGCTACCATACAGGCGTCAAGTCGCTGGATATCTCTCCGCAGCAGAGAGAGGAGAACCGTGAAAGGATTCTGGCAGGGGGGAGGACTATGATTCCAGACGACCCCTGGGGCGTCCGCAAGATCACCAATATGGTAAAGCTTCCGAACGGGAAAAACGACGCCAACAACCAGCACATGGCATTCATCTCTACCGACCTCCCGGAGGAGAACCAGCAGTGGCCGACTGCCTCTTGGCAGTGGAGGGACAACTTCGCGCAGCGTCTTAAGGATTATACCGAAGGCCTGTTCTGGTTTGCCGCCAATGACGAGGAAGTGCCCGAAAGCTTCCGCAAGGAGGTGCAGACCTGGGGCTATGCAGCTGACGAATACACTGACAACGACAACTTCCCGAGGCAGGTCTATGTCCGTGAAGGCCGTCGTTTCGAAGGTATGTATTTCTTTACGGCCAATGACGCTGAGGAACCGTATGAAAGGGGACCGGTACACCGCGATGCCGTAACTGCCAGTCACTACGCCCTCGACTCGCATGCCCACCATAAGAGAGAGCAGGGAAGAATCCATCTGGACGGCTTTCTCTCATACCCGACTGAGGTCTACAACGTGCCTTATGGCGTCATTGTTCCGAAAGATGTCGCAAACCTGCTGCTTCCCGTGCCGGTGTCCGGCTCTCACATAGGCTTTTCTACTTTGAGAATGGAGCCTTGCTGGATGGCTCTGGGACAGGCGGCAGGCACCGCTGCTGCCCTGGCCATAAAGGACAGCACTTCCGTGCAGGATGTCTCCATCCCGCAGCTCCAGGATGAGCTGCTGAGGCAGGGCGCAACTCTCGTATACATGCCCGGTCATTCCCCTTCAGACGACGATTTCATCGCCCTCCAGAAAGAAGCACTCTCCAAGGCTTCTGAATATGGAAATTAGGAGCTATTAAGGCAGATTTTTGTTAACTTAGCGCAAATCATCAATCAGTCATTATGAAATTGCGCTTAAGTATACTATGTCTGGCTGTGCTTCTGCCCCTTGCATGCACGGTCGATCCTCTGGTTGTCAAGACCGATGCCGGTTATGTGAAAGGCTTTGACCACGAAGGCTCTACAGGCTTCCTGGGCATTCCTTATGCTACGGTGGAACGCTTCATGCCGCCGCAGCCCGTAGTTCCGTGGGACACCGTAATGATCTGCGACCACTGGGGCCCTCAGGCCATGCAGAACACTTCCGGCCGCAAGCTGTCGGAAGCTGAGATGTCAGAGAAGAACTCCTGTGTGCTCAATGTATGGACCACCGACTTCAAGGCGTCCAAGCCTGTGATGGTTTGGCTGCATGGCGGCGGTTTCGACTCCGGCACTTCTGCCTGGGATCCCGGCATGCACCTGGCCCAGAAAGATGTGGTGGTAGTGAGCGTCAACCACAGGCTCAACATTCTCGGTTTCCTCGACCTGTCGGCTGCAAGTCCTGAATATAAGTATTCCGGCAATGTGGGTATGATGGATGTCGTTCAGGCTCTCCAGTGGGTTCAGAAGAACATAAGCAAGTTCGGCGGCGACCCCGGCAACGTCACAATCTTCGGTGAGTCCGGAGGCGGCGGCAAAGTAGGCACGCTTCTCTGCATGCCTTCGGCAAAAGGGCTGTTCCATAAAGCCATCATAATGAGCGGCACTATTCTGAACGTCAATACCAAGGCTATGACTGAAGAGCTGGGTCTGGCTGTCATGAAAGAGCTGGGCATAGATGCAGCAAACATCGAAAAGATGAAGGAAGTGCCGTATGAGAAGCTGTATGCCGCAGGACAGCGTGCAATGGCGGCCAGCATCGGCACCCGCAGGCCGGGCACTCCGATGATGTGGGGTTTCGGCCCGACTCCTGACGGGGAGGTGCTGCTCCAGCAGCCTTTCCAGGACGGATTTGCAGATATTTCCAATGACGTGCCGATTCTGATCGGTACCACATTCAACGAGCTGCAAAGGCTTAGTTACAACCGCGATCTGACCCTGGAAGATGCCCGCCGGGAGCTTACAAATACTTTCGAACAGGAGACCGATGATTATATCAAGGCCTTTGCCAAGGCTTGGCCGGACTACACTCCGCAGGACCTTCTCAGCATCGACTGGCTGTTCCGCCCCAAAACCCTCATCACCGCCGATGCTATCGCCGAAACCCGCAATGCAAAGACATGGATGTACATGTTCACATGGCGCTCGCCTGTCAGCAAGGCAAGTGTCCATGGCAATGAGCTGAAGTTCTGCTTCGACAACCTCCGTCCCGGCGATTCCGACCTTCCGGACCCCAGTGAGGATGATTATGACCTGGCAGACCTGATGAGCGAGATCTGGGCGCAGTTCGCGACCACCGGCGATCCCAACGTTCCGTCGCTGCCCAGGCATTGGGAGCCTTACACCCCGGCCAACGGTGAGCTGCTGGAGCTGAACTACGATGTCCGCTTTTTGAATAATCCAGACCGCGAACTCGAGGGAATCATAGACCGTCACTGCTTCAAGCAGCTGGATTCATTCAGGAAGGCACAGCGTCAATTGGCAAATTAAGGATTGATATGGAAGAACCTGTTCTCAACAGTCACAATAAGGAAGAATACCCGCCCATGCATACGGCGGAGCATATCCTGAATGCGATTATGGTCCGTATGTTCGGCTGTCCGCGTTCTCGCAATGCCCACATCGAGCGCAAGAAGTCAAAGTGCGACTATCTGCTGGATCAGGCGCCGACTGACGCGCAGGTGGCGGAGATAGAGAAAGCTGTCAACGAAGTGATAGCCCGTAACCTGGACGTTACCATTGAATTCTTGCCGCTGGCTGAAGCTGGCGCCATCGTAGACTTGAGCAAGCTGCCGGAAGATGTGTCACAGACGCTCCGCATTGTCCGCGTCGGCGACTATGACGCATGCGCCTGCATCGGTGCACACGTAAAGAACACTTCAGAAATAGGAACCTTCAAGATCCTCAGCCATGACTTCGAAGACGGTCGATGGAGGGTACGCTGGAAGGTCGCACAATAAAGTAAATCATATGAAAAAGTTTTCCATTTTCCTGCTGGCTCTTGTTTCTACAGTGGTGCTGTCGTGCTCTGGGAAAGACGTCAAGTACGTAGTGAAAGGTGTCAATGCCCCGGCATCAGGTATGATCGTGTATCTGATTGACGGCATGAGTTCAGAGATAATTAACAGCACGGTAATTTCAGACGGCGCCTTCGAGATGAAAGGCACAGCCGAGAAAGATGCCCTGCTTGCGGTGAAGATCGGCAATGCGGCAAATGTAATCTGGATGTTCAATGACGGCAAGCCAGTCAAGATAAACGTCGCAGACGAGACTCTGTCCGGTTCCGCACTCAATAACAAGCTGGATGACTGCATGAAGAAGCGCAATGCGGAGTATAAAGAGCTTTTCGACATGTCAAATGAATTCGGGGCACTGTCGACATTTGAACAGAGAGCCCGCATGCAAGAGTTCATACCGAAATACAATGCCGCCGTCGCAAAGTATACTGACTTCTGCATGGGTCTTATCGAGGAGAACAAGGACAATATAATCCCCGTAGCTATAATCCCCTATATCGCTGAATATTTAGATGCTCAGAAGCTGGACGGACTGTTCTCCTCAGACGCTCCTTTCGCAAAGCATCCGTTTATCATTGACTATAAGGATTATCTTGAGCATAGCGGTGTGAGAACAGACAATATCGAACTTCGCAAGCAGTCCATAGTAGGCAAAAAGTTCATAGACCTTGAAGAACCGGATGCTGACGGCGTAATGCATAAGCTCAGCGAATATGTCGGCAAGGGCAACTGGGTCCTGATAGATTTCTGGGCTTCATGGTGCGGCCCGTGCAAGTCAGAGATGCCGAATGTGGTAGAAGCTTACAAAAAATATCACGACAAGTGCGGCTTCAACGTAGTGGGTCTGTCTTTCGACAGGGACAAGGATGCATGGACGAAAGCTATCGTCAGCTGGGATATGCCGTGGATCCATCTTTCTGACCTTAATTACTGGCAGACAGTGGCCGCCGGAATCTATAACGTAGATTCCATCCCGGACAACCTGCTGGTCGACCCGCAGGGTAACGTAGTGGCACGTGGCCTGCGCGGCCAGGAACTTGCAGCAAAACTCGCCGAAATCTTCGAGTAACAATTCAATACAATTTCCTATGAAAAGAATCATCATCATGGCGGCTGCCGTACTGTTTTCGGCAAGTCTGCTGAATGCCCAGACTCTGGGCAAGGATGCCCGTTACTGCAACCCTCTGCCGATGGAAATAGGGCAGGGCAGTGCATCAGGAGACGTCAGCGTCTTCAAATGGGAAGGAAAATACTACATGTTCTGCACCGGTGGCGGAGCATGGGTGTCTTCCGACATGCTGAACTGGGATTACCATTATGTCGCAGGTGTTCCTGTAGCTCCCGACGTATGCCCCTACAACGGCAAGTTCTACATGACCGGAAACAGCAGCAACGTCTGGGTTGCCGACAATCCTCTCGGTCCGTACGAGGTGCTGGGCCAGTGGAAAGGCACTCCTGACCTCGAGCATGGCTGGAGCCAGGGCTTCGACCCTCATATCTACGTGGATGACGACAACCAGCCCTATCTGTTCTGGCCCGGAATGGCCATCAGCGGTATCTATTCCGTAAAGCTCGACCCGAATGACCTTACCCAGTTCGTAGGCCCCGTGACTCATCATTTCAGCTTCAATCCCGACCATGTATGGGAGCGTCAGGGAGAAATGAACGAGTTTCCGGATGTGGCATGGATCGAAGGTCCGTGGATCTACAAGTACAAAGGAACATACTACCTCCAGTATTCTGCTTCAGGAACCCAGTGGAGAACATACGCTGAAGGATATTACAAGTCAAAGAAAGTCCAGGGACCGTACAAGTACGCATCCAACAATCCTCTGCTTCGTCGCACTGACGGCATCGTCACCGGCCCTGCACATGGAAGTATGGTAACAGGCCCCGACGGCAACATCTGGCAGTTCTACACAATCGTTCTGCGCAGCGGCGGACGCCGAATCGGCATGGACCGCGTTATCGTAGACAAGAAAGGCAACCTTACATGCAATGTGACAGACACACCCCAGTGGGCCCCCGGCGTTGTGACGGATCCTACAAAGGGCGATTCCGGCTCGACCATAGTATCTGTCGGCAAGACTTCCATGAGTACCGGCCAGGGCTTCCCTGGAGCAGCGAAAGTGGCTTCAAGCTCAAAGCCCGGCAGAGGACCCGAATATGCTCTCGACAACTCTACAGCAACATGGTGGGAGCCTGAAGATGGCGACGCCAACCCGACCCTCACCATCAGCCTTTCACCGGCTGTTGACCGCGACAGGGTTCAGACCTTCCTGATCGACGGCTCAAGAATCCTCTTCGGTGGTGGCGGCGGAAGGGGATTCGGCGGCAACGCAGCTGCACTCCCGATCTACAAATACAAAATCGAGGTTTCTATGGACGGCAAGGATTTTAAAACCGTTCTCGACACATCCAACAATACTGTTCCCAGGAACGTGCTGTTCGATGAAATCGCTCCCGTAGAGTGCCGCTATGTCCGTCTTACCATGCTTGACTGGCCGAAGAACAGCCCTCTGAGCATCCTCGACTTCACAGTGTTCGGCAAGGCAACCGGCTGGTCTCCTTCACAGGTAACTGTCCCGACCCCGCTGGTAATGAATCAGTAGTCGCTCGTTATCCATAAACAAAAGCCCCGACAGTCTAGTGGATTGCCGGGGCTTCTTTTATATTATCGTCTTGTTACATTACTGTCCTTGCGGGGCGCCCTGAGGACGGGGGCCTGCGGCGCCAGGTGCGCCAGGGGCTCCGCCCTGACCGCGCATGCGGTTCACAGCCTGGAACTGGCCGGGACGCACGGTGTCAAGGAAGTTCTCGTTAGTGCGAGGCTTTGGTGAGCGCTCTACTGCGTGAACCTTTATGTTCTCGCCGCCCATGACGATCCTGTCGAGGAACGAATCGATTTCATTCCAGAACCATTTCAGAGGAAGGAGCGCCATTACGTGGTCGCCGCCGAAATACTCATATAACATGTAGGGGACATCCATCGTATAGAGTTGCTTGCTGATGTAGTTCGGGCCGAAGCCGTGGCGGTTCGGATTGTTCTCTACGTCGAACGTCACAGTCGGGTCGGTCGAGCCGTGGAAGAAGCACATGGGGCAAGGTTTCTTGAGCCAAGTGAGCTGGGTGTCGTTATCGCCTGTCAGATAGACCGCGCCGGCCATCGGAATGACACCGGCATAATTGAAGTCTGCAGGGAGGTTCTCTTTAGCAATCTTGTGGCCGGAGCAGATGTAATACTCGGCGTTCATGCTGTTTATAGCGCCGGCGCTGCTGCCGCTGATGACTATCTTGGTGGGGTCTATGTTGTATTCAGCAGCATGATTGATGAGCCATACGGTAGCTGCATAGATGTCTTCCACGCCGATGTCGATTGAATACTGGAAAGGATTGTACCCTTCAGGAGGCGTGATGAGCGGTTTGCCGTCCCTGCCGCGGGCCGAGCCTAGACGATAGTCTATAGACACGCAGACCCAGCCTTTCTCGCAGAGGTGGTCATAGAGAGGATTGCAGAGGGCGTCGACTCTCGAACCCATGGCCCAGGCGCCTCCGAATGCATAGATGAATACCGGACGGCCGCCTTCGGTTTTCTGGTCCTTGAACTGGTAGATATCCATAAGGATGGGCTTGGAGTCACGGACTACGAACTCGACGGTGGTCATGTCAGCCTTGGACACAATCTGAGCCTGCATGGGCGGTTGTGCGGTGGTTTTAATTGACAGTGCAGTAAGCAGGACTGCACCGAGAAACAATATTCTTTTCATAATAGCGCTTGTTATGTGTATGTAAATTTACTCTATTTCTGAAATATCCATATCGCGAACTGCAGGTTTATTTGTAACTTAGAAACATCTTTAATCACTTATTCCCATGAAACACGCTATTCTGAGCAAGTGGCGCATCCTGGCGATACTGGCCGCAGCAGTGCTCCTTGGCCAGGGAGGCATTCCGGCGCTTTCGCAGAATGTCGCCTCCTCTGACGGCTACCGGGCCGTATTCAGCGACTATTACACCCAGGCTACCTCTACGCCTGTAACCCCTGATCCTGATGGTTTCATCCGCCGCTGGACTTTACTCGAACCCATAACGAAGTCCTTCAGCAGCAACAGTATGCTGACTGACAACTATCTTTCCGAGACAACGGCCGAAGAGTATTTCAAAGACCAGTTCACCCTTATCCCGGAAGATGGCTCGAAGGTTAAATACGGCAAGACAAACCTTGTATGGCATGCGCTCGACTCAAAGAAATACTTCGTCAACCTGCTGCGCTTTGCCGAAGGCTACGGAAAGGAGTACTTCCAGCAGATGTACTGGGCGGTGACCATAATTGACTGCGAGGAAGACATCAAGGACGTCAGGCTTTCCGGCGGTGCGAACTCCGGTGCGGTATGGTATCTCAACGGCGAAGAGGTTCTGAGGCTCACCAACGACCGCGACCTTATAGTCGACGACTGCATGTCGAAGCGCATCACTCTCCACAAGGGACGCAATATCCTCCGCGGAGCAGTCCTGAACGGCCAGGGAATGGCTACGTTCTGCCTTCGGTTCGTGGATGAGCAGGGC
>JAFZKU010000067.1 GCA_017551785.1 Bacteroidales bacterium | reverse complement strand
GCTCGCGTTTGATGGGTTTTGTTGGGCTCTGCCATTACGACCATCTCCACATCGCCGCCGATGCCGCTTGAAGGGTTTACGGCCAGCCAGAAGGGAGCCTTCGTTACTATTTCGGGAATTTGTGTGTACCACCTGTCAGTGGCAGTGAAACGCACTGTAGCGGTCTGGTACTCACCCGATCCACCCGGATCGAACGAGATGCCCGATGCAAAAACAGCCTTACTCTCATCTGGGATCACTACATCCGACTCCACGAAATTGCAGGATGCAAATACACTGAGAGCAGCCGCCATCATTAGGAAAATGCGACTTTTTTTCATGGTATGTAATTAATGAATATTTAGGTCAATATAACGCGCATAAAGTTATGAAAAAAACTCTTTATTATGTGCATAATAAAAGCCGCAAAGTCGATGACCTTGCGGCTATTTTTATTACTGATGCGCTGTTGGGCGGCGAGTTTATTTATCGATGGCATCCATGCGGAAGATGGCGCCGACTGTGAAGTATCCGAATGAAGGACCGAAGCCGGGCTCGAACACGCTCATCGGACTGTAGCTTGCATATACGCCTAATCCGTCATAGGTGAAGGCGATGTGGGCATCGAAAGAAAACCTTCTGGTGCGGATACCTTCAACAGACATAGTGCAGTAGTCGTCGGTATCGTTCTTATATCTGACAAAAGTGTCGGCATTAAGGTTAAACTTTGCGGTAGCACCGATTGAGAACTCCAACTTGTCACCGATAGTCTGTGCGAAATTAAGCGGTAAGCCGAAGTACATGACGCTGGCGTTTGCGCTCTTGATGTGCTTGAAGATTGAAGGAACTACTGCGGTCTTGTGAGCTGCAGAAGCGAAGTAATAACCGTCAGCTGTATTGAAATAATTGTAATTGAATTCGACGCCGAGGCTGATGCGGCCGGTTTCGTAAGGCCTTACACCCATCTCAAGGATGTTGATGCCGAAGTCAAGACCGCCGAGTACATTGGTAGAACCAGATTTCAAGGCACCGGCATAGCCGATTCTGAGCTCCTGTGTGGGCTCCAGATAAGTTTTTCCATTGTCCTGAGCAAAAGCTCCGAACACTGTCAGCATAGCAAAAGCTAAAACAAGGATAGTCTTTTTCATATCGTGTGTGTTTGTTTATTGTCAGTTAAAACGCCGCAAATATATGAAAAAACCTAAGAACAGTTCAATCATTCCGGGATTTGGCCCCGATACGCCTGCGGTATTCCGACGGAGTGAGCCCCAGCACCCGGGTTACATAGCGCGTGAAATATGACTTGCTCGCGAAGTGCATCTCGTCGCTGATTTCCTCGATCGCCTTGTCGGAACTCTCCAGCAACTCTTTGATCCGTATCGTAGTATACTGGCCTATCCACTCGCTGGCGCCCAACCCGCTGGCCTCCATACACACCCTACTTAGCTTGCGTGGCGTAATGTTCAGTTTGTCGGCGTACCATGCCACACTCCTTTCGCTGCCGCAGTGCTCTTTCAGCAGTTCCTGGAACCGCAGGAATATGAATGCTGCATCGTCGCTGGTAGACAACCTGCTCGAAACCGCTTTATGGTCGTATATGTCCCAGATGTCATACATAAGAATCTGGAAACTGTGGTACAGGCTCTGCCGGCCGAAGTCGCCGGTGCGGGCCAGCCTCCCCTCTATAGAGGCGAAGTCGCTCAGCAGCAGTTCCTTCTCGCTCTCTTCCAGATGCGTCACGGGGTGAGCCTTGGTCTGAAGGAATCCGCTGGTCACCCACACGTTGCCATTGTGGACGTTGTGAAGGAAGCCCCTCGGCACGGCAATGGCTTTGCAGCTGAAGTCTTCCGGGAATGCCAGCTCCGTGCAGCCGGAATCCCCCTGCAGTATCACGAGATCATCCCTGCCGAAAACATGGCGGACGCCGTCGCACATGAAGGAACCATCTCCCGAAAAGCAGATGAAGTGGATGTGGTGGCTGCCGTAGAAAGCGGCCGGGGAAGGGCAGTCCTGGGGGCACAGGAATACTCTCGCACCCGGAGCCGCGACTTTTGCACCCTGTGAGGAAATAATGGACATAAAATAAACAAAAAGTGAAACTAAAAAAGGGGCATATGCCCTTATCTTTGCGCACAAAGTTACAAATATTGAAACTAAAAATGAAAATCAGAACTCTTTCAGCCGCAATCGCATGCCTGCTTGCAGGCGTTATTACGGCAAATGCAGCCGTGTCAGAAACCGACACAACCACCAATTATATAGACGAAGCTGTCGTCACCGGTACAAGAGCCAGGACTCTTTCGGGCTTCCTGCCCCAGACCATCAGCGTTGTCAACCACGATGAAATCACATCTCCCAACCGTCTCAATGTGCTACCTACACTGAACGAGCTCGTTCCCGGCCTGTTCATCACTTCGAGGGCCATGCTGGGCTACGGAGTCAGCACAGGCGCAGCCGGTGGCATCAGCGTCAGAGGCCTCTCCGGCGGCAGCGGACAGATGATGGTGCTCATCGACGGTCACCCTCAGTACCAGGGCATCTTCGGCCACCCCATCGCAGATTCTTACCAGACCTTGATGACAGAACGGGTGGAAGTGCTCCGCGGTCCGGCCTCAGTGCTCTATGGCAGCAACGCCATGGGCGGTGTAGTCAATATTATAACCCGCAAGTCGCTTGAAGACGGAGTGCACACCGACCTTAACATCGGCGCCGGAAGCTACGGCACCGTACAGGGCGTGCTCAGCAACCGTGTCCGCAAGGGCCGCTTCAGCAGCGTGGTCTCAGGCCAGTATGCCCGCAGCAACAACCACCGCCCCCGCATGGGCTTCGAGCAGTACGGCGGCTACGGCAAGATCGGCTACCAGTTCAGCGACAACTGGAGCGCTTATGCAGATGTAGACATCACACATTTCAACGCATCATATCCCGGCGCTACAAGCGCCCCTTTGTTCGACGCCGACCAGTGGATAACCCGCGGAGTGGCATCAGCGGCCATTGAGAACCACTACGACAAGACTGACGGCGCCGTAAGCTTCTACTACAACTTCGGCAACCACAAGATCAACGACGGCCACGCCGAGGGTGCAGCCCCGCAGGCCAACTGGTTCCGCAGCGAAGATGCTCTGGCAGGCGTTTCGGCATGGCAGAGCTTCGGCCTTTTCAAGGGTAACACCACTACAGTAGGCCTCGACTGGCAGAGCATCCATGGAAAGGCATGGAACCAGGTGATAGCCAGTGGTCAGTATTTGGAACCGATGACCGACAAGACTGAAACAGAAATAGCCGGCTACATCGACTTCCGTCAGGACGTGGCCAGCTGGCTGACTGTCGATGCCGGCCTGAGAGCCGACAACCATTCGAAGTCAGGGCTGGAACTCGTGCCGCAGGGCGGTCTTGCATTCCGCATCGGCAAAGGCGAGCTGAAAGCTATGGTAAGCAAGGGCTTCCGCAGGCCGACTATCCGCGAGATGTACCTTTTCCGTCCGGCCAATGCCGATCTGGAGCCGGAGCGCATAATGAACTACGAACTGGCATGGAAGGCGCCCGCAGGGGAGAATGTGACTTACGGGCTGAACGTATTCTATCTGAAAGGTGACAATATGATCCAGACCCAGATGGTGGACGGCAAGCCTCTCAACGTCAACACCGGCCCGGTGGAGAACTATGGCGCCGAGCTGGAGTTGCGCTGGCACATCAATGGAAGCTGGAACCTCATCACCAACGGAAGCTGGCTGCACATGAAGAACCCTGTGGTGGCTTCTCCCGAGATTACAGCCTACCTGGGACTGCAGTTCCACAAAGACAAATTCCAGATTTCCGCAGGTGGAATGGAAGTGGCAGGCCTCTATACCGCCGTCGGTAAGGAGCCTGTGAAAGAGAATTTCTTCCTTGCGAACCTGAATGCAAGCTACCAGCTGACCCCCTGGTTGGGTATCTGGGCGCGCGGGGACAACCTTCTCAATCAGAAATATGAAATTAACGCCGGCTATCCCATGCCTGGCATCAACTTCATGGCAGGTTTGACACTGACCTTATAAGCATTTCTTTAAATATTTGTTAATTTCGGCCGGAACAATCCTGATCAGATGGAAATCCGGCCGATTGCTTTTTTCAAATCTCCTGTAAGCGGAAAATTCGGAGTCCCGAGGCAGAGCGGTATTGCAGCCGGCCTCAAAGGGGAGGTGCGGCTCGTGGCGCCCTACGACAATCCCGATGCGCTGCGCGCTCTGGAAGGCTTCGACTATATCTGGCTGATCTGGGAGTTTTCCCTTAACGGGCCTTCTGACAACCTCACGGTGCGTCCGCCTCGCCTGGGCGGGAACGAGAGGGTGGGTGTTTTTGCAAGCCGTTCGCCCTTCCGTCCGAACCCGCTGGGCCTGTCCAGCGTGCGGATAGAGTCGATAGAGTCTGAAAAAGGGATAATCCATGTGCTCGGAGCCGACCTGGCCGACGGCACGCCTGTCTATGACATCAAACCTTACGTAACTTATGCCGACTGCCATCCCGACGCCCGAAACGGCTTCGTGGACGGCAACAGCTGGAAGGCTCTGGAGGTGGAAGTGCCGGAAGCCATAGCGGCGGAGCTCCCGCAGGACGACCTGACTGCTCTCAGGCAGCTGCTGTCCTGCGACCCCAGGCCGCAATATCTGGACGACCCGGAGCGGGAATACGGCCTATTCTTCGCAGGCCGCAACGTCCGTTTCCGAGTGTGCGAAGGGGTTGTGTATGTGACGGGGCTGGATTAGAGCCGACGGGTTATTTTCTGTCCGGAACTACTGCGAAAAATACTACTGGAACGTCTCCGTCATTGACGAAGCCGTGGGTTTCTCCTTCTTCGCAATAATGCACCTGGCCGGCGCAGATGTCTTCGCGGATGCCGTCGGTCATGAAATGACCATTGCCCTGGACTACGAGGATTTCCTCGCTGTTGCCGTAGTGGGGATGCAGCCCGATGCTTGCTCCTACAGGGATTGTAATCTGCATGACCTTGACCTTGCCGTCTGCGACAGCCGTCTTGATAAACACTTCGCCGTCACCGCCTTTGAAAGCGGGGTTGGCGACAGCGTCGATCTTGTTGAAATCTATAACCATTATCGTTTGAAATATTATTCGGGATTTTTAGAATCGAGCCAGATGGTCACCGGCCCGTCGTTGAGCAGGCTGACCTTCATGTCGGCTCCGAAGATGCCACGGCCCACCGGCTTGCCAAGAGCCTGCGACAGGGCGTCGCAGAACTTGCCGTATACCGGCTCGGAGATTTCGCCGGGAGCGGCATGGATGTAAGACGGGCGATTGCCTTTCTTGCAGCTTGCCATGAGGGTAAACTGGCTCACGCAGAGTATCTCGCCGCCGACTTCCATCACCGAGCGGTTCATCACACCCTCGTCGTCGTCAAAAATGCGCAGATTTACAGTCTTGCGCACCAGCCAGTCGATGTCGCTGTCACCGTCTTCCATGCCCACTCCAAGGAGCACCAGCAACCCCTGTCCGATCTTGGAAACAGACTTTCCGTCGACAACTACGTCTGCATGTTTTACTCTTTGTATCAGCGCTCTCATAGTCCACTCTGGGTTTTCGCGGCTGCAAAGATATCCAAATTCATTGAAACTTTGGTATCTTTGCCAACCGATGGTAAGCTTTTTCAAAAGGGAGAAGAAATACAAGCTCGGCATTGCCTTCAGCGGCGGCGGGGCGAAAGGGGCTTCACACTGCGGTGCCCTGCAGGCTCTCTATGAGTTCGGCATCAAGGCTGACATCGTGGCCGGCACCAGCGCCGGAAGCATCGCCGCTACCATGTATGCCGCCGGAATGAGCCCGGTGGAAATCACCAACAACTTCGCCACTCTGGATTTTCGCGACCTTCTCGGCAACCAGCTGCCCAAAGGCGGCCTGTTCGACTCAAAGCCCCTGCTCAAGCATCTGCAGAAGATTATTCCCTATGAAAATCTTGAGGATCTGCCGATCAAGACTCTGGTAGTGGCCACAAGCATTGAGAAAGGCAGGGCATATTTCTTTGACAGCGGCGAGATTGCTCCGCGAGTTGCGGCTTCATGCGCCATACCCGTCATTTATCAGCCGGTCAAGATCGGCAGCGAGCATTTTGTCGACGGAGGCGTGCTGATGAATCTCCCCGTGAGCGCCCTGCGCGACAGATGCAAGAAAGTAATCGCCCTGAATGTACACCAGGCTGCCGAGACCCCATACAGGGACAGCCTGTACAGCATAGCTACCCGCTCCTTCTCGCTTATGTTCCTCTCGAATACTATGGAAGATGCGGCCCGGGCCGACATCCTCATCGACATGGACACCTCTTCATACAGCGCCTACGACTTGAAAAATATCGAGACCCTGTTCTTCATCGGATACAACACCGCCGTTAAGGTGCTCGAAGAGAACGGTTACAGGCGCGTAATGCCTCAGCAGAAGCTGGAAATCATGCGCAAGGAAAAGCCTCACACCAAAATCGACGACATCAAGGAGCGCGCTCAGCAGATGCTCGCCAAGTCAGAAGAACTCAAGGAAAGCGCCCGCAAACTAATCACCGGAAGCAAGGCCTAAATCGAGCCAGGCGGTTGTTAGGGTCCTGCCACAAAATTGGGATGTTATGTGGCCGAAACCATGTTCAAAGCCCGTCCGGCCCGGGAAAGGGCGGTTTCCGGGGCCAGATGCCAGTCAGGAGCCCGTCTGGCCCGTAAAAAGCACGTTTCAGGGGCCAAGTGCCCGCTCAAAGCCCGTCTGGCCCGCGAAAGGCCGGTT
>JAFZKU010000066.1 GCA_017551785.1 Bacteroidales bacterium | reverse complement strand
TGAGCACAGAGTCGCCGTGCGGGAAGTTGAAGACCACATAATCGTCGCGTTTCACCCCTGAGAAGCCCTTCAGCCTGCGGTATTTAACCTTCACCCCTTCCACATAGCAGGGTTTGAGGCTGCCGGGGAAGACATTGTGCATGAAAGGCATGGAGATGGGATGCTCCGGCACCCTGGGGCCGTAAGTCAGCTTGTCGACAAAGAGGAAATCTCCCGTCATCAGGCTGTTTTCCATCGATGAAGACGGAATCTTGAACGACTGGAAAAAGAAAATGTTGAGGAAGGTCACGAAAATAATCGCGAAGATTATGTCGTCGAGCCATTCGTTCCACGCGCTGGGCTTCTCGCCTTCCTTGTAACGTTTCTTCCAGAAGTTCCAGCGGACCTTCTTGGTAATGAAGATGTCAAAGAGCACTCCAAGACCGAGCAGCCACCAATAGTTGCCCAGCCAGATTACCCATAGAACATAGAGTACGGCCCATATAGAGAACCGTACCCATCTGTTTTTCAAGTATGATTGTTTTTCAGCCAAGCTTATTCCTTAACTGAATTAACAATTGCTTCGAATGCTTTAGGATCATTCATGGCGAGGTCGGCGAGAACCTTGCGGTTGAGACCGACGTTCTGAGCGTTGAGCTTACCCATGAACTGAGAATAAGTCATACCGTGCTGGCGTGCAGCGGCGTTGATACGAGTGATCCACAGAGAGCGGAAGTTGCGCTTTTTAGCTTTGCGGTCACGGTAAGCGTAGGTGAGACCTTTTTCGTATGTGTTCTTGGCAACGGTCCATACATTCCTTCTTGACAGGAAATTACCTTTAGTCTCTTTCAGGACTTTCTTACGGCGTGCTCTTGAAGCAACCGAATTTACACTTCTAGGCATAATTTTGCGTTTTTGAATGTCAGCGCCGGGAATTCCCGGACTTGTCAGCTGCCCACTCGGTTAATAATTAAAAAACTTACTTGACCAGCAGAGTTCTGATTCTCTTGTTGTCTGAAGGAGCTACGATGGCGATGTGGCCAAGGTTCCTTTTCTGCTTGTTGGTCTTCTTGGTGAGAATGTGGCTGTGATAAGCGTGTCTTCTCTTGATCTTGCCGGATCCGGTGAGCGTAAAACGCTTCTTAGAACCGGAATTCGTTTTCATTTTAGGCATTTTCGAAAAATTTTATTTGTTTGTCGTTAATGTTTCATTTTTTGGAAACAGGACCGATCATCATGATCATCCTCTTTCCTTCCAGCTTGGGCAGCTGCTCTACCTTGCCGTAATCTTCGAGTTCGATGGCGAACCTCAGCAGGAGCTTCTCTCCCTGCTCCGAGAACAGGATTGAACGACCTCTGAAGAAGACATATGCCTTAACCTTGCTGCCTTCCTTGAGGAAGTTGATGGCATGTTTCAACTTGAACTGGAAATCATGCTCATCGGTCTGCGGACCGAACCTGATCTCTTTGATCACGACCTTAGACGCATTTGCCTTCTGCATCTTGGCCTTTTTGCGCTGCTGATACTGGAACTTCTGAAAATCAATAATCTTGCACACCGGGGGATCGGAATTGGGCGCTATCTCGACCAGATCCAACTCCTGCTCTTCAGCCATAGCAAGAGCTTCCCTCAACGGGTAAATCCCCTGCTCTACGTTCTCTCCCACGACTCGCACCTGCGGTGCAGTGATTTCCTCGTTGATACGATTCCGGTCCTCTGTTTTCTTCTGAGGAGCAGAATTCTTTTTCTGTGGTGTGGGTTTGGGCCGCGGCGGCCGATAATTAGAAGTTGCTATATTGGTATCCTCCTAGTTAAGTTGTTGGTAAATCTCGTCCTTTATCAGTTTCACAAAATCTTCTATTTTCATAGTTCCGACGTTCACTCCACCCTGCTTGCGCACTGACACTGTACCTGTCTCGGCTTCCTTCTCGCCGACTATCAGCAGATACGGTATTCTCTTCAGCTCATTCTCGCGTATCTTCTTGCCAATGGTCTCGTTACGGTCGTCTATGGAGGCGCGAATATCGGAATTATTAAACAATTCGCAAACTTTTTTTGCAAAATCGTTGTATTTCTCGCTGAGCGACATAACTACCACTTGGTCAGGGGCAAGCCACAACGGAAGCTTTCCGGCGGTGTGCTCGAGGAGCACGGCCACGAAACGTTCCATCGATCCGAAGGGAGCGCGGTGGATCATTACAGGCCTGCTGCGCTTGTCGTCCTTGTCAATATATTCGAGCTCGAAACGCTCCGGCAGGTTGTAGTCGACCTGGATGGTACCGAGCTGCCACTTGCGTCCGAGGGCGTCCTTCACCATGAAGTCGAGCTTCGGACCGTAGAATGCGGCTTCGCCTGTCTTGACAGTGGTGTTCAGACCCTTCTCGGCTGCAGCCTCGATAATTGCGCTCTCGGCTTTTGCCCAGTTCTCGTCGGTACCTATATATTTTTCTTTATCCTCCGGGTCACGGAGTGACACCTGCGCCTCGTACTCCTTGAAATCCAGAGTCTTGAAGACGTAGAGGATAATGTCGATCACTTTGCAGAACTCTTCCTTGATCTGATCGGGACGGCAGAAGAGGTGAGCGTCGTCCTGGGTGAAACCGCGCACGCGGGTCAGACCGTGCAGCTCGCCGCTCTGCTCATATCTGTACACTGTGCCGAACTCGGCGAAACGCAGAGGCAGATCCCTGTAAGAACGGGGCTTGCTGCGGTAGATCTCGCAGTGGTGAGGGCAGTTCATCGGCTTGAGCAGGTATTCCTCACCCTCCTGCGGAGTAGTGATGGGACGGAATGAATCCGCACCGTAGTGAGCCCAGTGGCCTGAAGTCACATAGAGCTCCTTGCTTCCGATATGGGGAGTGATAACCGGCAGATAGCCGTATCTCTTCTGAACTTTCTTCAGGAATTCCTGCAGACGGTCGCGCAGGTCGGCGCCTTTCGGCAGCCAGAGCGGCAGACCCTGTCCCACCCTGTTAGAGAAGGTGAACAGCTCCAGCTCCTTGCCGAGCTTGCGGTGGTCGCGCTTCTTGGCTTCCTCGAGCAGCACGAGGTATTCGTCCAGCATGCTTTTCTTGGGGAAGGTGATTCCGTAGATACGGGTCAGCATCTTGTTGTGCTCGTCTCCGCGCCAGTATGCTCCGGCGATGGAAGTAAGCTTTATGGCCTTGATGACAGAGGTGTCGCGAAGATGCGGGCCGCGGCAGAGGTCGGTGAAAGAACCGTTGGTGTAGAAGCTGATGTGGCCGTCTTCAAGGCCTTCTATCAGCTCGCACTTGTACTGGTCGCCCTTCTCGGTGAAGGTCTTCATAGCCTCGGCCTTGGGGACGTCCTTGCGAACGAAGTGCTGGCCCTGGCGGGCGAACTCCGTCATCTTGTCCTCGATGGCCTTCAGATCGGCGTCGGTGATCTGCTTGTCGCCGAGGTCAACGTCATAGTAGAAACCGTTGTCGATGGCAGGGCCGATACCGAACTTGATGCCGGGATAAAGAGCTTCCAGAGCCTCAGCCATGAGATGTGAAGAAGAGTGCCAGAACACCTTCTTGGCCTCCTCGTCTTCCCATTTGTGCAACTTGAGGGTTGCGTCCTCAGTGATAGGGCGTTCCAGATCGACTACCGCACCGTTTACTGTGGCGGCAAGGACATCTGAAGCGAGCCTGGGGCTGATGGACATGGCTATCTGGTAGGCGCTGATACCGCTTTCGTATTCTCTTACGCTACCGTCCGGAAAAGTTATCTTTATCATATTCTGTAAGTTATTATTCGCTGTTTTGGCACGCAAAGATATAAAAATAATCCTGATTGTTGATAAGTTATTGTACGCTATGACGCCCTATTTGGTAAATTTGTGGAAGGCAAAGACAAGACAGATGCACATCGGCATAGCAGGAAACATCGGCAGCGGCAAATCCACCCTCACCAGGATGCTCGCGGAGCATTACGGCTGGACTCCCCAGTACGAGGCTGTAACATACAACCCCTATCTCGAAGACTATTACAAAGACATCAAGCGCTGGAGTTTCAACCTCGAGATATACTTCCTGGCCCAACGTTTCAAAGACCTGATCGAGATCAGCAAGAGCGACAAGGTAATAATCCAGGACCGCACCATGATGGAAGGCGTGTACATCTTCGTGAAGAACAATCTGAAGCTGGGCAACATCTCTCAGCGCGACTACGACACCTACATGCAGCTCTTCAACATGATGCTCTCCACCGTTAAGCTGCCCGACCTGCTGATATACCTCAAGTCATCTGTCGCCAGCCTGGTGGCCAAGATCCAGAAGAGAGGCCGCGACTATGAGCAGGGCATGAGCCTGGAATACCTCGGCGGCCTGAACGAAAGTTACGAAGAGTGGATAGCTTCCTACCCCGGCAAGGTAATAACCATTGACGCCGACAACATGGATTTCGAGAACAATCCCGAAGATTTCCGCTACATCACCGACCGCATCGACGCCCTTTTGTTCGGTCTGTTTTAGTTTGTATATTTGTGGACTAATCTCTGCGCGAATATGGAACTGTCTATAGTCATCTCCCTCTATAACGAAAAGGAATCCCTCAAGGAACTTGTTGCATGGATACACGAAGCCCTCGCCGGCAAGGTTTCCACCTATGAAATAATAATGGTCGACGACGGCAGCAGCGACGGCTCCTGGGAAGTCATTCAAGAGATGGCGGCCGGAGACAAGACCATCCACGGCATCCGTTTCCGCCGCAACTACGGCAAGTCTGCAGCTCTCTACTGCGGTTTCGAAGCCGCCCAGGGCGACATAGTCGTTACTATGGACGCTGACCTGCAGGACGACCCTACCGAGATCCCGGAGATGATGCGCATGATAACCGAAGACGGCTACGACCTCGTTTCAGGCTGGAAGAAGATACGTCACGACAACAAGCTGACCAAGAATCTCCCCTCTAAGCTGTATAACGCCACAGCGCGCAAAGTCACTGGCATCAAGCTTCACGACATGAACTGCGGTCTGAAAGCCTACCGCAAGGATGTGGTGAAGAACATCGAGGTTTTCGGAGAGATGCACCGTTTCATCCCCTATCTCGCCAAGGAAGCCGGCTTCACAAAGATCGGCGAGAAGGTGGTCCACCATCGCAAGCGTAAATATGGCAAGAGCAAATTCGGGTTGAGCCGCTTCGTCAACGGTTTCCTCGATCTTATGACCATATGGTTCCTTCAGGTGTTCGGACGCCAGCCTATGCACCTCTTCGGCCTGCTTGGCATTATTAATTTCGTGGCCGGTATAATCATAGCCATCTGGCTGATAGTCAAGAAGCTGGTTCTCCAGGCCCACGGTCAGGTATTCCGCGCTGTAACCGATCAGCCGCTGTTCTATCTGGCGCTGCTTGCTGTAGTAATAGGCACGCTGCTCTTCCTCACCGGATTCCTCGGTGAGATGATCACGCGCAACAGCAGCAACCGCAACACTTATAATATCAAGGAAAGATTCTAAGAGCGGCCTACTTCGCCATAAGCTGCTTGCAGGCATCGCATATTGCCTCGCTCATCGTTGGATGAGGGAAGACGGTGTGTGACAGCTGGTCTGCAGTAACTCCGGCATCCAGAGCAAGCACCATACCCCCTATCATCTCGCTCACGTTGGCTCCCACCAGATGTACGCCCAGCAGCCTGCCGTCGTTAGCGTCGCAGATAAGCTTCACGAAGCCGTCTTTCTCGCCTGCCGCAACAGCCTTGCCGTTGGCGGCGAACTGGCACTTGCCCACCCGGTACTCAATACCCCTGGCGACTGCCTCGCGCTCTCGCAGTCCGGCTGACGCCACTTCAGGGCTGATATATGTGCAGGCAGGGATGGTCTCGTAGTTCACGGGCTTGTGCTCGTGACCGGCTATGCCTTCCACACATGCTATGGCTTCGGCGCTGGCCACATGGGCGAGCGCGGGAGTAGAAATCACGTCTCCTATGGCATAAACGCCTTCCACGTTGGTCCTGTAAGAAGAGTCGACCACTATCTTGCGGCGGTTCATCTCCACGCCGGCCTGTTCCAGACCGATGAAATCAGTATTGGGCACTACGCCGACGGCAGACAGCACCACGTCGGCTTCTATTTTCTCCTCCCCTTTCTTCGTATTGACGGTAAGGACGCATTTTTCGCCCTTCTCGACAGCCTGGACAGCAGAAGAAGTCATAACCTTGATGCCCATCTTGCGAAGGTTGCGGCTCACCTGACCGCTTATATCGTCGTCCTCAAGAGGCAGCACCCTGTCCATAAACTCGATCAGGGTCACCTCTACTCCCAGGCAGCGGTAGAAATAGGCGAACTCGGTGCCAACGGCACCCGAACCTATGACTGCCATCGAAGTCGGGATGAAAGGCGGCATAAGAGCCTGACGGGAGCACCATATCTTCTCTCCGTCCACAGGGGCGAACGGCAGGCTTGTGGGCCTTGCGCCGGTAGCGATAATAGTGTGCTCAGCTTCCAGTACGCTTACCGAACCGTCGGCTGCCGTAACCTCCACCTTCTTGCCGGGGAGGATGCGGCCGCTGCCCTGGATTAGTTGGACTCCAGCCTTGTTGAACAGGAATTCTATGCCTTTGCTCATAGTCGCCGCCACCTCGCGGCTGCGGGCGAAAATGCGCTCGATATCGGGCTCGACGTTATCGGCAGAGAAACCATATGCCGCACCCTCGCGGGCATGGTTCATGGTCTGAACGCTCTTGAGCAGAGCCTTGGTGGGGATACAACCCCAGTTGAGGCACACTCCGCCAAGCGAAGCGCTCTCTACAACTTTCACATCAAAACCTGCTTTAGCTGCTTCCAGCGCAGCCACGTAACCGCCGGGGCCGGAGCCTATGACGATCAGATTATTCTGCGGCCTGTTCTCTTCCATGACAGTTCTTATATTTCTTTCCGCTTCCGCAAGGACAAGGGTCGTTGCGGCCCACTTTCTTGGCCACCCTTATGGGAGCGTTGCTCTTCGGCTCTGAGCTGCGGGTGAGCAGGTCGGGACGGCCAGCCTGCATGCGGCTCATGTCGGTCTTGCGCTCATGGGCCTCGGTAGCAACTTCTTCAGGCGACTGCATATCGTTCTTGAGGAAGATCGATGCGCGGAGCAGGAAGGTCAGCACGTCTTTGTACATGCCTTCGAGAGACTTGATGAAGAGGTCGAAGCTTTCGGTCTTGTAGATCAGCTTCGGGTCTTTCTGCTCATATGAAGCGTTCTGAACGGACTGCTTGAGATCGTCCATGTCGCGCAGATGTATCTTCCAGTATTCGTCGATAACCCTCAGGGTCACTGTCTTCGAGATGGCGCGGGTGAGTTCCTTGCCTTTGCTCTCGTATGCCTTGCGCAGGTCGACCAGGACGCTCATAACCTTGCGGCCGTCCGTAATGGGAATGGCGATGTTCTGATAGAACATGCGCTTCTTCTCGTATACATAGTTGATGATGGGCCATGCCTGGGCCACGATGGTCTCGTTGCGGCGGTTCTGGGTATCGATTATCGTGTCTTTCAGCCTGTCAGCTATCTCTGTCTTTCTGGCCTTGTCGTAGAATGCCTCGTCGAAGCCGGGTTCGATGGAGAGGGTCTCCATCAGCACCTCCTTGAAGCCTTCGAAGTCAAGGTCTGAATTCTTGTCGACGAATATGTCGCAGTAGTCGCTGGCCATATTCATCACGTCCACGTCGATACGCTCTCCGGTGAGGGCGCTGCGGCGCTTGCTGTAAACCACCTCGCGCTGCGAGTTCATTACGTCGTCGTATTCCACCAGGTTCTTACGTATGCCGAAGTTGTTCTCCTCCACTTTCTTCTGGGCTCTCTCGATTGAGCTGGAGAGCATCGAGTTCTGGAGGGCTTCACCCTCGGTGAGGCCCATCTTGTCGACTATTCCGGCTATCCTTTCGGAACCGAACAGACGCATCAGGTCGTCCTCGAGAGATACGTAGAAAATTGAAGAACCGGGGTCTCCCTGACGGCCGGCACGACCGCGGAGCTGGCGGTCCACACGGCGGCTGTCATGACGCTCCGTACCGATGATGGCAAGTCCGCCGGCTGCCTTTACCTCCGGCTCCAGCTTGATATCGGTACCACGACCGGCCATGTTGGTAGCGATGGTCACGGTGCCGGTCTTACCGGCCTGGGCCACAATCTCAGCCTCACGCGCATGCTGCTTGGCATTCAGCACCTGGTGCTTTATGCCTCGCATCTTCAGCATCCTGCTGAGCAGCTCGGATATCTCGACTGAAGTAGTACCCACGAGCACCGGCCTTCCCTGGGCCACGAGCTCCTGGATCTTTGCTATGACTGCATTGTATTTCTCTTTCTTGGTTCTGTATATGAGGTCATCCTCGTCCTTGCGGATAACGGGGCGGTTTGTGGGGATTACCACCACGTCGAGTTTGTAAATCTCCCAGAACTCGCCTGCTTCCGTCTCGGCGGTACCGGTCATACCTGCCAGTTTGTGATACATACGGAAGTAGTTCTGAAGGGTGATGGTTGCGAAAGTCTGGGTGGCAGCCTCGACCTTGACCATTTCCTTGGCCTCCACAGCCTGGTGAAGTCCGTCGCTCCAGCGGCGGCCCTCCATTATACGGCCGGTCTGCTCGTCGACGATCTTTACCTTGCCGTCTATGATGACGTAGTCCACGTCGCGCTCGAACATTGCGTAAGCCTTAAGCAGCTGGTCTACCGTGTGCATACGCTCTGCCTTGAGGGAATAGTTGGCGTAAAGCTCGTCTTTCTTAACCTTCTTGGCTTCTGCGTCGAGGCTGGCGTCATGCTCTATCTTCGACACTTCCTCTGCGATCTGAGGCATCAGGAAGAACTCGGCGTCGCCGACTGCCTTTGCCAGCTCCTCGTTACCGTTGTCGGTAAGCTCTACGCTTCGCTGCTGCTCGTCTACTGCGAAATAGAGGTCGTTGGTGATTATCCTCTGCTCGATGTCTTTCTCGGTAAATGCAGCTCTGATGAGTTTTGCCTGAGCTTCCTGGAGTATCACTTTTATACCGGGCTCACTGAGGTATTTGATCAGGGGCTGGTACTTGGGCAATCCCTTGAAGGCCTTGAGAAGCATTATCTCACCTTCGTCCTTTATCTTGCCTGCGGAGATGAGCTTGCGGGCTTCGTTGAGGCATTTGTTGACCACCTCGCGCTGGGCCTTGTAAAGCCTCTCCACATAGGGTTTGTATTCAATGAACGCCTCGTCGCCGCTGCGCTGGACGGGACCTGATATGATCAGAGGGGTACGGGCATCGTCGATCAGCACGGAGTCGACCTCATCGACTATGGCGTAGTGATGTTTGCGCTGCACCAGGTCGTTGGGGTTGATGGCCATGTTGTCCCTCAGGTAGTCGAAGCCGAACTCGTTGTTGGTACCGAAAGTGATGTCGCAGCGGTAGGCCTTCTTGCGGGCTTCGGTGTTGGGCTCGTGCTTGTCGATGCAGTCTACGCTCAGTCCGTGGAATTCGTAGAGCGGGCCCATCCATTCACAGTCACGTTTTGCCAGATAGTCGTTGACGGTAACTACGTGTACGCCCTTGCCTCCCATGGCGTTCAGGAATACGGGTAGGGTAGCCACGAGGGTCTTGCCTTCACCGGTCGCCATCTCTGCTATCTTACCCTGATGGAGCACGATACCGCCGATCAGCTGCACGTCATAGTGGACCATGTCCCACTTGATCATGTTGCCGCCGGCCATCCAGCTGTTCTTCCAGATTGCGTATTCGCCCTGAACTGTCACGTAGTCTTTCCTTGTGGTGAGATCGCGGTCGAAGTCGGTGGCGAGAACCTTTATGGTCTCTTTCTCGTTGAAACGGCGGGCTGTCGACTTCATTATGGCGAAGGCCTTGGGCTGGGCGTCGTCAAGGGCTTTCTCAATCTCCACGTCTATCTTCTTCACCAGTTCGTCGAGCCTTGTGGCGAGCTCTTCCTTGGTGCGGACGTCAATCTCCACGTCGTCCAGCTGCTGGCGTATCTGGGCAGCTTCCTCCTCTTCTTTTGCAGTACGGGCTGCTATCTGCTGCCTTAGGGCTGCGCTTTCTGCGCGCAGGCCGTCGTCGTCGAGTGCATCGATGCGTGTATATTCTGCAAGGATCTGGTTCAGAATGGGGGTTATCGCTTTAACGTCCCTTTCTGCTTTAGATCCAAATAGTTTCTTTAATATGTTCATGTTATATGGTACTATATGTAATCATGCAAAGGTAATCGTTTTTTACAAGCCAAAGAAATAAAGTGCATATCCCGCGACGGCCGCCACGATGCAGTTTATCACTTTGGCCTTTACGAAGCCGGCCTTGTTCTCGGCAAGCAGCGGAAGGGAGCTGTGGCCGTCCTGGCATATGCTGTTGGCCAGGAGCACGGAGAACGGCACCATACCGCTCGCGAACAGGGTCACGAACACAAGGTGCGGACCGGAGTCCGGTATTATGCCGACAATCACCGCCAGCAAGATTACCAACGCCATGTTGTCGTGTATCCATGATTCCAGGTCGACATATTGCATCCCCACGCGTATTACGAGCAGGGCCCCGAAGGTCCATAGGAAGATGGACAGCGCATGTTTCTTTATGACGTGGTTCCAGAGGTGTTCCTTCCAGAAGTGCTTGTCAAGAAGGTTGTGATGATGCTCCTCCATGTCGCTTTCGTGAAGGCTGTACGACACTTCGCAGGCCGGCTTGCCGTCTTTTGCCGGAAGCAGGTCCACCAGCAGTCCGGCTACGATGGCGATAACGAAGAGTACCGCGAAAAGTATCAGAGCTTTGCCCGGGAACATAGCCAGCATCACGAAAGCCTCGTCGCCGCTGGAGGCAATCATCATCGCCACAAGGGCTCCGAAGGTCAGCATCCTGTGAGAATACAGAGATACCGTGGCAAAGCCTCCTACGCAGCCGGGAATGAGCCCCATGACAGCGCCGAAGAGCACGCGACCGAAGCGGCTGCAATTAAGTTTCGTAAAGAAACGGCCGTGGGACGCTACGTTGACAAACTCGATGAGAAGCATCATCACCATCACCAGGAAGGTGATCAGGATGCTTTCGCGCAGCACATCTGCGATAATATGGATCATATCTTGCCCAAGTACTTTTCGATCAACTCTTCAGCTGCAGAGAAAGACTCCAGCTGGCCGTCGAGCACGGCTTTTTCGTAATCGGGCATCAGATTCTCGATGCGGGGATTCTCGTAGAACATGTTCTTGAGAGTCTCGTTTATGCTCTCATACATCCAGTAGCGCGACTGCTCGCGGCGGTGACGGTCGTAGTAGCCGTTATCCCAGACTAGCTTGAAATATTCCTCGATCTTGGCCAGGATGTCGTCCAGACCTGTCTTGTCGACAGCCGACGAAGTTACCGCAGTAGGCACCCATCCCGACTCGGTCGGCGGGAAAAGATGCAGCGCGTTGGCATAGAGGGCCCTTGCCATGTTAGCCCTGTCGACGTTGGCCCCGTCGGCCTTGGTTATGGCTATCAGGTCCGACATCTCCATAATGCCGCGCTTGATGCCCTGCAGGTCGTCGCCCGCTCCGGAAAGCATCAGCAGCAGGAAGAAATCGCTCATGGAGTGCACGGCGGTCTCGCTCTGCCCCACTCCTACCGTCTCGATGAATATTACGTCATAGCCTGCCGCCTCGCAGAGCAGTATAGTCTCGCGGGTCTTGCGGGCCACGCCACCCAGAGAGCCTTCGCTCGGGCTGGGACGGATGAAGGCATGAGGGTCGTTCACCAAAGTCTCCATCCTGGTCTTGTCGCCGAGGATGGAACCCTTCGTCTTCTCGCTGGAAGGGTCGATGGCCAGCACGGCCAGATTATGTCCCTTGCCGGTGATATGAGAGCCGAAGGCCTCGATGAAGGTACTCTTGCCGACTCCGGGCACGCCGGTTATGCCGATGCGCATGGTGCGCTTGCCGGAAGATATCTTCTGGCAGCGCTGGATGATCTGGGCAGCCACCGACCTGTGAGTCGGGAGCGTGCTCTCCACCAGGGTTATCGCCTGACTGAGCACTACGCGGTCGCCGCGCAATATGCCGTCCATATATTCATCCACCGACTTGATGGCCGGCTTCTTCTTGATGTTGAGATATGGATTGATTATCGGGGGCTGTTTTACTCCGTCGTTGACGTTGAGGGCGGAATCGCGGTTATCGTAATCCCCGAAGAAATCTCCTTGCTTGTTCAGATCCATTACTTACTTGACGATGTTAGCTGTAATGAAGTAATTCACCTGCGGCTTGCTCACCGAATTGGTCGTGAGCGTCAGCACGTCGATGGTCTCGCCGTCACCTTTGGACGCGTCGAATGAAAAGTCAACTGTGGCAGAGCCGCCGGGCCTGACTGTCACGGGCATCTTTGTGGTAACCTTGGCGTTGCTCCCATCCACGTCTATCTTATAGACAGTAAGGTCGCTCTGGCCGGTGTTGAGCACCTTGAAGCTCTTGCGCACCACGCTTCCCTGCCTGACTTCCTTGAGCTCGCTGTAGGTGTTGTCGAGCTTGATTACGGGAGCCTTGTCCATCTGGCGTTTAGTCATGTTGTCGAAATCGTCGTTGATGGTGGCGTTGAGGCTGACGCCGCTGCCCTGCTGCTTACCGTCAGTCAAGAAAGAAACTTTGTACACAGTCTTGCCCCAGTTCTTGGGGCCGGCGCCGGTATTGACGGTATATTTAACTCTGGCAGATGTCCTTGCAGGAATCGGATTGGGAGTGATGGAAACTGAAACAGCCTCGTCTGCGGCAACTGTGACCTTGACGGGCTGGTTCGTCATGTTGGCAATCTCGCCTTCTTCGCTCTTGCGCCTGCCCTGGGCGATATAGCCCATGCTCACTGTGTTGGAACGCACGGCCAAAGGCCCCATCTTGACAGTGTAAAGCTCTTCGAGAGTCTTCTGGCGGTCATGCACTTCACCTTTTATCTTGAGCACGACGGGTCTGTTTACTCCGGAAACGTAAACCGTGATGGTCTTGTTGAAGGGATAAGGACCCTGGTCGTTAGAGTAAGTCACTTCGATAGCCGTAGACTTGCCGGGCTCTATAGGCTTCTTGTCATAATCCGGAACAGTACAGCCGCAGCTTGAAACGACATTGTGGATGACTATGGGGCTTTTGCTGATATTGGTCATGACGAACTTGCATGACAGGGGGCCGTCGGTGATGAGCACATCGCCGAAGTCATGAGTCTTCGTATCAAAACTTACGACTTTATCTTCAGGTTGGCTCGTATTTTGAGACAGGGCTGTCACCGAGCAGAACAAGAAGACTGAAATGAGCAATATCGCATACTTTCTCATGGCTTTCTTCTTTTTTTACAAAGATACGACTTAATCAAAAATTATGCTATATTTGCAATGCATTAACACTTAATTCAAATTACGATGGCTTACAAAATTTCAGAAGACTGTGCAGCATGCGGCACATGTATCGACGAGTGCGCTGTAGGTGCCATTTCAGAAGGCGACATCTACATGATCGATCCTGATCTCTGCGTAGAATGTGGTTCTTGCGCAGCAGTTTGTCCTATGGGTGCTATTTCTAAGGAAGACTAGTAATACCCATTATAACGACAAGAGGCCGGCTTCCCAGCCGGCCTCTTTATTTTTGTGTCCTTACGGGATTAACCGTTAAGCTGCCCGGTGTTATGGTGTGCGTGATTTACAATCGTCTGATAGAGAAAAGAAAAGGCACTCCAGTTGGGGCTGAAATGCCTTTGAGTTTAGCTCATATCCGCTAAAGCGGCACAATCATTATGTTTGTGACAAAGGTAAGCAATAATATATTTAAAAAAAAAGAGGCTCGAGAATTTCGAGCCTCTTTTTTTCTGTGTCCTTACGGGATTAACCGTTAACCTTTGCCATGTGAGCGATGAGGTCGAGGACTTTGTTTGAATAACCGATTTCGTTATCGTACCAAGAGATAACCTTCACGAATTTGTCGGTCAGGTAAACACCGGCGTTGGCGTCGAAGATAGAAGTGAGCTTGCAGCCGAGGAAGTCTGAAGAAACGACAGCGTCTTCAGTGTAACCGAGGATGCCTTTGAGTTCGCCTTCTGAAGCCTCTTTCATAGCCTTGCAGATATCTTCTTTGGTAGCGGGTTTCTCAAGATTTGCAACGAGGTCGACAACTGATACGTCGAGGGTCGGAACGCGCATTGAGATACCGGTAAGCTTACCGTTGAGCTCAGGGATAACTTTACCTACAGCCTTTGCAGCACCGGTTGAAGACGGGATGATGTTGCCAGAAGCGGCACGGCCACCACGCCAGTCTTTCAGTGACGGACCGTCAACGGTCTTCTGAGTAGCGGTGGTAGAGTGAACAGTAGTCATAAGACCTTCCTTGATGCCGAACTTGTCGTTGAGAACCTTGGCGATCGGAGCGAGGCAGTTGGTGGTGCATGATGCGTTAGAAACGAACTGAGTACCCTTTACATAGGTCTTCTCGTTAACGCCGCATACGAACATCGGAGTGTCGTCCTTTGCGGGAGCTGACATAACAACATATTTGGCACCTGCATTGATGTGGGCCTGAGCTTTCTCCTTGGTAAGGAAAAGACCGGTAGACTCAACTACATACTCAGCACCTACTTTGTCCCACTGGAGCTCGTTGGGGTCTTTGCATGCAGTAACGCGGATAGCCTGACCGTTGACGATAAGCTTGCTGCCTTCCATGTCAACATCGATAGAGCCTTCGAACTGACCGTGCATGGTGTCATATTTGAGCATGTATGCCAAATAGTCAACAGGGCAAAGGTCGTTGATTCCTACGATTTCAATGTCATTTCTCTCCTGGGCTGCACGGAAAACAAAACGTCCGATACGGCCGAATCCGTTGATACCAACTTTAATTTTTTTCATAATAGTTTGATTAATTGTGTGTATAGAATTATTGGATTTCTTCAGTAAATCAAGGGGTTCGCAACTCTTTGGTTTTGAACCGTGCAAAGGTAAAAAAATAATTAATAATAAGTAACTTTGCGTCGGCAAGTTTAAAAAAAATGACAAGACAGATATTATTGACTAACGATGATTCGTATACAGCGCCCGGACTGACCGTCATCGCCCAGTTCCTGAGACAATACGGCAACGTGCTGTCAGTAGCCCCGAGATACCACCAGTCTGCTAAATCGATGGCCCTGACTATGGAGGAGCCGCTGTATCTTACAAAATATGCCGAGTTTGAAGCCGAGGAAGACAAGGGAAGCCTGGAATGCTGGCACATGAACGGCACTCCGGCCGACTGCGCCAAGATGATGGCCAACATGTGCATCGAGCGGAAGATAGTCCCGGACCTTTTCGTGTCCGGCGTTAACCACGGCTCAAATGCATCTACCGCAGCCCTTTACTCCGGCACCCTCGGCGCCAACAAGGAAGGCTGCCTGTACGGCATCCCTTCGATAGGCCTTTCTATCGACACCCATGCGGAGGATTGCGACTTCTCCGGCGTGCTGCACTATGCCCCCAAGATCCTTGAGCAGATGTTCGAGGTGCCGCCCGTACTCCAGACATATCTGAACGTGAAC
>JAFZKU010000065.1 GCA_017551785.1 Bacteroidales bacterium | reverse complement strand
GGCGTTCATGCGGCGCGCATTGTTGCGCTTGATCTGGCGCACTAGATAGACTGTGGTATCCTTCAGATTCTGTCTGCTGGCGCTCATAGGGCAGGCGTCGATGCAGACGCCGCAGCTTGGACAGGTATATATCTGGGCGAGAGCGAAGCCTTTGCGGGGGTGATATACCTTCAACCCGGCATTCTTCATAGGGATGAGAAGGATCTCGGCCGGTATGTGCATATAGCGGGAGAACGGGAGCGCGAACATGAATGTTCCGAGGGCTATGGAGTATAGCCACCACGCTACGGTGATATTCTCCGGGTTGCTCATGAAGTTCTTCAGCAGCAGGTTGATAGGGATTGTCATGAAGCTGCCGCCAGCAATACCGGCAGTGAAGCCCTCGGCGATCCACCGCAGAGGGAAGATGGCCCACAGTGAATACAGGCCGACCCGGTCGGTGATAGACAGTCGGGTGGTGCGGCGCATGCCGAAGAAACGGCTGCGGATACGCTTGAACATGGCCAGCAGGATACCGCTGAGCACTACCAGCAGGAAGAAGTCCATTATGAAGAAGAAGAACGAACCGCGCAGGCTGTAATTCTCCATCTCCATGAAATAGCGGAAGAATATGGGATAGTAGAAGAGTCCGGCCTTCTTGGGTACGAAGATGAAGGTCTCGATATGCCCGAAAACTATCAGCATGAACCAGCCGAAGGCTATCGAAGAGTGCATGTAACCCAGTTTGGGATTGCGCTTCCACAACTTGACATGAATCAGGCAGTCGCAGAACATGTCGCGCAGGTTCTTCCATGCGTTGGCGGGCTTGAAGAGACTGGCGGCCAGTTTGCGCCGGTCGGCTTTAGATAACTGAAGTACGACTCTTATCAAACCGATGATACAGTACGACAGCACGAAGGCCATTCCCAGCAGGAAGGGTAGCACGAACGGGTCGAATCCTATAAGAAACCTTTCTCTCATCTGTCTACCGTATTATATATCTTGCTGATGCTCAATATGAGATGGCGGGTATTAATGCCGCGCGGGCATACAAGCATGCATTTGCCGCAAAGCATGCATGACTGCAGCTGATTTATGTAGTCTTTTTCTTCGCCTCTTTGCAGGCTGAGCAGGATCTTTCTCAGGCTGAGTTCGGTGAACACGTCGGCAGAGCAGCTAGCAGTGCAGGAACCACAGTTGATGCATTTATAGGCATCAGGCTCCAGCTTGTGAAGCGCCTTGAAACGGGAATCGTCCAGATTCTCTATCTTGAGGGTTCCGCTCTTGCTCAGAGTATAACCGAAATCTATCATTTTGAAAGATATTTATGAACCTGGATGGCGGCGGCGCGGGCCTCGCTGAGAGTTTCGGGGATGGTCTTGGGTCCGGTGCATGTGCCAGCCATGAACAGACCGCTGTCCTTGGCCATGCAGGGCTCCAGGATGGTGTCTCTGGGAGTGAAGAAACCGTCGTCGCCTGTCTGTATCTTGAGCATTTCTGAAAGTTGTTTAGTGCTATCTCCCGGGAGGATTCCTGTCATGAGCACCAGCAGGTCCAGTTTCATCTTCATGGGTTTGCCAAGCAGAGTATCTTCAGCCTTGACGAACAGTTTGCCGTCGATATCTTCAGACACTTCCGAAACACGGCCGCGGATGAACCTTACTCCGTATTTCCTCTGGGCGGTCAGATACATGTCTTCATAGCTGCGGCCAAACAAGCGCAGATCCATGTAGAAGCAGTATACTATTGCGTCGGGGAAGAGTTCCTTGATCTCTGACGCCTGTTTCACTGCGGTTGCACAGCATACTTTCGAACACTGGCGGTTGCATGCCTTTTCGTCGCGTGAGCCGACGCAATGCACAAAACCAATGGTTTTGGGGTTCTGGATGCGGGGATCCTTGCGGGTGTGGAAATACTGCTCCAGGTCGGCGTTGGTAATGACTCTTTCGTATATGTTGTATCCGTATTCCTGTTTGTTCTCGGCAGGGAAGAGCTTGAACCCCGTCGTCACGACGAGAGCCTTAGTCTGGAATGACATTCCGGTGTCCACGTTGACTGTATAACCCTTGCGTGATTTCTGGATAGACTCAATATTGACGTCGGTAAACCATTTGACTCCTTTGAGGTCTCCTGTAAGTTCCTTGAGCACCTTGCGTGCCTCGACTCCCTCCGGAAACAGCCTGTCCCAGAGTCGCAGGTGTCCGCCTAGTTCCGACTGTTGTTCAAGCAGGATAGGGGTGTAACCCAGATCCCTCAGATTGCGGGCGACCTCGATACCGCAAGGTCCGCCGCCGATAACTACTACATTTTCCTTAGCCATTTAACAGCATCTTATGTTCATAGGGAATTCGGGCTCCGGCAGAGGTTTGCCGCCGCACCCTTCGTATTTCTTGCTTTCGTCGTATTCCACGCCGATCTTGTCGAGCAGCGGCTCGACGGCGATCTGGTGGGTCTGCATTCCGATATCCCACGGGTTGTATCCAAGTACAAGGCCTGCCATTTCCTCGTAGGTCAGCACAGGGATGCCCTGGCCGTCGCCTCCGTAGGTCTTGCCTGTCTGCTCCGCGATTACATATTGCCAACGGTCAAGGAAGTAGGGGCAGCCCGGGCAGTTGGTCACAATGAAATCGGGATGGTAGGGCTCCATCGATTCGAATTTCTTGTGGGTGTTCGAAATAGAATATCCCCTGTTGGCCTTGACGTGGTACTGGCGGAAACCGTAGCCGCAGCAGTGCCGGCGTTCAGGGTAGTCGATAACGTTGCCGCCCCAACTTTCAGCCATGCCGACAAGTACATAGGGATATTCGGCTCCGCCGACACCCTTAGAGGGGAACATCTTGGCATAGTGACAGCCGATGTGCTCGACGACCTTCAGCGGTTCGCCGGTATAGCGGTTGACAAGTTTGTATTTTGCTTTTTCAGCGATTTCGTTGCGGAACTTGTAGACCAGGTCGCTGGAATGTGCCAGATATTTCGGGATGTTGAACTCGCGGCGGCATGCCTTCCACAGGTTTTCACGGATGCGCTCCAGAACTTCCGGCATCTCATGCCATGTTTCCAACGTCTCGCAATAGAGACCGAAAGAAGTGATGCAACTGCAGGCATAGTTCTCATAGCCTGCCTCCGTCATCAGCGCAAATTGACGGGCTATGATAGTCATCTGGGTTTCCTGCGGGATGCATTCCTGATGATAGGCGATACCTCCGCATGTAGTATGATGAGGAGTTTCATAAATGTCTTTGCCCAGTTCATCCCTCAGGATTCTGAGGAAGGT
>JAFZKU010000064.1 GCA_017551785.1 Bacteroidales bacterium | reverse complement strand
GCCTCTGAACCGACGGCGCGGAACTCGAAGCGGTTGCCGGTGAAGGCGAACGGAGAAGTACGGTTACGGTCGGGGTTGTCGATGAGCAGCTCGGGAATCTGCGGCATGTCGAGCATCTTCTTGCCAGTCTTGCCGGCGATCTTGAACAGTTCGTCGCTTGAAGACTTCTCGAGAGAATCGAGCAGACCTGAGAGCTGCTTGCCGAGGAAGCTGGAGATGATTGCAGGCGGAGCCTCGTTGGCGCCGAGCCTGTGGGCGTTAGTGGCGCTCATGATGGACGCCTTGAGCAGGGCATTGTGACGGTACACTGCCGTAAGGGTGTTGACCACGAAGGTCACGAACATCAGGTTGTCGGTCTGGGTCTTGCCGGGCGACATCAGACGGTGGCCGTTGTCGGTGCCGAGCGACCAGTTGTTGTGCTTGCCGGAACCGTTGACTCCCTCGAAGGGTTTCTCGTGGAGCAGGCAGCGGAAGCCGTGCTTGCGGGCGATCTTGCGCATGAGAGTCATCACCAGCATGTTGTGGTCGCATGACAGGTTGGTCTCCTCGAAAATAGGAGCCAGCTCGTACTGGTTGGGGGCTACCTCGTTGTGACGGGTCTTGGTGGGGATGCCGAGCTTCATGGCCTCTATCTCAAGCTCTTTCATGAAGGCCTGAACCCTCTCAGGAATAGCGCCGAAATAGTGGTCGTCCAGCTGCTGGTTCTTGGCTGAGTTGTGGCCCATCAGTGTACGGCCGCTCATCAGCAGGTCGGGACGGGCGGCGTAGAGCCCTTCGTCTACCAGGAAATACTCCTGCTCCCATCCGAGGTATGAGAATACTTTCTTTACGTCGTTGTCGAAATAGTGGCATACATCCACAGCTGCTTTGTCCACTGCGTGCAGGGCCTTCAGCAGAGGAGCCTTGTAGTCCAGGGCCTCACCGGTGTATGAGATGAAGATGGTGGGGATACAGAGGGTGTCGTCCATCACGAATGCGGGAGATGTAGGGTCCCATGCAGAATATCCTCTGGCCTCGAAAGTGGCACGGATACCGCCGCTCGGGAACGAGCTGGCGTCAGGCTCCTGCTGTGCAAGCAGCTTGCCTTCGAACTCCTCCAGCACGCCGCCCTTGCCGTTATGCTCGATGAAGGCGTCGTGTTTCTCGGCTGTGGTGTCGGTCAGGGGGTGGAACCAGTGGGTGTAGTGGGTTGCGCCCATGTCCATGGCCCATTTCTTCATTCCCTCTGCAACCTTGTCGGCAAGGGCCCTGTCCATGACGGCCCCGTTTTCCATTACGTTCACCATCTGGGCATATACCTCAGAAGGCAGATACTTGAACATTTTCTCTTTGTTGAATACGTTCTTTCCGAAGTATTCGTCGGGACGTCCGTCCGGCAGTTTCACATCCAGGGGGTGTTTCTTAAAAGCCTCGCCCAGGACTTCAAATCTTAAATCAGACATAGCGGTATATTTTAATTGTTTATATAATCAGTTTTTTCAGCCTGCGCGCAGCCTCGACGTATGACTCGCGGCGCCCGAAGGCAGTAAATCTCACGAACCCCTCTCCGGAAGGGCCGAAGCCTGCGCCGGGGGTGCAGATAAGGTGGGCCTGCCTGAGCAGGATGTCGAAAAAGTCCCAAGACGGCATGCCGTCCGGAGTCTTCACCCACAGATAAGGAGCGTCCGTACCTCCAAAGGCCTTGAGGCCCATCTCACCGAGGGCTTTCTTCAAGTATGCTGCGTTGCTCAGGTAGTATTCGATCGTGCTCTTAGTCTGCCTGCGGCCCTCCTCGGTGTAGATGGCTGCCGCTCCGCGCTGGGAGATGTAGCTGGCGCCGTTGAACTTGGTGCACTGGCGGCGCTTCCACAGCTCGTTCAGCCTCACCGTTCGGCCGCCGGCATCCACCGTCAGCTCGTCGGGAATCACTGCGTATCCGCACCTGACGCCGGTGAAACCTGCAGTCTTGGAATAAGAGCGGAACTCTATGGCGACCCTCTTTGCCCCTTCGATCTCGTAGATGCTGTGAGGCACTGCGGGATTAGTGATGAAGGCTTCGTAAGCAGAATCATAGAGTATCAGCACGTTTTTCTCGACAGCCCAGGCCACCCATACGGCCAGCTCGCCTCTGGTCATTACTGTGCCCATGGGGTTGTTGGGGAAGCAGAGGTAGACTACGTCGACCTTCTCGGAGGGCAGCTGCGGCACAAAGCCGTTCTCTTCCTTGCAGGGAAGATAGGTGATGCCGCTCCACCTTGTGCCGGTGTAGTCACCTGCGCGGCCGGCCATGGCGTTGGAATCGACATAGACGGGATATACAGGGTCGGTGACGGCCACGCGGCCAGCACCCAGGATGTCCACTATGTTGCCGGTGTCGCTCTTGGCGCCGTCGCTCACGAATATCTCGTCGGGGCTAATTTTCACGCCTCTGGAGGCATAGTCGCCTTCTGCGATTGCCTTGCGCAGGAAGTCATAGCCCTGCTCGGGGCCGTAACCGTGGAAACTTTCCACGCGGGAGAGCTCGTCCACAGCGTCGTGCATGGCAGCAACAGCAGCGTCGCAGAGAGGCTGGGTGACGTCTCCGATGCCGAGGGAGATTACGTCATCGACAGCCAGGGTCTGCCTGAAAGCCCTCGCCCTTGCGGCAATGTCGGCGAACAGGTAAGAGCCCGGCAGCTTAAGGTAATTGTCGTTGACGCGTATCATTCCTCAATATCTATTGTTCCGTTATACACTTCTGTGGCGTCGCCTGTGAGCATGACATCGCCGCCGTCCCAGCTCACTCTGACGCTGCCGCCGTCCATTATTATGGTCTGCTCTCGGTCGAGGGCGAAACGGCTTATTGCAGCTACGGCTGTGGCGCAGGCGCCGGTGCCGCAGGCCATGGTGACTCCGCTGCCCCTCTCCCACACTCTCATGCGGATGTTGCCGGCCCCGAGAAACTGCGCGAACTCGATGTTGGCGGCTGCGGGGAAGCAGGCGGCATGCTCGAGCAGGCGTCCGGTAACTTCAGGGAAAACATTCTCGATGTCCTTTACGAAGATTACGTAGTGAGGATTGCCCATTGAAACGAAGCTGCCGTGGAGCGCCTGGGGGATCGAGTCTTCCATGTCAGGAAGGAACTGCGAAGGATCGGCGAAAGCCGGGCGGCCCATATTGACGGAGATATCGCCGGTGGCATTGTCGATGTGAAGCAGTTTGATGCCGGAGGCTGTTTCGAGGGAGATGTCGAAGTCTTTGGCATAACCGTGGCTGGCGACAAAACTGCCGATGCAGCGGGCGGCATTGCCGCACATCATTCCCTGAGAGCCGTCGGCGTTGAACATTTCCATGCGGAAGTCGGCCTTGTCAGACGGATTGATGAGCACGATGCCGTCGGCGCCTATGCCTTTGTGGCGGTCGCACCATGTGCTGGCGAGGCGGGATGCGTCGGCGGCGTGGAAGTCCTGGCCGTAGACGTATATGTAGTCGTTGCCGGCGCCGTGCATCTTGGTGAATTCGATCGTCCTTGCCATCGCTGTCAGATTCTGCCGCAAAGATATGACATTTTATCGTTATTACAATATTTTCTTTGTCTTTTTGTTCATATTATATTTAATGTTATCAACTTTATGACATAGTATTTTGCAATCTGACGATAATTTGCCACACAACCAGCCTCAGTGGATTTATAGATTGTCATATTTCATATTTTTTAATAAAATATTTGACAATTTGTCGGAATATTCATTATCTTTACGTTAACAACAATCTAAACACAACCATGGACGTAAACGAACTGACCGACTCAATCGACCGTAAGATCCTCAAAATAATAACTCTTAACGCACGCGTCCCCTTCAAGGATGTGGCTGAGCAGGTGGGAATTTCCCGCACTTCTGTCCACCAGAGGGTGCAGCGCATGACCGACATCGGCGTCATCAAGAGCTCCGGCTTCCATGTAAACCCCCAGAAGCTCGGCTTCAATATGTGTGTCTACGTGGGCATCACCCTGGAGAAGGGCTCTCTCTACAACAGCGTCGTCTCAGAGCTGGAGAAGATTCCCGAGATCGTGGAGTCACAGTACGCCCTGGGCGCATACACCATCCTCATCAAGCTTTACGCCCGCGACGCCAACCACCTCATGGAGCTTCTGAACGGCCGTATCCAGGAGATTCCGGGCGTCATCAACACCGAAACCCTCACCTCTCTCGACCAGCGCATCAAGCGTTCGGTTCCCATTGAGGATTGACACCTATTTATATATTAATACAACATATTATCGCCTTTCGGGGCGATTTTATGTTATTATGACAATATTTTTGCTATTTCTTTTGGCAAATAGAAATTCGTTTGTATCTTTGCGCCATAAACAAAGACAGACGATGTCCGCAGGTTTTGCAAATTTCACTGCTGTTCGCAACAGCCAGTCTCAGTTCCAGAATCAGAACCAGAATCAGGTTCCGTTTGCAATTCCTTTGGACCGGCAGGAAAGCTGAACGACATAATTAGACTTTATAGAACAAACAAGACTGGTCCTTACAGGGCCGGTCTTTTTTTTTAATAACCAAAACTACTAACACAATGAAGAAAATTGAAGCCATTATCCGGAAGACCCGTTTCGATGATGTCAAGGAGGCTCTCTTCGAGGCCGACATCAACTGGTTTTCCTACGCCGAAGTCAAGGCCATCGGCCAGGACCGTGAGGACCGCATCTATCGAGGCGTGATGTACAGCACCGACATTATCTCCCGCATCGAGATAACCATCATCTGCCGCGACCAGTTCGTCCAGCCTGCGATTGACGCCATCATGGGCGCTGCCCGCACCGGCAGCGTGGGAGACGGAAGGATTTTCGTGAGCCCCGTCGACGACACATGGTCTATCCGTACCGGCGAACACGGAGATACTGTATTGGCAGACAAGAAGTAGAACCTTTAAAGACTTATCACAATGGAAACAATTATAGGACTAGATACTGTA
Source organism: Bacteroidales bacterium (assembly GCA_017551785.1). Taxonomy (GTDB): domain Bacteria; phylum Bacteroidota; class Bacteroidia; order Bacteroidales; family UBA932; genus Equibacterium. The sequence goes on along the minus strand of JAFZKU010000064.1, from coordinate 4,905 downwards.
TGGGTGTTGATAGCTGCAATGCTGGTGTTTTTCATGCAACCTGGTTTTGCACTGGTGGAAGCTGGTTTCACGCGTTCCAAGAATACTGCAAACATCCTTATGAAGAACTTCGTGGATTTCATGGTAGGCTCGTTCCTGTTCTGGATGATCGGTTTCGGCATCATGCACGGCAGCGGCAACGGCTTCATCGGAAGTCTCCATCTTTTCGACTGGTCGTTCATCGGCGACTCCAACATTCCTGCCGAGTGTACGCTTATCTTCCAGACTGTTTTCTGCGCCACCGCGGCTACCATAGTTTCCGGCGGCATGGCGGAGAGGACCAAGTTCTCGATGTACATTATCATCTCCATTATCATCTCGGTGGTGATCTACCCTATCGAGGGCCACTGGACCTGGGGCGGCGGCTGGCTCAGCGAGCTCGGCTTCCACGATTTCGCAGGCTCCACCGTGGTTCACTCCTGCGGCGGTGTGATTGCACTCGCCGGCGCGATGGTGCTCGGCCCGAGGATCGGCAAATACTCCAAGAGCGGCGAATCGCGAGCCATCCCCGGCCACAACCTGACCTTCGGCGCCCTGGGCGTGTTCATCCTGTGGTTCGGATGGTTCGGTTTCAACCCCGGCTCGCAGCTGGCTGCTGAAGGCGCGTCCAACGCCATCGCCATCTCTCATGTGATGTGCACCACCAACATGGCGGCTGCCACTGGTGGTCTCTCAGTCCTCTTCTTTACATGGCTGGTTTACGGCAAGCCGTCTCTCTCGCTGGTGTGCAACGGCATCCTCGGCGGGCTCGTGGGAATAACGGCGGGCTGCGACATGGTCACCATAGGCGGAGCTGCAATTATCGGCGCTGTCTGCGGCGTGGCGATGGTTGGCTCTGTGGCCCTCATCGACAAGGTCTGCAAGATTGACGATCCGGTCGGCGCAGTTTCTGTACACGGAGCCTGCGGCATCCTCGGCACCATAATGACCGGTCTCTTCGCCACCGACGGCGGCCTGTTCTACGGCGGCGGCGCCCACTTCCTGCTCATACAGCTGCTCGGAGTCACCGTCACCATCATCTGGGCCTTCGGCCTCGGCTTCACGACCTTCAAAGTCCTCGACAAGATCCACGGCATCCGCGTCGAGCCCCGCATCGAAGAGGAAGGCCTCGACATCTACGAGCACGGCGAAACCTGCTACAACAGCTGATCGGATTTATCGGTTTGCAGAAAAGACTTCGGAGAGCTCTCCGGTTGCTGAGTCGATGATGAAGCCGCGGACGGTGACGTCGGCGGGCATCAGCGGGTGGCCTGTGATGGCAGCCACGGTATTTCTGACCGACTTCTCGGTGTCGTGGAAGCCTTCAAGCCATGCGTCCAGATCGACATCGCTGCGATCGAGCTCGGCGGCGGGAATGCCGCGGCGGAGCATCTCTTCCTTGAAATGATGGAAGCACATGTGGCAGGCGCCGCAGGTGGTGTGAGCCACGACCATGACCTCGTTCACGCCGAGCTCATACACGGCCACAATAAGGCTGCGCATAGCCGAATCCCACGGCGAGGGGATCACCGCTCCGGCATTCTTGATAATCTTGGCGTCACCGTTGCGAAGGCCCAGCGCCTCCTGCAGCAGCACGCTCAGGCGCGTGTCCATGCAGCTCAGCACCGCCAGCTTCTTGTCGGGATACTTGTCTGTCAGATGGGCCTCATATCTCTTGGAGGCCACAAACTCTCGATTGTACTCGAGAACTTTGTCGATATTGCTCATACTATGTAATAATTATTTTGCCGGTGCGCGGGCATCAGTATATGAACCCGAACATCCAAAGAGGGATTTGGTTGTCGTGAACATATTCTATATCGTCTTTAACGACATATCCGTCATGAACGGCCTCAATCTGCTTCTTTCCTTTTTTGCGCCCACCGATTTCGAAGGTCTTGCCATCTATTTCAAAGTCTGATACTGGAGACTCCAGCGTCTCGAACTTCTGCTTGGTCCAACAGAGGAAGATGGTTTCGCGGTCCGTTCCGGTGTTCGGCTGTTCACCGGAAAGTACATACGACAGGTTGGGGTTATGGAGATATAATTTGTCCATCTTTCTCAGGATGGCGTCTCCGTTAGCCTTCATCCTGAGAATTGAGACCAGCTCAGCCTTTTCGAGATACTCGAGGTATCTGGGCAATTCGTCGCGGTCCAGCTCCAAGTCCCGGGCCATATCCGAAAAATTGATCTTGACAGGAACGCTCGTGGAGATGTAATACATGAACTTCTTGAGCTTCTGAGTGGCCGCAATAGTCATCCTGGCATATTGGGGGATATCAACTTCGACTGTTGTGTTAATGACTTGTCGTAGACGGGTCTCGAATTCAGGCTCCAGCGAGAAGGGATAGCAGCCCTTCTTCATATAGTCGTCGAAATATTTGAGCGGGCGGTCCGGTCCGTATGGAAAATCGACGTCACCTTTCAACACCTCTTCCAGCGTGGCGCTCTTCAAGGACCAGCCATTACGAAGGTTGAGATACTCGCGGAACGACCATACAGGAAGATGGTATTCGATGACGCGACGGCTGAGGTCAGCTCCGCCCTCCTTCAAATCCAGCATAGAACTGCCCGAATAGACGATATGCAACAATGGCAAACTATCATAGATGTTTTTGATCTCCCTGCTCCAGTCCGGATACTTATGGATTTCATCAATATATAAGTATTTGCCACCGCGGGCGAAAAAAGCCTTCGCGGTTTCCAGCAGAGAGTGCGCACTGAAGTAAATATCATCTGCAACAACATAGAGGGTCTCCTCAATATTACCTTGCTGTTTGATATGTTGTAGGATGAGAGTGGACTTACCCACACCTTTCTGGCCAAGTATACCCAGGATGCGGACATCCCAGTTAATAATCTGATGCTGCTCCCGGAAGAAATGCATTGGAGTCGATTCCAGGAGAAGTTTAAATTGGTCATAAAGTGCTTGCATGGCGTTTTGCGGTAATTATCCGGCACAAATATACAAAAATTGCGGAAAAGTTCCCGCAATTTTAAAAAAACAATTACACTTCGGGGCTACACGACCTTACGGCGCCACTACGACATAATACGCCTTGCCGGCCGGGATGGCGGCGCCAGTGTACTGGCGGAAGCCGATGGCGCCACCCTCATCGATGCTGAGGACGTACGGGTAGCCTTTCACCTCAGGATCCGAGCCGGGGACGGGCACTTTGCCTTCACCGTCGAGGGTAACGGGGCCGCCGTTCAGGATATTGCCGCCGCTATGGTCAGTGACGGTCGCGTTACCGTCGTCAAGCGTCATGGTGATATCCTGCTTGTCGGAGATGATGACCACGGCCTTGCCGGCGGGAATCGTTCGCCCGTCTGTGCCCAGGCGGTAGAGATGGTGGTTGCTGTCCATCGTGTAGGCCGCCGCCCCCACGGGCAACTGGTAGTCCAGCGAGCCGTGGTAGAAGGTGGCCCAGTAACCCGTCACACCGGACACCGTACCCGCATTGGCCGTGATGTCCTGGACTGCGTTGGCTGTAAGGCTGGCGCTGATGGTGATGTCGCTCTTGGGCATCCAGAAACTGAATACTCCCTGGACGGGGTCAATATCGTGATCGCTTCCATCGTTGTAGCTGGCAGACGTAATCGTATATCCCGGGGCACTGATTGTGACTTTGGTAGATTCCATATAATAGTTGACATCCTGATAGCGACAAGCCTCAGTGGCAGTGATGCTGATGGGGTCGGTAGCAGTGATGGTGAAGACGGGACTGGTGCAGTCGAGATAATCAGGGTAGTTGCCCATGCCTGAACAGGTAGTACTATTGTAAGAGGTGCCTGTGCAGCCGTGGTAGTAGTTACCTAGGACACGCCCATACCCATCACCTCCCCCACCATTAGTACCTTGACTAGAGCCCAAAATGGCACCGCACCTACTATAACAACTGCTGACGTGAGTGCCGATGACAAAGCAGTCATAGATACCACCGTTGTTAACTCCTGCGATACCGCCGACGTTGTCATTTCCGGTGATAACGGCATCGCTGAGGATGACGTTCTGTACGGTACCACCAGACTCCACATAGCCGAAAAGGCCTTGATTTGAGTCATTGGGCTTATAGATGCGGATGCCACTGATGGTCTTTCCGTCGCCGTCGAAGATGCCTTCGAAGCGATTGTCGCAGTTGCCGATGGCGGTGAAGTTGTTCTCTGTGTCAGCTCCTTCCTCGTTGGCAGCCTTATGGGTATAGGTGATATCATTGCCCAATTTGAAGTACATATGTGCGGAGAAATTTCCGCCGTTGACATATGTTGCCAGATAGTCCAGTCCTTCGGTGGTGGTGATGATATAAGCTCTCGCCGCGCCTCCGCCGTCGTGGTTGGCATCGGCGTGCCAGTAGATTTCTTCGGGCGTGCCGATGTAGAGGTTGCCGTCGTTACGGATGATACTCTTGCCATCGCTCAGACTGTTGTCCACGAGGGTAAAAAAGCCATCGGCTTCGGCCGTGCCCATGTGGGTGCTCCAGTTGGTGGTAAGACGGGTGTTGTAGCCGCTGTAGAGATCGATGGCGATGGGTGCAGTGGGGCTGATGGGGCCGTCCAGGATGATGTATTCGCGGTTGCCGTGCTGGTAGTCGCTCGACGTGCTGGCGGTCCAGTCGCTGGTGTTAGTGTCGTATAAGACCTTCTGATTGCCGCCCAGTGTGAATGTGCCGCTCAGATGCAGCTGCGCCGCGCTGTTGGCATAGTCGTGGGCGATGCCGCCGCAGGTATGGTCGTCGCTGCTGCCGTAGGTGGTGTTGCCCGTGATGCTGCCGCCGCGCAAATAGATGTCTCCCAAAAGACCGTATATGGCACCGCCTGCACTTGGTGCACCTTTGATAGTGTTGACCACGTTGTCAGCGATGCTGCCGCCGGTCATGGTGAAGGTGC
>JAFZKU010000063.1 GCA_017551785.1 Bacteroidales bacterium | reverse complement strand
TAAGCACCGCCATTTTCACTCAATGCAGTTTTAGTTGAAGTACTCTCTGTCCTTGCGGTGAACACAACCGGATCGCTAGACTGAGGCACTTCAATAATATCAATCTTCTGCTCTCAAGCAGTCAATACCAGAGCGGCAAACGCCGCAATAACGATAGATCTTTTCATTGCTGTCCCCCTATTCAAAATCTTCATCATTATACGTACTCCCTAGCGTATACGTTTCGGTGAGACCTCTTTCGCTTCCGCAGATTACACATTGAGCCTTGACCTCGAACTCATCAGTCGCCGGCGTTTCATAAGCCTTTTTTTCCATATTTGCTGTGATTGATATCATTTTGGTTTTGAATGTAGGGCTACGCCGGAAAAGAGCGAGTCCCACCATTGATAATTCAGAGTCCTTTTTCTTAAAATGATTTGACACTCTATTGTAAGCCACTCCCATATAGGTAGTTATCGACAGAGTCATTTAGTACTTTATGATGATCAGGCATTTCGGAAATTTGATGGCAGTTTGTCAATGTTTTTTTGTATTTTTGTATGACAAATACGAAAACAGCTAAACAAATACAGAAATGAAAAAAGCACTATTTGCAATTTTGCTTCTCGCTTGTATCGCAGGATTGAGCAGTTGTTCCAAACAATGCTATTGCAAAGCTTCAGTTAACGGCAAAGAGGTAAAAGGAAACACCTATTTCCTCGAAAATGGAAAGAAGTGCAGCGATTATAGCTATTCAGGTTACTGGGGAAACTCAACCGTTGAATACAGCTGCTCTGACACGATGTAACAATTGATCTTATAAAAACAAAACCACTTAATTCTACATTTATGAAAAAAGTACTTTTTGCAATATTAGTCCTGGCTTGCATAGCCGGTATGAGCAGCTGCTCAAAGAAATGCTATTGCAAGGCTACCCTGAACGGCGAAGAGCTCGCCGGCAAAACTGTAGAGAATGACAGCGGCAAGGCTTGCAGCTCTTACAACTACAGGGCCAACGTCCTTGGTCAGACTGTTGAATACAAATGCAGCCCGTCTCTTTAAAGCTTGTTTTCCGGGAGCTTCTCGGACTAGTTTTCATATTATCGGCGGTCGCCAAGCTGGCGGGCGCCGATAATTTTGAATTGTACATATTCAGCCTCGGGGCGTTCTCTCTCGGGGCCTCATTCATCATTGCCAGGCTGGTCATCGCGCTGGAGCTCTTCCTCGGTGTATGGCTGATGCTGAACACCCATCCTAAACTATCCATTAAGCTGGCAGTGGCTGTGCTGGCCGGCTTCAGCGCATTTCTGGTTGTGATGATAATTAAGGGCAGCAAGGACAACTGCCACTGCTTCGGCGACCTGGTGGATTTCTCTCCGATGCAGTCGCTCATAAAGAATGTAGTTCTGACCGGCATTGCGGTCCTGTCGTTGAAGGTGAAACCCTTCGATATCCCTTATAAGAACCTCATCGCCAGCCTGGCCGCCGTCGCCTGCCTGGCATCGGTATTCATCATCTCCCCTCCCGACAATTTCCGGTATTCCGACTATGCCGTCGACGGTTTCAACCAGGAGTTGTTCGACAAAGCTATAGCCGACGGCCAGATAGACCCCGCTCTTGCTGAAGGCGACGACATCACATGTTTCTTCAGCTTCGGCTGCGAATTCTGCCACATGGCCGCCAAGAAGCTGAGTATCATGCTCAGCCGCGGCTCATTCGAGGGCGCTGACGTAAATGTTCTGATTGCCGGAAAACACGACGATTTCGACTCGGACGCCGCCGCCTTCTTCGCTGATTCCCAGCTTCCCTACAACACTATCGATTCCCTAGCGGCCAACACCTTCCTGCGCATCACAAACGGCCACTACCCCGTCATCGTCCATACCCGCGACGGTCAGATCCTCGAGCAGTGGAGCTACCGGGATCTGCACTGATCCACCATTGTTGAAAAAATGTGCATAATACGCTGAGTCTTGCTGTCGGCTGACTGTGAGATTCGATGTACCTTTATGTGGGTTATAGCGATTATGGACAAACAACTTCTTATCGACAACATCCGCAAGGTGCCTGACTATCCCGTGAAAGGGATAATGTTTTTCGATGTCACCACCTTGTTCAAGAACAGACATTGCCTTGCCGAGATCGTGGACGAAATCTGCGATATCTACCGCGACAAGGGCATCACAAAAGTGGCGGGCGTTGAATCCCGCGGTTTCGTGGTCGGAGCTGCCGTAGCTGCGAAGCTCGGCGTGGGCTTCGTGCCGGTGCGCAAGCCTGGCAAGCTGCCTGCAGAGACTGTCTTCGAGTCATATTCCAAAGAGTACGGCGTCGATACCATAGAGATGCATACCGATGCTATCGAGCCTGGCGACGTAGTGCTGGTGCATGACGACATCCTCGCCACCGGCGGCACCGCCTCCGCGGCAGTCCGTCTGGTGAAGAAATTCCAGCCGAAGGCCGTATACGCCAACTTCATAATAGACATAATCGACATACCCCGCAGCTGTCCCATCTCCCCCGACGTCGAGGTGACGAGCCTGCTGCAGCTTGGAGAGAAATAATTACTTACCTAAAATACAAACCATGAAAAAACTCTTCTTCGCTCTGACAATGCTTCTGGCAATCAGCCAGCTGGCAACTGCCCAGACCAACTTCCAGACCTTCTACGACCTTGGAAGGAAACACTTCACAACTACTCTTGAAGGCTTCCACCAGGACAACTGGGGCAACACCTTCTTCTTCATCGATTACGATTACAACAACAGGGACGGCAACACCATCATCTCTCCTAGTAATACCTACTTCGAGATTGCACGCTGCCTCAACTTCTGGTCTGAAAGCGCCCTTGCACCGCTCTCACTGCAAGTAGAGTACAACGGTGGCTTCGGTCTTGCCGCTAATGCTCCGTCATACGGCACAGGCGCCGGCTTCCCTGTCAACAGCGCCTTCCTTTTCGGCGTTGACTGGTTCCTGCACTCAGAGAACTTCAACAACACCCTAAACCTCAAAGTCCTCTACAAGCAGTTCATCAAACTGAACTCTAAAGTTCCTCTGCAGTTCACCGCAGTATGGGGCTTCCAGGACCTCTTCGGATTGAAGAACCTCCGCTTCTCCGGCTTCGTTGATTTCTGGTGCGAAGGCAACAGTCTTGTAGTCCTCTCAGAGCCTCAGCTCTGGTTCCAGGTGTTCGACCACTTCAACATCGGCGGCGAGGTTGAGCTCAGCTACAATTTCGCAGGCATGCAGGGCTTCAATGTTCTCCCTTGCATCGGTACCAAATGGGTATTCTGATCTAAAACATAACTGTCATGAGTTTCTTAAGCAAAGCTTTCGGCTTTGACGCTACCAAGCACAAAGTCCGCACAGAGATTGTGGCCGGTATCACCACCTTCCTTACGATGGCGTATATCCTGGCTGTCAATCCGAGCATCTTCAGCGCCCTTGACGGCATGCCCGGCGGAGCAGTGTTCACTGCTACCGCTCTCGCAGCCATCATAGGTACTCTGGTAATGGCATTATATGCCAAGAAACCCTTCGGTCTGGCCCCCGGTATGGGCCTCAATGCCTTCTTCGTATACACGGTCTGCCTCACCATGGGCTACAGCTGGCAGTTTGCTCTCACAGCCGTGCTGATTGAAGGTATCCTGTTCATCATTCTCACCATCACCAAAGTCCGCACATGGCTGCTGGATGCCATCCCCGGCACCCTCAAGAAAGCCATCGGCGCAGGTATCGGCTTGTTCATCGCCTTCATCGGTATGCAGAACTCCGGCATCATCGTCAATTCCGACTCTACTCTCGTAACCCTCGGTGAGATTACCAAAGGCACTGCTCTTCTGGCCATGATCGGACTGTTCATCACTGCAGGCCTTGTAATGCTGAAGGTCCGCGGAGGTATCCTTATCGGTATCCTTGTCACGACTGTCATAGGTCTTTTCATAAAGGATCCTGCAACAGGAATGGCCATCACACAGTTCAGCCACGGCGCTAACGGCGGAGTGCAGCTGGTATCACTGCCCGACAGTGTCGCTCCCATCTTCTGCAAGTTCGACTTCTCTCAGGTGTTCTCTTGGGATATGCTGGTTGTAGTCTTCACCTTCCTGTTCATCGATATGTTCGACACGATGGGAACCATCATCGGTGTGCACCAGGCCACCGGCACAGGTGATAATGACAAGATCGAAGGCATGGAGAAAATGTTCATGGCTGACTCTGTAGCAACTGTTTGCGGAGCCTGCCTCGGAACTTCTACCACTACAACTTACGTAGAGAGCGCAGCCGGTGTCGGCGAAGGCGGACGAACTGGCCTCACAGCCTTCTCTACAGCAGTCTGCTTCGCACTTGCCCTGCTGCTTTCTCCTCTCTTCCTTGCGATCCCTAGCGCCGCAACCGCTCCCGCGCTTATTATAGTCGGCGTCATGATGATGCCTGCCATCAAGCGCATCCACTGGGAAGACTACTGCAAGAGCATCCCCGCATTCATCACCATCATCTTCATGCCTCTGGCATACAGCATCTCAGACGGTATCCTCATCGGAGTCATCGCCTATGTAGCCACCCACGCTGTCGCCGGCCGCTTCAAAGAGATCTCAATTCCTATGTGGGTTCTCGCAGTCCTATTCGTCCTACGATATATTTTCATATAAAAAAAAAAGCCGGCTCAGCCGGCTTTTTTTTTCTTATAGAGTTCTATTACTTTACAGAGAACTGATACTTCGCGAAGTGGGTGTATTTCTCGCCGGGGCGGAGCACGATGCTCGGGAAATTGTCATGGTGAGGAGCATCCGGATAGAACTGCGTCTCAAGAGCCACGCCGCTGAACTTGTGGAACACGCCGCCGCGCTTGCCAACCTCATAACCATTCATATTGCCGCCAGAATAGAACTGCAGGCCAGGACGGTCAGTGTAGAGAGTGAGGCAGATGCCGGTTTCAGGCTCATAAAGAGTTGCGCAGGGCTTCGTCTTGTCACCTTTGGTATTCAGGATGAAATTGAGGTCATAACCCGCATCAGTCTTTGAATCAACCCTTGCAGCCTCCCTGAAGTCATAGATAGTCCCCTCCACGGGCAGAATCTCACCAGTAGGATTGGTATTCTCGTCTACCGGAGTGTAATAGTCCGCATCCATGCTGTAGATGTGGCTGTTGCTGCTCTTCTCAGTCGTTCCGTGCAGATTGAAGAACGGATGGAAAGTAGGATTGCAGAGAGTCGGAGCGTCGGTAGAAGCCTCATATTCAAGTGTCAGAGCATTGTCGTCATCAAGAGTGTAAGTCACGCTGATGTTGAAATTGCCGGGATAGCCCTCCTCCCCATCAGGAGAGAAATAGCTCATCTTCACCTTGTTGGGAGCAAGCTGCTCAGCATCCCATACATGCTTGTACATAGCGTTCGGACCGCCGTGGATATGGTTGACGCCGCTGTTGATGGGCAGCTCATAATCCTTTCCGTCAAGACTGAACTTACCGTAGGCGATGCGGTTCACCACGCGACCTACGATAGATGCAGACGACACACTTGCAGTATTGAGATAGCTCTGGATATTGTCATGGCCGACAATAACATCCACCGGATTGTTATCCTTGTCAGGGACGATAATAGAAGCCACCCTCGAACCGTAATTGGTAACCTGCACCACCATGCCGTTCTTGTTGGTAAGAGTATAGAGAGCCACAGGTTTGCCTTCGTACTCAGTCACGAAATCCGCCGGGTCGAGCATCAGAGCTTCAGCAGAGAACTTTTCACCGCTGCAGCCGCAAAGAGCGATAATTGCCATACAGAAAGTTGCAATATATTTTTTCATATTGTAGTAGATTGATTATCCGATGTTGTGCTTTGCCTTGTAGGCCTTGAGTGTATTGCGCATAAGCGAAACAATAGTCATCGGGCCAACTCCGCCCGGAACGGGAGTGATGTAAGAGCATTTCGGAGCCACGGCGTCGAAATCCACGTCGCCCATGATGCGGTAGCCCTTCTCGGTCTCGGCCGGAACCCTGGTGATACCCACGTCGATTACCACGGCGCCTTCCTTAACCATGTCAGCCTTGACGAAACCCGGCACTCCGAGAGCAGCGATAATAATATCGGCGCTGCGGGTGTACTCCTCAATATTCTGGGTGCGGCTGTGGCAGATGGTCACAGTGCAGTCACCAGGCTTTGCCTTGGCTGACAGCAGATTGGCGATCGGACGGCCCACTATGTTGCTGCGGCCGAGCACCACGCAGTGCTTCCCGCGAGTCTCGATGCCATATTCTTCCAGAAGAGTTATGATGCCGTAAGGAGTGGCGCTGACGAAGGTGTCAAGCCCGAGGCAGAGACGGCCTACGTTCTCAGGGTGGAATCCGTCCACATCCTTTGAGGGACTAACGGCCTCTATAATCTTCTGCTCGTCTATATGCTTGGGAAGCGGAAGCTGGATTATGAACCCGTCGACGCTGTCGTCATTGTTGAGCCTTTTCACTTCTTTGAGGAGTTCCTCCTCAGTAGTGGAGGCGGGCAGACGGAGCACAGTGCTGTCGAAGCCGACCTTCTTGCAGGAACGCTCTTTGTTTGCTACGTAAGTCTGGCTGGCACCGTCGTCTCCAACGAGGATTGCGGTCAGATGAGGCCTGCGCCAACCTTTGTCGAGAAAGAAATCTACCTCGGCTGCAATCTGAGCCTGGAGGCTTGCCGAAGTGGCTTTTCCGTCAAGTAAAATCATATTTATCTGCGTTTTTTCTTCATCAGTTTGGCGGCCGGGCCACCTGCTACGGTCTTCATCATCTTTCGGGTCTGCTCGAACTGCTTGAGCAGCCTGTTGACCTCTTCAATTGAGGTGCCGCTTCCGGCTGCTATCCTCTTGCGGCGGCTGCCGTTGATGATGGTGGGATTCTCGCGCTCCTGCACTGTCATCGACTGGATAATGGCCTCGATGCTCTTGAAAGAAGAGTTGTCGATGTCCACATCCTTGAGCATCTTGCCCATGCCAGGGATCATAGAAGCCAGGTCCTTGATGTTGCCCATCTTCTTGATCTGCTGGATCTGCTGGTAGAAGTCGGTGATGGTAAACTGGTCGTGGGCCAGTTTCTTGTGGAGTTTGCGGGCTTCTTCCTCGTCGAACTGCTCCTGGGCTTTTTCGACGAATGAAACCACGTCACCCATGCCGAGGATACGGTCGGCGATACGTGCGGGGTAGAAAATGTCGAGGGCTTCGAGTTTCTCTCCGGAACTTATGAACTTGATAGGCTTGCCGACTACTGCCTTGATGCTGAGGGCGGCACCGCCACGGGTGTCACCGTCCATCTTGGTGAGCACGACGCCGTCGAAGTCTAGGCGGTCGTTGAATGCCTTGGCGGTCTCGACAGCGTCCTGACCAGTCATTGCATCGACTACGAACAGGGTCTCGGTAGGGTTGACAGCCTTCTTGATGGCTGCGATCTCGTCCATCATCTGCTCGTCGACAGCGAGGCGGCCGGCGGTATCTATGATAACCAGCGAGTATCCTTCCTTCTTGGCGAAGTCAATGCCTCGGCGTGCGATAGCGACAGGATCCTTGACACCCTCTTCGGTGTAGACCGGAACCTCGATCTGCTCTGCAAGCACCTTCAACTGGTCGATGGCGGCCGGACGGTAGACGTCGCCTGCCACCAGCAGCACTCTCTGGCTTCTCTTGCTCTTGCAGTTGAGGGCCAGCTTGCCGCAGAACGTGGTTTTACCGGAACCCTGAAGGCCGGACACCAGCACAATGCCGGGGTGACCCTTGATGTTTATCTCGCTGTGCTCGCTTCCCATGAGGGCAGCCAGCTCGTCGTGCACGATCTTGACGATCATCTGCTCGGGGCGGACGGCTTTGAGGACATCCTGTCCGAGGGCTTTCTGCTTTACTTCGTCACAGAAGCTTTTGGCTATCTTGTAGCTGACATCGGCGTCGAGAAGGGCTTTGCGCACATCCTTCATCGTTTCGGAGATGTTTATCTCCGTAATCTTGCCTTGTCCCTTTATTAACTTGAAGGACTTCTCTAGTCTGTCAGTTAGGTTTTCAAACATATTCTATCTCTTTTTTAGCGTTAGCTATTTTGGTTAGCTTATCAAAGCGTTGGAGCGCTATCGAAACTGTTTCCCCTCCGCACTTTGTTTTCTTTTTGCAGCCCCATTCCTAAATCCCTTTCCACGGGGAAGGGACTTACCCAACGCCCTTCGGGCTCTAATTATCGATACTTATATATCATCAGAATAAATAGCCGGAGCTAAATCTCTCTGAAGATACTTCATATTCATGACCTGGCCGTAGGCGCCGGCGCTGTGGATAGCGAAGAAATCGCCGCGGTGCGGAGCTCCTCCCTCGAGGCCCTGAGCGAAAGTGTCGCTGGATTCACATACGCAGCCCACTACGTCATATTTCTCTATCGGAGCCTTGCAAGAGAGGTTTTCCACCTCATGATGAGCCTGATAAAGTGCGGGGCGGATGAGGGTGTGCATGCCGCAGTCGAGTATGGCGAATTTCTTCTTGAGACCTTCCTTCACATATACGACACGGCTGATTATATGTCCGCACTGCGCCACCATGGCCCTGCCGGGCTCTATGTGGACGCTCTGACCGGGTTTGACAGGCAGATTATCGGCGATGGCACGGGCGAGACCTTCAACGTCGGGCATCCAGTTGCCCAGCGGGTCGTTGTAATCCACGCCGAGACCGCCTCCAAGGTTGAGCAGCTTCACCTGAAGACCGTGATCTTCGAAAATCTTTTCGAACTCTGCGGCTTTCTTGCCGATATTGGCGAAGACACTCATGTCAGTAATCTGGGAGCCCGCATGCATGTGGATGCCCTGGAAGCTCAGATTGCGGCAGCGCGCCAGAGTGGCGAACAACTGGTCGAAAGCTCCTGCGCTGATGCCGAACTTGTCTTCTTCGGTGCCGGTGGTGATATATTTGTGGGTGTGAGCGTCGACGTCCGGATTGACTCTGACGGCGATTGCAGCCTTGAGGCCCATGCTGCCGGCGATGGCGTCAATTACTTCTATCTCCTGGATGCTCTCGCAGTTGAATATCTCGATGCCGGCCTTTAGGGCTGTAATTATTTCTTTGTCAGTCTTGGCGACTCCGTCGAAGAATATTCCGGCTGCAGGGAAGCCGTTCGCTAGTGCGAGGGTGATCTCGTTGCCTGTGGCACACTCAGCCTGGATGCCGGCTCCGCTGATAGTTCTCAGGATGCGGTCGTTGGAATTGGCCTTTACTGCATAGTGAGCAGTGATGCCGTACTTGCTGAGGGTGGATGCGAAATTGTCAACGGTGCGTCGGAGGATGTCCATGTCATAGTAGAAGAACGGGGTCTCCATTCTCTCGAATGACCTAAGTGCGCTTTCTGTAATCATTCTCTGGCAATTTGTGGGCAAAAATAGTCATTTTACATCTATTAATAGAGAAAAAAACGTAACTTTATGGAATCGCACACGAAAATATCAGCATATTATGGAAGAAAAAGATCTGCTTCAACTGGAACGCTTAGGAATTTCGCAGGAAAAACTCAATGCACAGCTGGAGGCCTTTGCTACAGGCTTCCCTTATCTTGATGTTATCAATGCGGCAACGGAGGAGAAGGGCATCACGGTGCTCGACGAGGACGACAAGGCCGCTGCTCTTAAGACTCTCGAGGAGTCCGGGGCCAAGGTGACCAAGTTCGTGCCTGCCAGCGGAGCTGCATCGAGGATGTTCAAGGACCTTTTCAACGGTCTTGACACTCTTGAGAAGGGCGGAGAGCTGGCTGCCGATGCGCCGGCTGAGCGCTTCTGCCAGCACATCAGGGAGTTTGCCTTCTATGAGGACGAGTTGTTTGCCGGAAAGGACGACAAGGGCATCCTGGCGGAGACTCTGAAGGAGGATGGCCTCGGATACGGCAGCAAGTCGAAGGGGCAGGTCAAGTTCCACAGATATCCTGACTGCAGCCGCACTGCTTTCGAGGAGCACCTCGTAGAGGGGGCGCTGTACGCCAAGGATGCAGACGGCAAAGTCAATCTCATTTATTCCGTTTCTCCCGAGCATCTGGACGCCTACAAGGCTCTGTATGAAAGCGTAAAGGCGAAGTATGAGGTTCTCTTCGGTGTGAAATATGATGTAAAGTTCACTCTCCAGCGCAAGTCTACCGACACTGTCGCCGTCAATCTCGACAATACTCCGTTCCGCAAGGCCGACGGCAGCCTGCTGTTCCGTCCGGGCGGTCACGGCGCGCTGATAGAGAATGTCAACGAGATCGCTTCTGACGTAATAGTCATCAAGAATATCGACAATGTAATCCACCAGAGCGGCATAGAGCAGACCGTGCTCTGGAAGAAGCTGCTGGCGGGCCGTCTGCTGCAGCTCCGCAGCCGCGTGTTCGACTATCTGCGCCGCATCGACGAAGGTTGCGACGACAGCGAGTTCATCTGGGAGATGGTGGATTTCCTCGACAAGGAGTTCTGCGTCACCTTCCCCGAGAAAGATTTCGACTCGTCGAAGCGCAGGATGCTGGCCCGCATCCATGCCAAACTGAACAGGCCCATCAGAGTGTGCGGAATGGTCCGCAATCTCGGCGAGCCGGGCGGCGGTCCTTTCATCGTACGCGACCGCGACGGCGCCACTTCGCTTCAAATCCTGGAGAGCGTGCAGCTGAATTCTGAAGATCCGGCCACCGCCGGGCTATTTGCCGCCGGCACGCACTTCAATCCGGTGGATCTGGTCTGCAGCCCCATGAATTACAAGGGAGGCAAGTTCGACCTTACCCGCTTCGTCGATCCACAGGCGGGCTTCATCTCATCTAAGAGCTACGAGGGCCGCAGCCTGAAGGCGCTGGAGCTTCCAGGTCTCTGGAACGGCGCCATGTCCGACTGGAACACCCAGTTCGTCGACGTTCCGCTGATCACCTTCAATCCTGTGAAGACAGTCCTGGACCTCCTCCGCAAGGAGCATCAGGGCTAGGCGCTCAAGGTCTGCAAAACAAATACCCCGGAAGTGTGAAGCTTCCGGGGTATTGTGTCTTAGGTATGCGAAACTACTAGGCGAGGAAGCCGAGGAGCATACCGGCAGCGACTGCAGAACCGATCACACCGGCCACGTTCGGGCCCATGGCGTGCATCAGCAGATAGTTCTTGTCGTCATATTCGCGTCCCACGTTATTGGACACACGGGCGGCATCCGGCACAGCCGATACACCCGCATTACCGATAAGCGGATTGATCTTGTTACCTTCCTTGAGGAAGAGATTGAAGAACTTCACGAACATCACACCGGTGAAGGTAGCGATCACGAATGAAAGCGCACCAAGACCGAAGATAAGAACTGACTTCAGCTGCAGGAACTGGTCGGCCTGAGTAGAAGCGCCGACGGTAACACCGATAAGGATGGTGACGATATCGACCAGGGGGCCGCTTGCGGTATTCGCAAGACGACGGGTCACGCCACTTTCCTTCAGGAGGTTACCGAAGAACAGCATACCGAGCAGCGGAAGGCCAGAAGGCACGATGAACGCAGTGAGGAGGAAGCCGATGATCGGGAAAATCTTCTTCTCGGTCGGAGAGACGGCTCTCGGGGGCCTCATGCGGATAAGACGCTCTTTCTTAGTGGTGAGAAGGCGCATGATCGGCGGCTGGATAACCGGAACCAGGGCCATATATGAATATGCAGACACTGCGATTGCACCCATCAAGTCAGGAGCAAGACGACCTGAGATGAAGATGGCGGTCGGACCGTCAGCACCACCGATGATACCGATGGCACCGGCCTCGCTGGGGCTGAAGCCGAGCAGCAGGGCGAGAGCATACGCACCGAAGATACCGAACTGGGCGGCAGCACCGATAAGCAGCAGCTTGGGATTTGATATCAGGGCGCTGAAGTCTGTCATAGCGCCGATACCGAGGAAGATCAAAGGCGGGTAGAAACCTCTCTGCACACCCTGGTACAGGATATTGAACACCGAGCCTTCCTCGTAGACACCTACATTCAAACCGGCAAACAAAGGAATGTTACCGATAAGAATACCGAATCCGATAGGGATAAGCAACATGGGCTCCCAGTCAAACCTGATAGCAAGGAAAATGAACAGGATACCCACAGCTATCATTATCAGATACTGTAGATTGCAGTTGGCAAAACCTGTGTATTGCCAGAACTGGATCAGATTGTTGATAATATTTTCCATTGACTATCCGATAACGAAAAGAGGAGCACCTTCAAGGACTGAGTCGCCTTTCTGTGCAAGGAATTTGACAATTTTACCGCTGGCTGTAGCCTCGATATTGTTTTCCATCTTCATAGCCTCGAGAATCATGACGGTGTCACCCTTGTTGACAGTGTCGCCTACATTCTTGTTGATGCTGAGGACTACGCCGGGCAGAGGAGAATTGACCATAGTCTCGCCTGCAGCAGCTGCAGGAGCAGAAACCTTCTGTGCAGGAGCCACCGGAGCTGCAGGAGCAGCCTTGGCCTTGTTGACCACAGTGACTATCTTGCGAGGTTTAGCTTCAGACCTCTCGAATTCTACTGCATAAGGAGTACCATTGACTTCGACCTTGGCGGAAGTCTCTTCTACCTCGTCGATAACGACATTATAATCGTTGCCGTTGATTTTGATTTTATATTCTTTCATGTTGCTTATTTTCTGTTGATTTGGGGAAGTTGACGGAGAGAGTAAATCTTACTGCTCCAAGGTGAATAAGTCCTGTCGGTATGGTTCAGGGTAACGACGAAGCTCTCTTCATCGTGAGTATCGTTCTCCTCCCTGAAGAGATGCAGAGCCATTGCGATGGCAGCGTAAGTTTCGCCGCCGGTAGCCTCTTCAGATGCTGCAACTGCCGCTTTGACAGCTTCAGGAGCATTGGATGAAGCGGTTTTCTTCCTGCTGCGTTTGATAGACGCCTTACCGATCTGCTTGAATATCAGATACAGGATAACCAGGGCAGAGAACACTACTGACATGGCAGTGAGCGCCATGATCCATCCGTAAGGGTCGATGCGGGCCATCTTCTGGCTCTTAGTCTCCTCGGTATGGGTTACGTTGGCAGCCCTCGGAGTCGTGCTGGTGGCGACATGCCATTCGCCGTTTCCGTCGGTCTTCCTTGCGTAAGACTGGTTCTCCTCGAGATTTCCCGGAACAGTGACGCGGTCGATGATGGTCTTGCCGTCACCGCCCACGAAGAGCAGTTCTTCGCCCGGAGTCAAGGTGAAGTTGGTATACAGGGTTCCCTTGTGCTGGTTGTCGTCAGCCCAGATGATCACGAACTGGCGGGGTTTGATCTTGGTGATCAGGTCGCCCTTCGGGAACATGTATTTCTTGAGGTTGTTCGGATCGTTGGTCAGGTAGCAGCCCGAGATGTCAACAGTTCCATAGGAAGAGTTGAACAGCTCGACCCACTGGCCGTGCTCTCCGAATTCATCCTGCAGGTCTTCCGTGTTTGTAACTATGAGCTCATTGATGCGCATGGCACTCTGCTGCTGTGCTGCGGCGCCCAATGACACAAGAAGCAAACCCAGAACGACTAGTGATTTTATACTTTTCATCATTTCAAAATGCTTCTTGATTATTACAAAGGAAGGTTGTCGTGCTTCTTGGCAGGGTTGGTGAGCTTCTTGGTAGAGAGCATCTCAAATGCGCGGATAACACGGAAACGAGTGTTGCGAGGCTCGATCACATCGTCGATGTAGCCATAAGATGCAGCCTTGTAAGGATTGCAGAAGAGGTCGTCATACTCTTTCTTCTTAGCTTCCTTAAGTTCGGCAGCTTCTTCAGGAGTGGCACAAGCCTTCAGCTCTTTAGCGTAGAGGACGGCAACTGCTCCGTCTGAACCCATAACTGCGATGTTGGCAGTAGGCCATGCATAGTTGATGTCGCCGCGGAGCTGCTTGCAGCTCATCACGATGTGGCTTCCGCCATAAGACTTGCGCAGAGTGACGGTAACTTTCGGAATGGTAGCCTCACCATAGGCATAGAGCAACTTGGCTCCGTGGAGGATGACACCGTTGTACTCCTGCTGTGTGCCGGGAAGGAAGCCGGGCACATCGACGAGAGTGAGGATAGGAATGTTGAAAGCGTCGCAGAAACGAACGAAGCGGGCACCCTTGCGGCTTGAGTTGCAGTCGAGAACACCGGCCAGAACCTTAGGCTGGTTGGCAACGATGCCGACGGTAGAACCGCCCATGCGGGCGAAACCTACGATGATGTTCTTTGCATACTCGGCGTGGATCTCGAAGAACTTGCCGTCGTCCACGATGCTGCCGATAACCTCATACATGTCGTACGGAGCGTTCGGGCTGTCGGGGATGATCTCGTTGAGGGAATCTTCGGTACGGTCAGCCGGATCATCAGTAGGAAGATAAGGGGGTTCCTCCATGTTGTTCTGAGGAATATAGCTGAGAAGCTCGCGGATGGTGGCGATAACTTCCTCTTCGTTTTCGCATGCGAAATGAGCCACACCACTCTTGCTGGCATGAACGCTGGCGCCGCCGAGCTGCTCCTGGGTAACTTTTTCGCCAAGGACTTGCTCAACTACTGCAGGGCCGGTGAGGAACATGTAGCTGGTGTTCTTGCACATGATGGTGAAGTCGGTGAGGGCCGGAGAATAAACGGCACCGCCGGCGCAGGGGCCGAGGATGGCGCTGATCTGGGGAACCACACCTGATGCAAGGATATTGCGCTCGAAAATCTCAGAGTAACCTGCGAGAGCGTTCACACCTTCCTGGATGCGAGCTCCGCCTGAGTCGTTGAGGCCGATGACCGGTGCACCCACTTTCATAGCCTGGTCCATGATCTTGCAGATCTTGAGGGCGAGGGTTTCTGAAAGTGAACCTGCGTTAACAGTGAAATCCTGTGCGAAGACATAAACAAGGCGACCGTTTACGGTACCATAACCTGTTACCACGCCGTCGCCGAGGAATTGTTTCTTGTCCATTCCGAAGTTCGTGCAGCGGTGCAGCATGAACATGTCGAATTCTTCGAAGCTGCCTTCATCGAGGAGCATTGCGATCCTTTCACGAGCGGTATACTTACCTTTTTCGTGCTGTGCATCGATACGGGCCTGTCCTCCGCCAATGCGGGCTTTCTCTCTGAGAGAAATGAGGCCTTTTACTTTTTCGAGTTGTTGACTCATATCAGTTAGGTTTGTTATTATGAAAATTGATTATTTCTCTTTGGGATTCTCACAAATCTCGGTCAGCACACTCTGGGTTGACTTCGGATGGAGGAATGCGATGTTAAGACCTTCAGCGCCGGGACGCGGAGCCTTGTCGATGAGGAGGACACCTTTGCTCTGAGCGTCTTCAAGGGCTGCAGCGACGTCTTTAGTCTTGAATGCGATATGGTGGATACCTCCGCGGCCGCCGTTTTTCTCGATAAATTTGGCGATTGTGCTTTCAGGGCAGGTGGGTTCGAGAAGCTCGAGCTTCACTTCACCAATCTTGAAAAATGCAGTTTTAACTTTCTGGTCAGCAACCTCTTCGATTGAGTAGCATTTGAGACCAAGTACATTTTCATAGTAAGGAATAGCTTCTTCCAGTGAGGGGGTGGCGATTCCGAGATACTCTATTTGAGAAAGTTCCATAGCGATTATTATTTATGTTTAAAAATTTTAACTCTAATTCCGCAAAAGTAATTATTAATTACAACTTTAAAAATAAAATAAGGTTGCATTTATGAACAAAAAAAAGCATCTGCAGTTAACACCTGCAGATGCTCAATTATGGGATGTTGTAACAGTCTGTTTCCGTTACGCGATTTCCATGTTGTGATAAACGTTCTGTACGTCCTCGTCCTCCTCGATCATGTCGATGAGCTTCTCGACAGATGCCTGATCTTCAGGAGAGAGTTTCTTCAGCTCGCCGTTCGGGAAACGCTCGAATGTAGCTGACATGATCTCGTAGTTGTTGGTCTCGAGATACTGCTGGATCTTGTTCATTGCAGTGAACTCGCCGTAGATCATGATTACCTTCGGATCGTCGTCCTCGTCGGGGTCTCCGCCCTCGCGGAAAACTTCCTCTGCACCATAGTCGATAAGTTCGAGCTCGAGCTCGTCGAGGTCGATGTCGTCACGGTCCTTGATCTTGAAGACGCACTTGCGGTCGAACATGAATTCAACGCTGCCTGAAGTACCAAGGGCGCCGCCGAATTTGTTGAAATAGCTGCGGACATTGGCAACGGTGCGGTTGGTATTGTCAGTTGCTGTCTCAACCAGGATGGCGATGCCGTGAGGGCCGAAGCCTTCATACAGCATTTCCTTGTAATCGCTCTGATCCTTGTCGGTAGCTTTCTTAATGGCGCGCTCGATGTTTTCCTTAGGCATGTTCTCGGAACGGGCCGTCTGGAGCAATGCACGAAGACGAGGGTTGCCGGTAACATCCGGACCGCCCTGTTTTACGGCGATGGTGATTTCCTTGCCGATCTTGGTAAACGTCTTGGCCATGTGGCCCCAACGTTTGAACTTTCTTTCCTTGCGGAATTCAAATGCTCTTCCCATGACTACTGGATATTGATGCGTGCGATATATTTGTCGATGTCGTATGCCTCGAGGCTCTGGGGATATTTGTCCTTGATAGCTTCATAATACTCGACAGCCTTGGCTGTGTTGCCAAGCTCCTCGCATGTGATGCCGGCCTTCAGCATGTAAGCTGCAGCGAACTGGTTGTCAGCCTTCTTGATAGCTTTGTTGTATGCAGCCAGAGCGGCATTGTAGTCGCCTGTGCCACAATAAGCATCGCCCAGGCAGCTGAGAGCCCTGGCGGCGAGGATATCGTCTTTGCCTTTGTATTTCTTGAGGTATTTGATGGCTTCTTCGTAATTCTTGAGCTGAAGCTCGCTGACACCGGCGTACATGTACACAGCCTTGCCGGCTTTTGCGCCATACTGATTGATGATGTCACGGAATCCGAGAGAAGAACCGTCACCTTCCAGAGCAGTCTGATAATCGCCTGCTGCGAAATAGTTCTCAGCAGCATAGCTGTCGTCGAGGGCTGCCGCCTTGGCGGGTTTGATGACCCATGTGCTGACAGCGAGGCAGATCGCAACTACTGCGAGGATGCCTATAGCTATCCAACCCAACAACTTACCGTTCTTTTTCAAAAATTCTTCAGTCCCGCTGACTGCCTGCCCTACTGCCTGTTGATTTTCTGTAGGTTTCTGATTTTTACTAGCCATTATTGTGTTTTAATATTGATTAATCCATAAAATTGCGAATCGCAAAATTACAATAAAAATACAAATCGCAAAGTTTTATTTCGTAGAGTTTTTTTGCTTCAATATTGCTACCTTGCCGCGTATTTTGGATTACTAGTATTCTTTCCACATATGAGACATTTTTCCACATTGTTCCTGACCCTGCTGATGTGTGCCGGACTGTCGTCCTGCAAGCAGGCGCAACAGATTGTACCAGAGTACCCTTTCAATGATCCTTCCCTGTCTGTGGAGGAACGCGTCAACGATCTTCTTGGCCGTCTTACCGCTGAAGAGAAAGTCGGTATGATGATGAACTCCTCAATCGCTGTCGAGCGTCTCGGCATACCTGCCTACAACTGGTGGAACGAAGCTCTGCACGGCGTGGCACGCGCCGGTGCGGCCACTGTCTTCCCGCAGGTTATCGGCATCGCCGCCACTTTCGACGAGGATCTCAATCTCGAAACATATACCATCGCTTCCGACGAGGCGAGGGCAAAATACAACGACGCCATGGCCAACGGCACCTACAGGCAGTATTTCGGCCTTACGTTCTGGACGCCCAACGTCAACATTTTCCGCGATCCGCGCTGGGGACGCGGCCACGAAACCTACGGTGAAGACCCCTACCTCACATCGAGGATGGGTCTGGCCGCCGTCAGAGGTCTGCAGGGTGATGACAAGGATTTCTTCAAGGCCCATGCCTGTGCGAAGCACTACGCCGTCCACAGCGGACCGGAGCCGGAGCGCCACTCTTTCGACGTGACAGTGTCCCCCACCGACCTGTGGGAAACTTACCTTCCCGCTTTCAGGACTCTCGTCACCGAGGGTAACGTGCAGGAAGTGATGTGTGCATACAACCGCTACGAAGGCAGCCCCTGCTGCGGCAGCACCAAGCTTCTGGTCGACATCCTGCGCAACCGCTGGAATTACAAAGGTATAGTAGTTTCTGACTGCGGCGCCATCGACGATTTCTACGTAAAGGGCCGTCACGAGACCCATCCGGACGCCCTTACAGCTTCGAAGGACGCCATCATGAACGGCACCGACCTCGAGTGCGGCAGCTCATACAGATCAATGATAGAAGGTATACAGAAAGGCGTCATCACCGATGCCGACCTCGACCCGCACGTAGGCCGTCTGATCGCCGACCGCATCGAGCTGGGCATGCTGGATCCCGAGGACCGCACACCCTGGAAAAACTACAATCTCGACATGGTATGCACTCCTGAACATATCGCCCACTCGCTCAAGGTCTCAAGGGAAAGCATGGTGCTCCTGAAAAACGAAGGCAACGTGCTTCCTCTCAGCAAGGATATCAAGAAGATAGCAGTGGTCGGAGTGAATGCCGACGACTCGCTGATGCTGCTTGGCAACTATAACGGCGCTCCCCTCAAGGTGGTTACCATCCTCGACGGCATCAAGGCCAAGTTCCCGGCTGCTGAAGTCAACTACGTTGAAGGCTGCAAGCTTGTAGACGGCTATGTGGCCCGCCTGCGCCAGTCAGCCGATTCCCGCCAGGTCAACGGCGGACAGCCTGTCCCCCAGCCTGCCAATCTCGAACCGTGGAAGGCTCCTGAGAGCTTCGACGACGTAGTGGCCCAGGTAAAAGACGCTGAAGTAATAATATATGTGGGAGGTCTCAGCCCCAACCTTGAGGGCGAAGAGATGCGAGGCGTGGTATACGAAGGTTTCAAGGGCGGCGACCGCACCACCATCGAACTTCCTGGTGTGCAGAGCAGGCTCCTTGCAGCCCTCCGCACTGCCGGCAAGCCCGTAGTGTTTGTACTGACCACCGGCAGCACAATAGCCCTGGAGAAGGACGAGCCGAACTATGACGCTCTGCTCGTTGCATGGTATCCTGGCGAACAGGGCGGTAACGCCGTGGCTGACGTCCTGGCCGGCGACTATAACCCTGCAGGCCGCCTTCCTCTTACATTCTACAAATCCACCGACCAGCTTCCCGACTTCGAGAATTACGACATGGCCGGCAGGACCTACCGCTATTTCGAAGGCGAGCCGCTCTATCCTTTCGGATACGGCATCGGCTACACCTCATTCTCATACGGCAAAGGCAAGCTCTCAAAGTCAAGCATCCGGAAAGGCGCTTCCGTCAAGCTGAGCTTCGAAGTCCGCAACGACGGCAGCAAGGACGGCGAGGAGGTGGCCCAGGTATATGTAAGGCGGCTCAACGACCCTTCCGCCCCGCTCAAATCGCTGCGCGGATTCAAGCGTGCCGCCATCAAGGCCGGCGCCAGCCGCAAATATGAGTTCACCCTCGGCCCCGACGCTTTCTCGTTCTACGACAGCAACGCAGACGACCTGGCCGAAAAGGCTGGAGACTATGAGATCCTGTTCGGCAGCTCTTCTTCCGACAAGGATCTGCAGAAACTCACCCTCACAGTGAAATAATTTTTCATTTCAATAAGCAACATGAAAACAATCAGTGGCATTTTTAGGAAAAAAGCCCTCCACATACTGTCTTCGCTGGCAGTCATGGCTGGACTTGCGGCGCTGACAGGCGGCTGCTATGACGACAGCTATATTCTGGACCAGCTCAACCAACATGAACTCCGTATCCAGGCTCTGGAGAAACTGTGTTCTGAGATGAACACCAACATCTCTTCACTCCAGACTATTGTGACGGCCATCAGCAACAACGACTTCGTTACCAGCATCACTCCGGTTGTGGAGAACGGTGCGGAAGTGGGCTACACCATCACTTTCTCAAAGAGCGGCCCTGTGACCATCTACCACGGCAAGAACGGTAAAGACGGTGCCGACGGAAAAGATGGAAAGGACGGCAAGGACGGCACTGACGGGAGCACTCCTGTCATAAGCGTGAAACAGGATGCCGACGGCCACTGGTACTGGACCCTTGACGGAGAATGGCTGCTTGACGACAACGGCGACAAGGTGCGCGCATCTGCCATTGACGGAGCCGACGGCGAGAACGGTGCCAACGGAGCCAATGGAGCCAACGGCAAGGACGGCATCACTCCCATGCTGAAAATCCAGAACGACTACTGGTACATCAGCTATGACAACGGCACTTCATGGAAGCGCCTTGGAAAAGCCACCGGCGCTGACGGCAAGGACGGCATCGACGGCAAAGACGGCAAGGACGGCAAGGATGGCACTGACGGTAAGGACGGTAAGGACGGCACTGACGGCACCGACGGCACATCTTTCTTCAAGAGTGTGGAGGTCAAGGACACTACCATCGAGCTCACCCTCAATGACAGTAACAGCACCAAGATAATACTGAACAGGGTATTGCCCCTCTCCATCAGCTTCTATGACAGCGACCTCGACGACAAGAATCTGATAGACATAAGCAAACCCGTCTTAGTTAATACGAATTCTTCTTTATCGATTTACTTCGAAGTAACAGCCGATGCAGCTGCTGTAATAAGCATAGACGCCGTGGGTTCTTCCGAAGCTACAGCCAAAGTAATTACTCAGGCTGTCGACAAGAACCGCAAAGGCCGCATCGACGTCCAGATCGGCTCTACTGTGAATGATTATTACTGCAAGGTCAGCGTCTTCGTAGGCGACGGAACGACATTGCTGGTCAAGACCATCGAATTCAAAGAAAACGACTAGCGATGAAACGGAAGATAACATACCTCAGGTTCCTGCTCTGGGCTGTGGTCATATCCGCCGGCATTTCGATCGCCGGCTGCTATGACGACACTGCTGTCCTTAGCAGGCTAGAGCAGCAGGCTGCCCGCCTGGCTGCCCTCGACAAGACCTGTTCAGACATCAACACCAACATTTCTTCTTTACAGAAGATCCTCGAGGCTCTGCGGAAAAACGATTATATCACCTCGGTCACTCCTATCAAGGAAGACGGCAAGGTGACAGGTTACACTCTTGCCTTCGACAAGGCTGGGAACGTTACTATTTACCACGGCAAAGACGGTGCTGACGGTGCAGATGGCGCCGACGGTGCTGACGGCACAAACGGTCGCGACGGAATCGACGGCAGCGTGCCTGCCATCGGCGTGATGCAGGATGCTGACAGCTGCTGGTACTGGACTTTGAACGGAGACTGGCTGCTCGACGGTAGCGGCGACAAGGTCAGGGCTGTAGGTACAGACGGCTCGACCGGCGTCGACGGCACTGCCGGCGCTGCCGGTCAGGACGGTATCACTCCGCAGCTTAAGGTTGAAGAAGGATTCTGGTATCTGAGCCTCGACGGCGGCCAGACATGGGAAAATATCGGCCGGGCCACCGGAGATGCCGGTCGTGACGGCTGGAACGGTCTCGACGGTCTTGACGGCAGTGACGGACGCAACGGCCATATCGGCACCGACGGTCATATCGGCACCAACGGCAAAGACGCAGATACCATGTTCAAATCTATTGTCCAGTCAGGCAATAACGTGATCATCACGCTCTCCAACAACCAGCAGATAGTCGTTCCTATGGAGAACCCCCTCTCGATTACCTTCACGTTGTTCGGCAAGAAAGTCGGGCCGGAGAATCCTATCATAATGCCGCTTAATTACACCGCGATTGAAGTTAATTATGTTGTTACCTCCAACAACAATAATATCTCTGTGGTGACTGCTTGTTCGGAAGACATGGATGCCTGGGTTAGCCCGGACGCTACGAATCCGCTGCATGGTGTCATCAAAATCAAATCCGGATATCAATTCGAGGATCTCGTATCAAAGGTTATCGTCTTTGTTTCCGACGGCACCCACACTATCATGCGGTCTCTCTCCTTCGATGAGATGAAGCTCTATGCCGACTCCAGCCAGGCGAGCAGCGTGAATTTGAATTACAAGCAGCAGACCCTCATCTATAAGCTCCACACCAACTATCCTTTCACGGTTGATGTTCCGGATGCGGCCAAGTCGTGGATCCATATCATATCTACTAAGACGACTGAAGAATATAACGTCAAGATGACTGTCGACATGAATTCTTCATTGACTGAAGACCGCGAAGCGACTGTCAGGATAAAGAATGAGTTCAATGCTCTGGACCTTTCGTTCACTATTTCCCAGAAACGACAGCCGACTGAGATTGTATTCAGCGACAGCAAGCTGAAGACGCTGTTGATTGCTAATGGCATCGACACTGATGGAGACGGCATCATTTCTACTGACGAAGCTGCAGCCGTCAAGTCTCTCGAGACCTTGATTGGCGCCGACACTCTGTTTGTCAAGTCAAGTATATCGTCATTCGACGAGTTCAATTATTTTACCGGCATCGATACTATTCCGGCCGGCAGCTTCAGAAACTGGACCCAGCTGACTTCGATCACTCTCCCGGAGAGCATCAAGGTGATTGACATGGATTTCGACGCTACGGATGACAATTCTATCTTCCGCAATTGTCCGAATTTGACAAAGATCAAGGGCAAGTTCTCAACCGAGAACGAGGATGCTCTGCTTTATGGTGGCAAACTCATCAAGGTTACAGAGAGCGTGACCAATTTTACTATTCCGGCCGGGACAGACACTATAGTCCGTTATGCCTTCTACAATTCAAATGTTCAGGATCTGACGATTCCCGAATCTGTCAGGGTTATCGGTGAAAGTGCGTTCGAATTCTCCAAGGTCGATACTGTGATAATATCGGTAAACGCCAGCAAGGAACCTTACGTCAAAAAGATTGGTGAGAAATCTTTCGCGCACTGCTATAATCTGATAGCTTTTATGGGGCCTGAAGTGAACCATAAAGATGGAGCCGTAAGGGTTACGCCCAATCGCAGATATCTGTGTGTCGACTCCGTTGTTGTTGCATACACCCTGGGTTCCACCGAGAAACAGGTTGTCCTACCAGACGACTGGGGCCTCAAGAAACTCTCTGACTATCTGTATGATGTCATCGGCATGGACGGACAGAAGTTGACAGACGCTCAGTTCAAGTATCAGCTGCAAACCCTCGTTCTGCCTAAATCTGTCAACCATATAGGAGATTATACGTTCCGTAACGAAAAAGATCTTACCGATGTGTATTTCCACGGTCAAATTCCGCCTTACTATTGCGGTCAGCATGCCTTTGACGGTTGCCACGATGATATAAAAGCGGTAATTGATTCCAAGTGTTCCGATCAAAAGGCCTGGAAAGCTGTCCTGCCAATTCAAATCACAATGTGGGATAGTTGGGTGTTCTAACTAAATGTCATGTTGATGCCGAGACTGTTCTATCTTACTTCAGGGCTCCATTCGGAGATGTGTGAAGATGTCCTCCGGGAACCTTTCATCAGGGACATCGAAACAGCTCTTGGATGCAGTTTCGACGTGGCCGGCCGCGATTTCTCATCATATGGGACCGGCCCCGGCGAACTGATTTATGTGCGTACCGGCGGCACCGAAGGCCTTTTCAAGGAGATATTCTGCAAGGATGGCGGCAAGCCCGTCATTCCTGAGCCTGTGCGCCTGCTCACCAGCGGCAAGAGCAATTCGCTGGCCGCCAGCATGGAGATCTTGTCCTTCCTGAATCTCTACGGCATCCGCGGCGAAATCCTCCACGGCAGCCCGCAGTATATCGCCAGCAGGATTGCGTGTCATCCTGAGCGATGCGAAGACCCGAGCGAAGCGAGAGATGGCGACCGTCAGGGAGCCAAATCTGGCGAAGCAACAGAGGGCGACCTGACCCTCCGCGTATCCCCCGGCCGCATCCTGGCCGGCACCCGCCTCGGAGTAATAGGCCGCCCCTCCGACTGGCTCATCTCCAGCAACGTCGATTACGACATAGCGCACTCAGTGCTGGGTGTAGAACTAGTTGACGTCGACATGGACGAGCTGCTCGCCGAGATTGCCATGCACAGCCATCCCGTCGTAGACGTACCGCCGCTCAACAAACCGAAGTTCGGCAATCCCATCCCGGAGCAGGACCTTGGTGGCTCTCTCGAAATCTACGGCGCACTGCTGCGCAT
>JAFZKU010000062.1 GCA_017551785.1 Bacteroidales bacterium | reverse complement strand
GGTGCGGTCGTCCTTCATCACGCCGTGGTCTTTTATATGCTGCAACAGGTCCAGGTATTGCTTCATCGTGTATTTTTCCGTTTTAAATGTTTCTAAATATTTATAAACGTATATAAACGCTTACCACCTACGCCGTAGATCCTTCGCTACGCTCAGGATGACACGGGTGTCATTCTGAGGAGGACAGCGCCCGACGAAGAATCTCTCGCGCTTACAGTTTCAGCACCGCCATGAACGCGCTCTGGGGCACCTGCACATTGCCGATCTGGCGCATGCGCTTCTTTCCCTTCTTCTGCTTCTCCAGCAGCTTGCGCTTACGGGTGATGTCGCCGCCGTAGCACTTCGCCGTCACGTCCTTGCGCACAGCCTTCACGGTCTCGCGGGCAATGATCTTCGCCCCTATCGCAGCCTGGATGGCAATCTCGAACTGCTGGCGCGGGATGAGTTCCTTGAGCTTCTCGCACATGCGGCGGCCGAAATCGTAGGCATGGTCGCGGTGGATCAGCGACGACAGCGCATCCACAGGCTCGCCGTTCAGCAGGATGTCGAGCTTCACAAGGTCAGCATTCTTATATCCTGTCACATGGTAGTCGAACGAAGCATATCCCTTCGAGATGGACTTCAGACGGTCGTAGAAATCAAACACAATCTCCGCCAGCGGAATGTCGTAATTGAGCTCCACGCGGTCCGAAGTGAGGTAGTGCTGGCCGGCCAGAGTGCCGCGCTTGTCGAGGCAAAGCTTCATGATCGGCCCGAAGAATTCACTCTTGGAGATCACCTGCGCGCGGATGTACGGCTCCTCGATGTGGTCGATGAGAGTCGGGGCGGGCAGGCCGGACGGATTGTGGACATCCACCACGTCACCCTGGGTGGTGTAGACCTTATATGAAACGTTCGGCACGGTGGTTATGACATCCATGTCAAACTCGCGGTAAAGCCTTTCCTGAACTATCTCGAGGTGGAGCAGGCCGAGGAAGCCGCAGCGGAAGCCGAAGCCCAGGGCCAGCGAGCTCTCGGGCTCGAACACCAGCGAAGCGTCGTTGAGCTGAAGCTTCTCCAGCGAAGCGCGAAGGTCTTCGTATTCGTCGGCCTCGACGGGATAGACACCCGCGAAGAGCATCGGCTTGACCTCTTCAAAACCAGCGATGTGGTCGCTGCAGGGGTTCTCCACGTGGGTGATGGTATCTCCCACCTTCACCTCGACAGCCGTCTTGATGCCGGAGATGATGTAACCCACGCTGCCGCACGGAATCTCGTCACGCGGGCAGAGCTTCATCTTCAAAACTCCAACCTCGTCAGCGTCGTACTCGCGGCCGGTGTGGACGAATTTGACTTTGTCGCCGGTGCGGATGCTGCCGTTGACCACTTTGAAATATGCTATGATGCCCCTGAAGGGGTTGAAGACAGAGTCGAAGATGAGGGCCTGGAGCGGAGCGTC
Organism: Bacteroidales bacterium; assembly: GCA_017551785.1. Taxonomy (GTDB): domain Bacteria; phylum Bacteroidota; class Bacteroidia; order Bacteroidales; family UBA932; genus Equibacterium. Next base: position 4,448 of record JAFZKU010000062.1, on the reverse strand, counting down.
GGGATCGCCGCTGGGGGCGGGCACGCGGTCCACTATCGCATCGAGGATCTCGGGGACACCCTCGCCGGTGCGGGCGCTGGCCAGCAGCACGTCGTCGGGGTCGCAGCCGATAAGGTCAACCACCTGGTCGCGCACCACGTCGACCATCGCTGCGTCCATGTCGATCTTGTTCAGGACGGGGATGATGGCCAGGTCATGCTCTATGGCCAGGTAGAGGTTGGAGATGGTCTGCGCCTGGATGCCCTGGGTGGCGTCGACCACCAGCAGTGCGCCTTCGCAGGATGCGATGGCACGGGAAACCTCGTAGGAGAAATCCACATGGCCCGGAGTGTCGATGAGGTTCAGCACGTAGTCCTGACCGCCGCGGGAGTAGTTCATCTGGATGGCGTGGCTCTTGATGGTGATGCCTTTCTCCTTCTCCAGGTCCATGCTGTCCAGCACCTGGTCTTCCATCTCACGCTCGTCGAGAGTCTTGGTGCATTCCAGCATACGGTCGGCAAGAGTGCTTTTGCCGTGGTCGATATGGGCGATTATGCAAAAATTTCTGATGTTCCTCATACTGCTTGCAAAGATAATTAATCAAAAAGAGTTATTTTTGTAGATACGACAATTTTATAAACATCAATTACATATGAACGACATCAAGACTATGAACAGAGCTGCCGACAACATCCGTATTCTGGCAGCTTCAATGGTTGAAAAGGCTAAGTCAGGACACCCTGGCGGCGCTATGGGCGGCGCTGACTTCATCAACGTGCTCTTCAGCGAGTTCCTGGAGTATGACCCCCGCAACATGAAATATGAGGGACGCGACCGTTTCTTCCTCGACCCGGGCCACATGGCTCCGATGCTTTATTCTCAGCTCGCCCTTACAGGCAAGTTCAGCCTCGAAGAGCTGGCCACCCTGCGTCAGTGGGGCTCACCGGTCACCGGCCACCCCGAGCTTGATGTTGTCCGCGGCATTGAAAACACCTCCGGCCCTCTCGGCCAGGGACATGTGTTCGCAGTGGGCGCAGCCATCGCAGAGAAGCACCTCGCAGCCATCCTCGGCGAAGAGGTTATGAACCACAAGATCTATGCATACATCTCTGACGGCGGCATCCAGGAGGAGATCAGCCAGGGCGCAGGCCGCATCGCCGGCACGCTGGGTCTGGACAACCTCATCATGTTCTACGACTCTAACGACATCCAGCTTTCTACCGAGACCAAGGTGGTTACCACTGAGGACACTGCAGCGAAGTATCGCGCATGGGGCTGGAACGTATATGAAATCAACGGTAACTGCGTATCTCAGATCCGCGGCGCGCTGACCATGGCTCAGAATCCGAACGGCAAGCCGACCCTCATCATCGGCAAGTGCATCATGGGTAAAGGCGCTCTGAAGGCCGACGGCACAAGCTACGAGCGCAACTGCAAGACTCACGGCGCCCCTCTGGGCGGCGACGCTTATGTCAATACCGTCAAAGCTCTCGGCGGAGACCCTGAGAATCCTTTCCAGATCTTCCCTGAGGTTAAGAAACTCTATGCCGACCGTGCTAAAGAGCTCCGCAAGATCATGGATGCCAAGTATGCCCGCAAGGCTGCCTGGGCAAAGGCCAACCCTGAGAAGGCCGCTCTGCTCAAAGAGTGGTTCAGCGGCAAAGCCCCGGTCATCGACTGGAGCAAGGTAGAGCAGAAGCCCGACGACGCTACCCGCAGCGCCTCTGCAGCTGTTCTCAGCCAGCTGGCTCAGCAGGTTCCCAACATGATCTGCGCCAGCGCCGACCTTAGCAACTCCGACAAGACCGACGGTTTCCTGAAATTTACCACCAACATGGTGAAGGGCGACTTCAGCGGAGCGTTCTTCCAGGCAGGTGTGGCTGAGCTTACAATGGCTTGCTGCTGCATCGGTATGGCTCTGCACGGCGGTGTCATCCCGGCTTGTGGCACCTTCTTCGTATTCTCAGACTACATGAAGCCCGCTGTCCGCATGGCAGCTCTGATGGATGTTCCCGTGAAGTTCATCTGGACCCACGATGCATTCCGCGTCGGCGAAGACGGCCCGACCCACGAGCCTGTCGAGCAGGAGGCACAGATCCGTCTGATGGAGAAACTCAAAACTCACAAGGGCAAGAATTCAATGCTCGTGCTTCGTCCCGCCGACAGCGACGAGACCACCCAGGCTTGGAAGCTCGCCATGGAGAACACCACTTCTCCTACCGGCCTCATCTTCAGCCGCCAGAACATCAAGACCCTCCCGGCCGGCAACGACTACAGCCAGGCTGCCAAGGGTGCTTATGTAGTGGCTGGTTCTGACGCCGACTACGATGTTATCCTCCTCGCTTCAGGTTCTGAGGTTTCAACCCTCGTTGCAGGTGCAGAGCTCCTTCGCGCCGACGGCATCAAGTGCCGCATCGTAAGCGTGCCTTCAGAGGGTCTGTTCCGCAGCCAGAGCAAGGCTTACCAGCGCAGCATCCTCCCGGGCAACAAGAAGAAATTCGGTATGACCGCAGGTCTGCCTGTTACCCTCGAAGGTCTGGTTGGCGCCGGCGGTAAGGTATGGGGCCTGAGCTCATTCGGCTTCTCTGCTCCTTACAAGGTGCTCGACGAGAAGCTCGGCTTCACTGCTGAGAACGTTTACAACCAGGTTAAGGCGATGCTGAAATAACGGCCGCCTTTCGCCTAAAAGAAATCCACCGGTCCTCGCAAGAGAGCCGGTGGATTTCTTTATATAATACTTATGGAAAAACTACTTTGAACTTTGGGGTTGTGACTGCTGCTGTTGCTGCCAGGGGGCCCAGCGGCGGCCGCCGTTCTGATTGTTGTTCTGATTGCCGCCGGGGTTGTTGCCGGGAGCTGCGGGAGCGCCGGGAGCGCCTTGACGGAACTGGTAGAGCAGCTGCATGCGGAACATTTCTTCAGCGGTGAAGACTTTTGCCACTTTCTCAACGGGCAGGATCTTCAACAGCTTGTTGATATACTGCTCAGTGAGCTGAGCTTCCTTTTTCTGAGAGTCGGAATATGACTTGAGGGCTGCCCTGAGTTCGTCTGCCTTCTTCTCGGGGTTGTTCATGATCATATTGGCCTTGCGGAGTTCGTCGCGGGCTGCGTCAACTTCCTTGTTGTATTCGTTGTACACGGGCCAGAACTTCTGGGCCTCGTCTACTGTCAAATCGAGCTGCTGTGTAAAGAAAGCAACTTTCGCAGCGTTGATGCGGTCGGCGCCCTGCTTGCGGGCCTCGTCCGAGTCTTTCTGCGGCATCCACTGCGCAAATGCAGTCAGAGACAGTACGCACAGTGTGATTGAAATTGCTGTAAACCTTTTCATGATTCTAATTAAAGAGATGCGAGATAGTCATAGAGAGCGGCGTCTGTCGAAGAGGTGGCGAAGTAGCGCATGATGTCTTCTTCAGACGGAGTAAACTGAGCCATATAACCGTCGATGTCGTATTCGTCGAGGTATTCGAACATTGCCGAGTCGAAATTCTCCACCGCGTCGGCTACTGCGTCGTAAGCGCTCATCTGTGTCTGTCCTGAGCCGATCGAATTGGTGAGAGAAAGGACTCCGTAGCCAAGACCGATGATGACTGCGAATGAGCAAACCATCATGAGGGCCGGCTTCAGCACGCCCACGAAACCTACGGGGCGCTTTGCGGTGCCGAGCACCTTGTCGCGGAGTTGATCTTCCAGCGATGCGAAGTAACCTTCAGGCACTGTGAAGGGGTTCTGCCTGAGTTCTTCTCTTTCTAATATGTCCTTGTTGTTTGTCATGTCGCTTTTTTAGACTATCAGTTTATCGAAAGGTTTAATCGCCTATGTCTAAATCTTTTTTAAGATAATCGACTACCTTCTGGTAGGCGTGGTGATATGAGGCTTTGAGGGCTCCGGGAGAGGTATCAAGAACTTCCGCCATGTCTTCATATTTCATTTCTTCCCAGTAGCGGAGCGAGAAAACCACCTTCTGTTTTGGTGGCAGCTTGTTCACTGCTTTCTGCAGGGAGAGCTGCACTTTGGTGCCGTTGAAGTTCTCGTCGGCAGCCAGGCGGCGTTCGAATGCGGCTTCATTGCTGTTTATAGAAAGAAAGCCGATAATCTTCTTTCGGTTGAGGAAGGTCAGCACTTCGTTGGTGGCGATGCGGTAGAGCCAGGTGTATATCTTGCTGTCTTCGCGGAAGGTGTCGAGGGCGTTCCAGGCTTTGACGTAGGTGTTCTGGAGAAGGTCGTTGGCGTCTTCGTGGCTGGCGACGAGCTTGCGGATGTGCCAGTAGAGCTGTTCGCCATACTGCCGCACGAGCAGGTTGAACGCCTGGTTGCGCTCCCCGCTGCGGTATAAATCCAGAATCTGTTTGTCGTCAGCCATTGTAGTGCTTCGGTAGTCGGTGGCTTAGCGTGCAGTAAATGTGCCACACGGCTGAAGCCGACTAACAAAGTTACGTCTTTTGCCGCAAAAATCGTATCTTTACCATGAT
>JAFZKU010000001.1 GCA_017551785.1 Bacteroidales bacterium | reverse complement strand
CGTAGAGCGCAACGGCAGCAGTCTGACCATAAAAGGTATCGCCGCGAAGCCTGGCTGCCTGAAAGTGGACAGCGTGCATGTCGGCGAGTCCGGCTTTCTGACCAGGATGACTATCCCGCTGATGGCCGCCCTGAATCAGCAGAAAACCGAGGTAACTGGCGAAAAGACGCTGGTGGGCCGCCCGCTGAAGGGTGCCGCCGAGGCCCTGGCCGCATTCGGCTCAGAACTCCGAAACGCCACCCGGCCCGTAAAAGCGGCCTTAGCGGGGCCAGATGAGCCCGAAACCCCCACCCGGCCCGTAAAACCGGCCTCAGCGGGGCCAGACGCTGCCCGTCCTCTCACCGTGCCCCTCACCATAGAAACCCCCATCCGTCCAGCCGAAGCCACCATATCCGGCTATGACGGATCGCAGATAATTTCCGGCCTGATGGCCGCCCTGCCGCTGCTGAAAGAAGACTCCATAATCCACGTCAAAGACCCGCGCAGCGTGCCGTACCTGCTCGTCACCCTTGACGTGCTGAACCGATTCGGTATCGAAGTCGACAGCATCACCGGCGACGGCAATATTGACTTCATAGTCAAAGGCCGCCAGCGCTACCACGCCTCCGACTTCCACATCGAAGGCGACTGGAGCAGCGCAGCGAACTTCCTGGTGGCCGGCGCAATATACGGCAGCGCAGACATCGAAGGCCTCGAAATGGCATCCCTGCAGGCAGACAGCAGCATCCTCGAGATACTCTCAGACGCCGGAGCCATCATAAAACATGACGAAGAAGGCCCGGCAAAAGGCATAGTCCATGTGCAGAAAGCCCCTCTGACCGCCTTCGACGCCGATGCCAACGACTGCCCCGACATCTTCCCGATAGTAGCCGTGCTGGCCGCGTTCTGCGAAGGCACCACCGCCATCCACGGCACCGGCCGCCTGGCCGGCAAGGAAAGCGACCGCGCCGCAGCCATCCTGACAATGCTGCAGCAGATGGGCGTAGCCGCAGCGATAGAGAACGACACTATGTACATCGAAGGCCACTCCCTGACATCAAGGCTGGTGGCCGGCAACATGCTGAAAGGCGGCAGCTACACCTCCAACCACGACCACCGCATGGTGATGGCCCTGAAGGTCGCCAGCCTCGCCGCAGACAGCCCCATAGAAATAGACGACACCGACTGCGTCGCCAAATCCTTCCCCACATTCCTCGAACTGTTTGAAAAATACACAAAGTAAGATATGAACTCATTTGGCAGACTATTCCGAGTTTCGATATTCGGCGAATCGCACGGCGAGGCCATCGGCGTCGTGCTGGACGGAGTAACCCCCGGCATCAAGCTCAGCGAAGAAGACTTCGCAGCTGATATCGCCCGCCGCAAGAGCGGAGCGAAAGGCACCACCCCCCGCATCGAGGCCGACACTCCCGAAATCCTCAGCGGAGTCTATAACGGCTTCACCACCGGCGCCCCGCTGGCCATCATCTTCCGCAACGGCAACACCCGCAGCAGCGACTACAGCAAGCTGCAGGACATCCCTCGCCCGGGCCATGCAGACCTCACGGCAGCTGTCAAATGGGAAGGTTTCAATGACCCGCGCGGCGGCGGACACTTCTCAGGCCGCCTCACCCTGCCGATAGTGGCAGCAGGCGTCGTCGCCAAGAAAATGGCCGGCCTCGCAATCAGTGCCGAGCTGGTGGAAGTTGGCGGCGTGACGAAAGAAAACGCCCCCGACGGCTGGAAGGAAGTCCTTGATGCCGCCATTCGCGAGAAAGATTCGGTAGGAGGAATAGTTGAGTGCCGCACCGGTCGCCTCCCGGAAGGTCTCGGCGAGCCGTTCTTCGATTCAGTGGAGTCGCTTATCTCGCATGCCATCTTCGCCATCCCCGGCGTGCGCGGCATAGAGTTCGGCGACGGCTTCAAGGCCGCCAGGATGAAAGGCTCCGAGCACAATGACCCCTTCGGCAAGCCGGAGGCCAGCAAAGCGGCCGCAGCCGCCCAAGTGCAGACTCTTAAAAACGGTTCCGGCGGAATAAACGGCGGCATCACCAACGGCGCGCCGATAGTGTTTAGAGTGGCCTTCAAGCCCACGTCCAGCATAGCGAAAGCCCAGCAGACATGGAACTTCGCCACCGGCGGCATGACAGACCTGGAAATCCCCGGCCGTCACGACACCTGTTTTGCGCTCCGCACTCCGGTCATAGTAGAAGCCATGACCGCCATAGTCCTCGCAGACCTGCTGCTGATAGCTTAATCTTTCTCCAGAATTTCATTCTGCGCCTGAACGGACGCAGTGTGGATGGCATTGTAGACTGCTGCCACAAAATCCTCCGGCAGGCCGTGGCTGCGACCTTCCTTCACCATCTCTTCCAGGATCTGGTCCCAGCGCTGCGCCTGTACGATAGCCACGTTGTGAGCCTTCTTGTATTCGCCGATCTTGCGGCTGATGTCCATACGGGACGCAAGAAGATTCAGCAGCTCCTCGTCGATGACGTCGATGTTAGCACGCAGCTGACTCAGATTGTCCTTGTAGTCTTTGTCCTCGCTCTGTTTCTCGCGGACGCGGATCTCGCCGAGAAGATCATGCAGCTGCGCGGGAGTAAGCTGCTGCGAAGCGTCGCTCAGGGCGACGGAAGGATTGCAGTGACTCTCAATCATAAGGCCGTCCAGACCGAGGTCGAGGGCCCTCTGTGACAGCTCGAGGATATAGCCGCGTGCGCCGCCCATGTGGCTGGGATCGGCGAAGAACGGCATCTGCGGATATCTGGTACGCAGCTCCACGGCAATCTGCCAGCCCGGATCGTTGCGGTATTTCATCTTGCGGAACGAAGTGAAACCGCGGTGGATGACGCCGAGCTTCTTGATGCCGGCCATATTGAGGCGCTCCAGCGCACCGATCCACAAGTCGAGGTCGGGATTTACAGGATTCTTGACGAGCACTGGCATGTCGGTGTCGCGCAGAGCGTTCGCAATCTCCTGCACCATGAACGGATTCGCAGAAGTGCGGGCGCCGATCCAGACCATGTCGATGCCGTATTTGAGACATTCGTAGACATGCTTCTCGTTGGCAACCTCGGTGCAGACCTTCAGGCCGGTCTCCTGACGCACCTTCTGGAGCCATTTGAGCCCCGGAGTGCCTATGCCTTCGAAGCTTCCCGGGTGGGTGCGCGGCTTCCAGATGCCGGCACGGAACATATTGATGCCGAGCGCGCGAAGCCCTCTGGCCGTCTCCAAAACCTGTTCTTCAGTCTCAGCGCTGCACGGGCCTGCAATCACCATCGGCTTGGGGAGGGTGAAGAAGCCCCATTCTTCTACGGGGATTATATCGAGTTGTCTTGCCATTTCTTTACTTGATAATACGTTTGATGCGGTTAGCCTCTTCGATAAAACCGCGGATGGCGGTCTCGTCCATGTTGTCGATGGCATCTCTCAGCTCCTGCACACTCTGGATGAAGGCATCTGTGACGCGGACTATATTGTCTTTGTTCTGGATGAAAATCGGAGTCCACATGTCGGCATTACTCTTGGCAAGCCTGGCAGTGGAAGAAAAACCGCTGGAAGCGAGGTCAAATATATGTTTTTCGTCTTTTTCCTTGTCGAGGACAGTGTTGGCCAGGGCGAATGAAACCACGTGGGACAAGTGAGACACGTAGGCCGTATGGACATCGTGGGCAGACACGCTCATGAAACCTACCCTCATGTTCAGGGCGTCGTAGAGTTTCTGTACGGTGTCAAGAGCCTTCGGCGAAGACTCGGCCTGGTCGGCGATAATGCACACCTTCGAGTCGAAGAGGTTAGGCATGGCAGCCCAGGGACCTGAATACTCAGTACCGGCCATGGGGTGGGTGGCCACATACTGCTTGCGGCAGGCATGGTACATGGTAGCCTGCGCGATCTGCTCCTTGGTGGAGCACACGTCCATCACTATCTTGTCGGTCCAGCCTTCCTTCTGGAAACGGTCCAGCACCCTGCAGACCACCTTCACTGCGACATTCACCGGCACAGCCACTATTATGATGTCGCTCTTTTCCACGCACTCGTCCTCGTCTACAATCTCATCGACGAGACCGATCTTCAGGGCCGCAGCGGCGTTCACCTTGTCGGCATCCATTCCCACTATCCTGTCGGCAAATTTGCGACGGCGCAGGTCAATCGCCATTGAACCACCTATAAGACCGAGACCGATAATTCCTATGTTCATTTCAAATGTTGTTTGCGTAAAATTAGATTGCGGCTTTGTATTCGCCGAGGATCTTGAGGTCCTCGATCAGCGGACGGACCGCTGTGAGAGCCTGCATATAATGCTCCTTATTGTCAAATTTGATGTCTATGTAGAAGAAATACTGCCATTTGCGGCCCGGGATGGGAAGGGACTGGATCCTGGTGAGGTTCATCTCGTAGAACGACATGATGGCCAAAATGTGCGCCAGCGAGCCCGGCTTGTGGGGCAGCGTGAAGCAGATAGAGGCTTTGTCTATTTCGTCATCGGCCAGATCCAACCCGTCGTCCAGCACGAGGAACCTTGTGAAGTTCTCCTTATAGGTCTCGATGCCTGCGGCGAGAATTTCCAGATTGTTTTGCTGTGCAGCTACTGTCGAAGCCACGGCGCCCACGCCCTTCAGCTGCTTCTTCGCTATCTCAATGGCGCTGGCGGCGGTGTCTTCCGACTCCACCAGCTGGATCCAGGGGCAATTCTTTTCAAAGAAATCGCGGGTCTGGTTGATGGCCATGTAGTGGGTGCGGATCTCTTTGATGTCTTCGATCTTCTGGCCGGGCAGAGCCATCAGGTTCTGGTGGATCTGGAGGTATATCTCCCCCTTGATGCGCACTTCGTGGAGGCGCAGCAGTTCGAAGTTGGGGAGCAGTCCGCCGGAAATGGTATTCTCGATGGCCATGATGGCGGCATCGGCCTTCCCGGTCTCCATAGCCGGATAGAGCGAAGCGAAGTTGGGGCACTCGATTATCTGAGGCACATAACCCAGCTTGTTGAGGTAGAAAGTCTGGGCGGCCTGGTCGTGGAAACTGCCGAAATGTCCCTGTATGGCTACACGTTTCATATTAAACTAGCTTGGCAACCCATTCGTCACGGCCGCCGGGAAGCATGTCCACCGGCGGGATCTCGATCATGGTGTAGCAGCCTGGAGCCAGCCTTGTGGCGGCGCGGGCCACTGACACGAGGATCTGTCCGGTCAGCGCAGGGTTGTTGATGTGCATATTGAATTCGAAGAGCTGGTCGTGGGTCTTTCCGCTGACACCTTTGCGGACGAGGTTTACACCGTGGCCCATGTCCTTCAGAGCGTCCACAGACGGCACGTTGTAGACATAAGTCTCGTCGTTGACGAAGTAAGGGTCAGCCTTGATGGTGGCGGCCACCTTCTCGAAATCGGCGCCGGGGAGCAGCTCCACATACACCATGCGGCGATGTACACCTGTTCCCATCGGGATTGTCATCGACAGAGCATCCTTCACACCTTCTACAGCCTTGCATGCTACGGAGTGGCCCATGCTCATGCCGGGGCCGAAGTTGGTATAGGTAAGACCCTTCGGGGCGCAGGCCTGCAGGATGGCGCGGACCATAGAGTCGGAACCCGGATCCCAACCAGCTGAGATGACAGACACCTTGCCGGCCTTGCGGGCTGCATCGCCGAGAGTGGCGCGCAACTCGGGCACCTTGGTGTGGATGTCGAAGCTGTCGACGGTGTTGATGCCTAGGGCGAGAGCCTCGAGAGCATACTGCTCAACCTTGCGGGTCGGGGTGGCGAGGATGGCTACATCCACGTCCTTGAGATCCTTGAGGCTTGCGACGACGGGAATGCCGGCGAGAGCGGCCGGGATGTCAGTGGCGTTGCGGCGCACGACACCTGCGATTTCAAAATCTTCAGAAGCCTGCAGGGCTTCGAGGGCATAACGGCCGATGTTTCCATAGCCGACTACGGCTGCGCGTATCTTTTTCATAGCAGATTCAGGTCTTTCAAAGTTTTATTCATGATTGCGGCTGTAGCCTCTGTGGCTTTGGTCAGAGGGAGCCTGAGTTCGTTGCGGATGAGACCCATCTGCGCAAGGGCTTCCTTCACGGGGATGGGGTTGCTCTCGACGAAGCAGTTCTTGCAGAGCGGGAGCAGGATGCGGAAGAGGTCGCGGGCTGTGGCGTAGTCGCCGGCCATGAGGGCGTTGCAGAGGGCGGCCATCTTGTCGGGCACTACGTTCGACACTACGCTGATGACTCCGGAAGCTCCGGTGGCCATTAGCGAGAGAGTCTCGTCGTCATTGCCGCTGAAGACCTGGAAGCCTTCGGGAGCGGCGGTGAGTATCTTAGATATCTGGGCGTAATTGCTGCTGGCTTCCTTGATGGCGGCCACGTTTGGTTCGGCGGCTACCCTGAGGGTGGTGGCGTCGGTGATGTTCACCCCTGTGCGGCCGGGCACGTTGTAGAGCACTATCGGCTTGGGAGAATGGGCTGCCACTGCCTTGAAATATTCGTAGAGGCCGTTCTGGGTGGGCTTGTTGTAGTAGGGAGTCACAATCAGGAAGGCGTCTGCCCCATGGGGGGCCAGCAGGTCGATGTTGCGCAGAGTTCCGGTGAGGGAGTTGGTGCCTGCGCCGACCAGCAGGGTGAGCTTCGGGGCGTGGGCGCGGCAGAGCTTCAGGATTTCCACCTTCTCATCGTCGCTGAGGCAAGGCGTTTCGGCCGTTGTGCCCAGCGGCACCAGGAAATGTATGCCGGCCGCAACCTGG
>JAFZKU010000061.1 GCA_017551785.1 Bacteroidales bacterium | reverse complement strand
TGTTCCCCGGGGAGCCAGCGTTGGGCAAGTTGCTGAAGACGGACGCCAAGTATATGGAACTGCCTCGGGAAATCACTGTGACGGGTGTTTACGAGGATTTCCCTTCCAATACGCAGCTAGGCAACGACCTGTATCTGACCATCGGTGATATCCAGAAGGGGGCTTATGACAGAGCGAATTTCATCTGCTATCTGCTGCTGGACGATGCTGGCAGCGCAGAGGCTGTGGTCGATGAATTTAACAGCCACTTCGACTTTGCTCCGCACGGGGACTGGCTTAAACCCATTGAGCTGGTGCCACTGACGAGCATCTATTTCCGGAACGAGGGAAATGTCTATAAGAGTGGCAGCCGGTCTCAGCTGCTTCTGCTGATTGCTATCGCCATCCTGATCCTGGCCATCGGCCTTATCAATTTCACGAACTTCTATGTGGCGCTGACACCGCTGCGCATCCGAAATATCAACCTGCAGAAGATCCTTGGCTCCTCCACGACACGCCTGCGGACGCTGGTGGTGGCCGAAGCCGTCATTTGGTGCCTCTGCGCCTTTGCAGTGGCCGCCTTGCTGCTGGGACCAGTATCCGAGGCGCTGGCCACCCAGGGAGTGCTGATGCAGTCCTTTACGCTCGGCAAGCACTGGGGACTTCTGGTATTCGTTGGAACGGTAGCGCTGGCCACGGGCATCATTGCCGGCATCTGGCCGGGCATCTATTCGACCTCCGGGCAGCCGGCTCTTATCCTCCGGGGTAACTACGGGCTGTCACAGTCCGGGAAGACGTTGCGCTCGGTGCTGGTGGGTGTGCAGTTCGTGGTGTCCATCGCCCTGCTCATTTTTGTCCTGTTTGTGCAGCGACAGAGCCGGTATATGCAAGGATATCCCTGCGGCTACAACAAAAATAACCTGGCTGTGGTGAATATCGGCGGTGAAAATGGCCGTGAAAAGGCAGACTGGCTGAGAGAACGCTTATGCGCGTTTCCGGATGTGGAAGACGTGGCCTTTGCGAATGACCTTATCGGTGGCTCTGATACCTATTCTACCCAGGGCGCCAATTTCGGCGACGGCGAGGTGTTGATGAGTATGATTTACTGCAGCTGGAACTTGCCGCAAGTGCTGGGGCTGGAGGTGCTGGAAGGCCGTGATTTCAATGAAGGCGAGTTCGGGCCTTACTTGCTCACGCAAGACATGAAAACCCGCGGGGCGGAGCTCACTGAATCCGGCGACGGAGAACCTATCATCGGCTTTATCAATAATGTGAATATCACCTCGATGCGAAAAGCCGATTCACCGGTAGCCTTTCAGGTGCATACCAAGAAGGGGCACTCGATGCCATTCGCATATATCCGCCTTGCCGTGGGCGCCGACCGTTTTGCGGCTGTGGATAAGATCAAGACCGTCCTGACAGAGATGGATCCGACTATGCCTTATGATGTGCAGTTCTATGAATCCATCGGCAAGAATCTTTACAGCGGCGAAGAAAGGCTCCGCGTGGCTGTGTGGCTGTTCTCGCTGCTGGCGGTGCTGCTGTCGCTGGTGGGCATCTGGGGTCAGGTGCTGATGGATGTGCAGTATAAGCGGATGGAGATTACCATCAAGCGTGTGTTGGGAGCAGAGATCCCCCAGATTACTTCGGAGGGCCTGTGGATCTACCTGCGTACGGTGGCCATCTGCTATGTTGTTGCCGCGCCGATAGGCTGGCTGATTGTGCGGTACTACCTGCAGCAGTTCTCGCACCGGGTGGGCTTCTCTCTGGGCGTGTTTGCCCTGACGCTCATCATTGTGGCGGCACTTTGCGCCCTGGTTGTGCTGTCGCACTATCTGCGGGCGGCCAGGATGAATCCGGCCGAAGTGCTTAAAAAAGAATAAAATGAAGAGTTACCTGAAATTTCTATCCCAAAATAAACTTTACACCACTATCGAGGCGGTTGGCCTGATTGTGAGTCTGGCTTTTATAATCATCATAGGTTCATCTATCCGGGATCAGTTGCGGATTGTATACAACGTGCCGGACCACAACAACTTGTATCTTGTTGGTCCCGCATCCGGTGGCAGTATTGTCGGGGAATACCGTGTGAAAGAGGAGCTAGCATCCATTCCGGAAATCCAGGAAACAGCTGCTTTTACCATTGAACAGGCTATGATCCAGATTGCTGGAGAGAATCGACTTGTCGCAATCGGGATGATGGATCCTAATCTGTTCGGGATGATACCGTTGCAAGTTCTGTCTGGCATTCGTGAACCTTTTGAAAGCGGGGAAGGAGTGGCAATTACAGTTTCGGCAGCCCGCCGTTTTTTCCCTGACCGGGATCCGATCGGTGAGGCGCTGGGCTGGCTGGAAAACCCGACCTCCCAGCCTGTCCCGACAAGGATTACCTCCGTAATCGAAGATCCTTCCTATTCCATCCTGGGAGACTTTGATTTCGCCGTGAGCCTCCAGTCGCGGCTCTGCCCCCAGGCAACGGAAGTTCGGGAATCTGACATGGGGCATAATAGTCGTGGATATGTCGCCTATCTTTTTTCCCGCCTTCATGAAGGTATTCAGGTAGATTCAGTATTGAACACTCGTATCAGGAATCTGCAAGGCTGGTTCTTGAGCCGGGACGAAAAAGACGCCCGGATGCTGACGGCATACGATGATATCTACCTGTCGGAACAAACACAATTCGCCCTTCGTCAGGGTAAACGAATGTATCTTTCCGTGTTGATAGCATTGGTGATCCTTTTGCTCGTGTCCGCAATGCTAGGCTATGTCAATTTGTGTATGGCCGTCACTGGTGACCGTGCCAGAGAGATGGCTACGCGCCGTTTGGTCGGCGAGGATCAAAGCCATGTTTTCATGCGTGTGCTTGGCGAAACGCTACTATTTGTCTCTGTCTGCTATCTGCTTGCCATCCTGTTGGCTTTGTGGATTGCCCCGGTACTTGACAGCATCCGCCCGACAGGACTCAATGTGCCTTTCCGGATCCGGCCTGATGGAGGATTCTGGCTAATCTCCGGCGCGCTCGTGCTGCTGGTCAGCGTGTTGGCCGGTATCGCCCCTGCAGCGTCCTGTGCTTCCTTCCGTCCGTTGGATGTGGTGTCGGGCAAGATACGCCGCAAGCGTAAGATGTATTTCGGCAAGATTTGCATTATTCTGCAAAGTGTGCTGGCAGTAGTGCTGATTGTAATGACCATCACACTTGAACGTCAGTTGAACTATTTGAAGAATGCTGATCTGGGTGCAGATATGCAAGAGGACCTGTTTTTCTACATTCCTGGGTTTGTAGAGAGAGGTAAAGATATGAATGAATTAGCAGACTTGTTCCGGGCTTGTCCTCTCGTCCGGGAAATCGGATGTGCGACAGGGTATCCGACGTATGTGTCGAATATCCAGTCCGGAAAGCAGGGAATGTTGAAGACCATAAGATGTGACAGTACGGCATTTGCAATGCTCGGATTCCGCGTTGAAGATAGTTTTGCACAGATAAAAGGATCAGTTTTTCTGACTCGGTCGGCTGCAAATAAGTACGGCATAATCAGGGAGAATGATACTCCTGCCGGTCTATATTGGGCATACGAGAATCATCCAGAGTATTATCCGTCGACTGTTGGAGGAATCATACAGGATTTCCGGACCATCCCGGTCAACGGTAAAGACAGATATCAAGATGCGGATGCTGTACCCATCGTGGAGGTAAGTGCTTCATCGGAGTATCTGGGTGCTTTCCTTATTCGGACCGATCCCGACCATAGGGCTTTTGAAAAGTGGTTCAGGGAGACCATCGGGGCATATTGCAAGGAGAAGTATGGTTTCTCGGATGTCTTCGATATGGAGTATGCGAAAAACGATTTTATAAAGGACTTGATTGCCACTGACCATGATGATATGCGCCGCTATGTCCGCCTGGTTGAAATTTTCTGCCTCATCTCTATCCTGTTGTCATTGCTGGCCCTCGTGGCGATGAGTTCCCATTATGCCGGTGCCAATGCCAAAAGCATCGCTATCCGCAAAGTCTTCGGCGGCACTGTCGTGTCCGAGACCAACCGCGGAGTGCTTACCTATATGAGCTGGATAGGCATTTCGTTGCTGATTGCTATTCCGCTTGCGGTTTTGGTTTGCGACCGTTTTCTGCAAAACTATGCTGAACATATTACCGATTATTGGTGGATATTTGTCGCAGCCGCCCTGCTGAATGTGATACTTTCCCTTGCATCTGTCATCTGGCAGACCCTTAAGGCCGCGAAGACGAATCCTGCGACAGAATTGAAAAAAGAATAATGCACTCTTTGCGCTTTCTGTGCGAGGTGCTCCCGGTCGGAAGCGTTACTATTCACCAACCCGAAATTCACAGAGCGGATGATGATGCCCTGGAGGTGCTTCTGGGAGGGGGTTGCCCGCTCTGTGAGCCAAAATCGCCGCAGAAAGCGGGCAAGAGTGCCCTGCAGACCACTCTGGGAGGGGGCCATCCGCTTTGTGAAATTTGGGTTGAATTTTAGTTGGTGACAAGGGGCAAAAAACATAACTTTGCTTGAGAGCAGCCATAAGCGGCGCTGGAAAAGAAGATGGAGAAAAATCAAAAACTGCTCGGGCAGATCGTCTCTGATCTCGGGCTGAACGCCCCCTTCGTAAAAGGCGAAACAATCAAGATCAAGAATTGCTGGCACTTCTCAACAGACGGGAATGCTGTCGACCAGATGTTTTATGACGAATCTGATTTCATTGACGGGATGAACAGGATATATGTCACATCGCTGGACTATAAGATAACCATCCTGGCCTTTTCCTTGATGGACACTCATGTTCATTTCGTCCTATACGGCGAATTCGACGAGTGCAACCGTTTCATGCACGACTATGTGAAACGCACATCCAGGCATATTTCGAACAGATATCAAGAGCGCCACAAGTTTGATGGAGTTCCGATCAACCACCAACAAGTCGATACCGATTTCTATCTTAAAACTGTCATCTGCTATACTGTTAAAAATGCCCCCGTCGCAGGATTACGTCATAACGCCCTGGATTACCCCTGGTCAAGCGGACCTCTGTACTTCAAAACGCCTGGCCTTTGGTGCTCTCCCCGGTGGACGGACATGAGCCAGTACAACGCATGTTCTTCGCAAATGACTTTGAGTTGGCGGCGCGATGTCTTGAAAACCCGCAAACAGGATTCGGCAGAAATAAGGATGATCGACCGGCTGATTTTCCCCGGCGAATATGTCGCCTATGGTATTGTCGAGCAGATTTTCAAAACTTGCAGGAGCTTCAATTTCTTCTTGTGTCGCACGAAGGAAGAAGATGTCGATGCCCGAGGCGGAAGCATCTCCCACTTGTCCATCCCTATGCAGGAAATGCGCCAGCACAAGAACGAAATCTGCAAGGAACTGTTTGGTACGAATAGTATTAAGGGATTAACGACTCAGCAGCGCTTGAATCTCGCTCGCACCATGAAGGCACGATATAACAGCTCACTTAAGCAAATAATCCGTTTGTCGGGATTGGTCTACGACGAAGTTAAGGACCGTCTTTGATCCATATAGTTGCCAACCCAATAAAAAGCATAGTAACGGTTGTCGTAGCCGACCAAAATAATGCCTGGCAACAGTTGTCTCCCCCAACCCGAAATTCACAGAGCGGATGATGATGCCCTGGAGGTGCTTCTGGGAGGGGGTTGCCCGCTCTGTGAGCCAAAATCGCCGCAGAAAGCGGGCAAGAGTGCCCTGCAGACCACTCTGGGTGGGGGTCATCCGCTCTGTGAATTTTGGGTTGGGGCGTGAGTTTGGCTTTCATGATATGAGAAACCCGCAAGGTGTCGGTGACCTTGCGGGTTTTCGCTATAAGTATCAGGCGTCTTGTATGCGCCGGCGGTGAGATAATGCTCAGGCGCTGTTTATGCGCCGGTTGTGAGATATTCTTTCAGGGCGGTGACGTAGGAGTCGAAGGCTTGCCGGCCGGCTTCGGTCATCTTGCAGGTGGTGCAGGGCATCTTGCCCTTGAAGCCTTTCTCCACGGTAATGTACCCTGCTGATGTCAGCTTGTCGATCTGCACGCTGAGATTGCCGGATGTGGCGCCGGTCTGCTTCTTGAGGTAGGTGAAGTCAGCCTCATCTACCCCGGCCAGTATCGACATGACGGCCAGTCTCAGTTCAGAGTGCAGGAGCGGGTCCAACTTGGGAAACATGGCTTGCCGTTTTATTTGTATTGATATTTGATGATCAGACCCGTGGCTGCGAGGACGATGCCTGCGAAGGTGAAGATAAGCATCTGCTCCTGGTTGGCGCCGGTTATGTAATAGATGGCCATTCCGCCGATGCCGGTAACCCAGCCTGCAATCTTGATAGCCCAGTTCTTGAGGGCGATGCCGCTGATGGTCTCAGCCATGCCGAAGAGGAGGACGATCATTGCAGTGAGGCTGGCTCCCATTACGAGGTTGGCCAGAGGAGAATCGCTGAACACCCCGAAGAGTACGGTAAAGAGGGCAACTGAGCAAGCGAACAGGCCGAATGTGCCCCATACTCCGCCATTGATGCGGCTGATGAAGTTTTCTACGTGAACTGGCTGCTCTTTGCTTTTACTCCATCTTGCAAGAGGGAATCCGACAGCGGGCAGGGCGAACCAGAGATTGTTCCAGGCTGCCTTACCGGTGGTCTTCCAGAGAATGTACACAGCAATAGAGAAAACCGTGAGCAGAATGCCCCACATTACGAAGTATTTTCCGCTGTGGCGGACAATCTCCTTGCGGCTGCTGTTCATAGTTTCTGTGATGAGCTTCAGACTTTCCTGAGCTGTCATTTCTTTGTTTTGTTCCATAATATCAACTGTTTAACTTGGTTTTGGGTCAAGTCCAGCTGCGCAGTCTGTCTTGATCTCACTGCAAAGATAAACTAGTTTACAATATAAACCAAATTTATTTGCAATATTTTTTTCGATGACGGGTTTTTTGAAATGATTACCTTTGTAGTAACACGTACGTACGCGTAGATGACGGCATTGATCACAGGCGGGAGCTCCGGGATGGGGCTTGAGTTCGCACGGCAGCTGGCCGGACGCGGATACGACCTGATTCTGGTGAGCAACCGTCAGGATGAGCTCGATGCGGCGGCTGCGTCTCTGCGCGCGCAATTCCCCGTCAAAGTCACAACGCATTTCCAGGACCTGGCGCAGGCAGATTCTGCCGACCAGCTCTATGAATGGTGCGTGAACCAGGCCGGCATCCTCCCGGATGTTCTGGTCAACGATGCCGGGATGTTCTTCTTCAAGGAACTCGAAGCCGCCGACCTTGGCAAGGTGCAGGCCATGCTGAATCTTCACATAACTACGGTGACTCGCGCCTGCATCCTTTTCGGCGACGCCATGAAGAAGCGTGGCAGCGGTTATATGCTGAACATGTCATCTATGGCCGCCAAACTCCCCACCCCGGGTATCACGATATATTCAGCCACCAAGGCCTATCTGAAGAGTTTCGGAAAGTCCATCTCTTTCGAGATGAAGCCTTACGGCGTTGGCGTGACCACCGTCTGCCCGGCTGCCATCGCGACGCCGCTCTACCGGCTCAGCGAGAAGTGGATGAAGGTAGGAGTCCGCACGGGCCTCATCCGCACCCCCAGGTGGCTTGTGAAACGAGCCCTCCGCGCCATGTTCCGCGGCCGCCGCGTCATCAGCCCGGCCTTCATGAATGTCTGGCTTCCCTTCCTGATATCTATTATCCCCGCACCCATCGAGGCTGCTCTGTGGAAAAAGTTCAAATAGCCTTATGTTTTCACCCCACACCTTCAACCTCTTCCTTATAGGCATGGCTATTGTGGCCCTGATAGTTTTCGTGTGCCTGTACTTCGTCAACGCCGGCTACGGCAAGTTCTATACAGCCAAGTGGGGGCCTTCTGTAGACAACCATCTGGGCTGGTTCGTGATGGAGGTGCCGGTGTTCATTGCGATGCTGCTGCTGTGGTGGATGTCCGACCGCAGGGCCGACACGATAAGGCTGGCTTTCCTGCTGATTTTCGAGGCTCACTATTTCCACCGCTCCTTCATATTCCCATTGAAACTGCGCGGCCACAGCAAGATGCCGCTGGCAATTGTGCTGATGGGGGCGGTCTTCAACACCCTGAACGCTCTGATGCAGGGCGGATGGATATTCTACGTGTCGCCGGCTGATTTCTATCCGGAAAGCTGGTTTACCAGCCTGCCTTTCCTTGCCGGCACTGCGCTGTTCATCTTCGGCATGTATGTCAACATCCAGTCGGACAGCATCATCCGCAACCTCCGCAAGCCGGGTGACACTGCTCACTATCTGCCGAAGGGCGGGATGTTCCGCTTTGTGACCAGCGCCAACTACTTCGGGGAGTTCACGGAATGGGTGGGCTTCGCCATCCTCACCTGGTCGTGGGCCGGGGCCGTGTTCGCCCTCTGGACCTTCGCCAATCTGGCACCCCGCGCCGCCCGCATCTACGACCTTTACAGCGCAGAGTTCGGCGACGAGCTGGACACCAGCCATGTGAAACGAATTTTGCCGTTCATATATTAATATGGTCTCAGATCCTCAGTCATCTCCTATCTTCACACCGGTCACCATAGGCCCGGTGACGCTGCGCAACCGCGTAATCCGCTCGGCCGCTTTCGAAAACATGGCCTACGGCAACAGCCCGACCAAAGATCTTTACGATTATCATGTGGCCGTGGCCCGGGGCGGAGTGGGAATGACAACTCTGGCCTACGCCTCTGTGAACCGCAGCGGACTGTCGTTCGATGGCCAGCTGTGGATGAGGGAAGAGATAGTGCCGGGGCTGAAGAAGATTACTGATGACGTGCATGCCGCCGGAGCGAAATGCTCCATCCAGCTTGGCCACTGCGGCAACATGACCCACCGCGCCACCTGCGGCTGTATGCCGGTAGGCGCTTCGAGCGGCTTCAACCTCTATTCGCCGACCTTTGTAAGGGGGATGAAGGTGGCTGAGATCGACGCTCTGGTGGAGGATTTCGGCAAGGCGGTGAATCTGGCTCGCGAGGCAGGCTTCGACTGCGTGGAGATCCATGCCGGACATGGCTATCTGATCAGCCAGTTCCTGTCGCCCTACACCAACCACCGTCACGACGAGTACGGAGGTTCGCTCGACAACCGCATGCGGCTGATGCGGCGCGTCATCACTAAGGTGATGGAGGCTGCCGGCGACGATATGGGTGTCATTGTGAAGATGAATATGCACGACGGGTTCCGCCGTGGCATGCAGGAGGCTGAGTGCCTCGAGGTGGCCCGCGAGCTGGAGAGGCTGGGCGTGCATGCCATCGTGCTGTCGGCAGGCTTCGTCAGCAAGGCGCCGATGGAGGTAATGCGCGGGGCGATGCCGCTGAAGACCATGACTCACTACATGGACATGCGCAAGTTCTGGTGGCTGCGCGCTATGGTGCGTCTGTTCGGCCGCATAATGGTTCCCACCGTGCCGTATTCCGAGGGCTATTTCCTGGAAGATGCCAAGAAGTTCCGTGCAGCAGTGAAGCTGCCGCTGATATATGTGGGAGGCCTGGTGTCCCGGGCAAAGATGGAAGAGGTGCTGGCAGCCGGCTTCCAGGGCCTGCAGGTGGCCCGCGCGCTGGTGCGTGATACCGACTTCGTAAAGAAACTCCGCAGCGGCGAGATAGACCGCAGCCCGTGCGGCCACTCGAACTACTGCATCGGCCGTATGTACACCCTCGAGATGAAGTGCAACCGCTGCGTGGCCGATCTGCCGAAGCGCCTCAGCCGCGAGGTGCAGAAAGCCGAAGAAAGGTGGAAATGAATGGCCGTATCATAATCACAGGTGCTACCGGAAGTATGGGGGCTGCAGCCGTCGAGGCGCTGGCTGCCCGGGGCGTTCCGGTCCTGATGGCCTGCCGCAATCTGAGCAAGGCCGCGGCTGTGCGTTCTGACATCCTTGGTCGCATTCCTGCCGCTGACATTGAAATCCGCCAGCTGGACCTGGCTTCGATGGCTTCGGTGCGAAGTTTTGCCGAGGGCATAGATGCCGGCACGGTGGCCGGTCTTTTCAATAATGCCGGTGTCATCTCGAAAGGCTACAGCATTACCGGCGACGGCTTCGAGAATACCTTTTCGGTGAATTACTTCGGGCCTTGGCTGCTGACTCAGCTGCTGCTGCCCAAGCTGCCGGAGGACGCACGCATAGTGAATATGATCTCTCTGACCTGCCGTTTCGCGCCGCTGAGCGAGCAGACTCTCCGGCCAGCCGAGAAGGATTTCAGCCAGCTGGGCACCTACGCCCGGGCCAAGCGTGCCTTGCTGTCATTTTCGATGGAGCTGGCGCGACGCCACCCTTCGTTGCGGGTAAATCTGGCCGACCCCGGCATCGTCGCCTCCAACATGATCGACCTCGGCCACTGGTACGACCCGCTGGCCGATGCGATCTTCAAGCCGCTCTGCAGAAAGCCTGCGGCCGGCGTGCAGCCAGCCCTCCGCGCCCTGACCGGACAGGCGCACAACCGCTACTTTGTCGGTCGCGGCGACAACGCCATCCCTTCCCGCTACTTCGCCCCCGACCTCGACGCCCGCATCTGGGCCGCCACCGAAGAAGCTCTCGGCTGATCAGGCCAGTTGGCTCCTCAGACATAATTACCCCTTTATGTGGCCACGACCAGCTCCAAGTCCCAGACCGAAAGCTGTTGCCATAGTAAAGTCGCAGCCCTCTCCTAACCCAAAATTCACAGAGCGGATGACCCCCTCCCAGAAGTGCCTGCAGGGCATCCCCACCCGCTTTCTGCGGCGATTTTGGCTCACAGAGCGGGCGGCCCCCACCCAGAAGCACCTCCAGGGCATCATCATCCGCTCTGTGAATTTCGGGTTGGTGTAATTTTTGTGGCAAGGCTGACCTGCAGGGCGCAGGAGTATCTCCTAAAAAAATATTGAATTCTACTAAAAAATTTAGGAGTTTAAGAAAAAAGTATTAAATTTGTTCTCGAGACCATTTCTTACTGTAACATATGAAACTGAAGCTGACAGCAAAAGAGGAGATGCTGATGAACATCTTCTGGGAGCACGGGAGTCTGTTTATCCGTGACCTGATCAATTATATTCCCGATCCGAAGCCTCACTATAACACTGTGGCGACACTTGTGAAGTTCCTTGAAGAGAAGGGTTTTCTGGAGAGGGAGCCGATGGCCAATTCGTTCCGCTACAAGGTGAAGATTTCCGAGAGGCAGTACCGCGGCAACACCATTTCCGATGTGGTAGCCCGCTATTATGACAACTCCTACCTGAGTCTGGTGTCGCAGTTCGTGGAGGAAGACAAGATGGACCTGCAGCAATTGAAAGATCTGATCGCCCAAATCGAAAATAACAAAAAATGACAGCGTTCCTTTTATATATCGCACGCGCAGG
The DNA here is from genome assembly GCA_017551785.1 of Bacteroidales bacterium. GTDB lineage: Bacteria > Bacteroidota > Bacteroidia > Bacteroidales > UBA932 > Equibacterium. Next base: position 241 of record JAFZKU010000061.1, on the reverse strand, counting down.
GCTCTACTTGAGCTTGTTCTACGCCTTTTACCTGCTGGTTATGCGCAGGACTACGTTCTTCAAGCTGAACAGGGCCGTTCTGCTGGCCGGGTCGTACCTTTGCCTCCTGCTGCCGCTAATCAGGCTCCGTACGGTGACTGTCAGCGTTTCGGCCGAGCCGCTCACAATGGTGGCTGCCGGCGAGGAGACCGGAGCTGTGCAGGCCGCATTCCCGTGGATGGCAGTCTTACTGGCTGTATAT
>JAFZKU010000060.1 GCA_017551785.1 Bacteroidales bacterium | reverse complement strand
ACATCCTGCACGGCAGAGCAGTCGCCTGTAACATATCCCTTCATACCGTAAGTCCTGCGGGCGATTGTGTCGATATAGAAATTGCCGGCAGTGGTCGGGATATGGTTCACGGCGTTGTATGATGACATGATTGAAGGGAGATTCTCATCCTCAATCAAGCGCTTGTACGGATAGAGATAGAACTCGCGCATGTCGCGGCTGTCCATGTTGGAACTGCTGACGTGGCGGTCGAACTCACTGTTGTTGGCGAAGTAGTGCTTTGCGGTCGGAACTGCCTTGAGATATTTCGGGTCGCTGCCCATAAGGCCGCGTACGAAACCGCGGGCAATCTCTGCGGCAAGGAAAGGATCCTCACCGTAAGACTCACCTGTACGTCCCCAGCGGGGGTCGCGGACAGGCTCTACGACAGGGCTCCAGAAGGTCAGGCCTTTTGTGCCGGTTGCATAGATGGCGCGGGCCTCGTCAGCGATGGCTGAGGCCATCCTCTCAGCGAGAGCCGGGTCCCAGGCAGAACCGATAGCCACACTGTTGGGGAATGATGAAGGGCCCTGGATTCCTACAGACGGGTTGGCACCTGAAAGCACTCCGTGGAGAGCCTCGCTCCATACATTGTAGCCTTTTATGCCGAGACGGGGCACTGCGGCCATGTTGTTACCGAGCAGAGCCTGCTTCTCCTCGAGGGTGAAGCGGGATACCAGGTCGGCGGCTCTCTCCTCGAAGGAGTACGCCGTATTAAGATAGATGGGAAGCTGGTTGTCCTGAGCTAGCGCAAAGAAAGCTGCAAAAAGCGCCACTGAGGACAAGATACATTTACGGATTAGTTTCATATTATTGTAGTACTAGTTGTAATTGCAGCGAAAACGATTATAAAGGTAAGCATTATTAATGTAAATTTGCCACATGAAAAAGAACTCGACTCTCAAGGCATTGTTATATGCTCTCATCGCAGCCTGCGTGCTCGTACTTGCCCTTATAAGCTGCAAACCCGTACAAAAATATGACAGGTCGCCCCTTGCTATGGGCACTGACATCGAGGCCGTGGCCCAGATGCAGGCCTCCCGCGAACTTGCCAAAGTCACCCCCATCATTCCCCTCCCCGATTCGAAGGAGTTCGACAGACACTATTCCTATCTGTTCGACGATGCTGGTGAGGATTTTCCTTTCAGAGTATGCCTGCCTTCCAACTGGGACGGCAAGAGCAAGCTGCCGATGGTGATGTTCCTCCACGGAGCATTTAACACAGAAAGCTCTTACCTCGACCAGGAAGATTTCCAGATGGTGAAACTGGCTGACAAGTACGGCATGTTGCTGGTATCTCCTCTCGGCGGCCATGGAGCATACGGCACATATCTCAAACTGCCGGGAAGCTTCGGGCGTGACGAAGCTAATGCAAGCATTCTCGACGCACAGCCCACAGAGGAAAGGAAAGCAGATCAGTGCATCAGCGAGAAAGACGTCATCAACGTCATAGAACTTGTCCTCGCTAATTTCCCCGTGGACAGAAAGAATATGTTCCTGATGGGACACTCCATGGGCAGCGGAGGCACCTGGTATATCGGAGGCAAATATCCGGACTACTGGAAGGCTCTCGCTCCGATTTCAGGGCCGTTCGTGACAGAAGAAGGTTATCCCTGGGGCAACATCAAGGACAAGCCCATCTTCATCACTGAAGGCTCTTTCGGCTGTGCCACCACCGATTCCAGCCGCGAACTGTACGACTGGATGAAAGAGCGCGGTTTCGATGTGTCATACAAGGAATATGAAGGCAACCACGCCGATATGGTTCCTATGGCGCTGCCTGACGTTTTCGAGTTTTTTAAAGCACATAAGAATTAATCTGTATGAACCTCATAAAGAAATGGCTGTACAACAGCCGCTCCTTCGCAGCCCCGCAGAACCTCATGCCAAGCATCCTCGCAGTGGTGATGGCGCTGGGCGTCAGTGGTTTCAACATTTTCCTGGGTCTGCTGGCTGCGCTTTGCGTGTGCCTGGTGCATCTGGGAGGCAACCTGCTGGACGACTATTTCGACTATCAGGACGAACTTCTGGAGTACCGTCTCGGTCTCAGGGAGCAGGGAGAGAAAGCCTTCACTGACAAATACCCCTACCTGAAGGACGGCTCTACCACCGTGAAGCAGCTGAAGGTGGCCATCGCGGTCTTCTTCGGCCTCGCGATTCTCGGCGGCCTGGTCATTTTCATCGCCCGCGATTTCGACTGGAAGCTTCTCATAATAGCCGGCATAGCAGCCCTCCTCTGCTACTTCTACTCCGCCCCGCCGTTGAAGCTTGGATTCCACGGCCTCGGCGAGCTGGCCATAGGCATCTGTTTCGGCCCCTGTCTGGTCTGCGGAGTGTATGAATCTGCCTGCGGCGCCCTCTATACCCCCGAGACTGGTTTTGCATGGCATATACTGGCGCTCGGCATAGCCATCGGAATGTTCGTTACCAACATCCTGTATACACATTCGTTCGTGGAGCGCCATGTAGACGATGTTTCGCACAAGAAAACTCTCGCCGTGCTGCTCAAGACAGATGCCGCCGGCCTGACCGCATACGCCATATTCCTCTTCGTGCCGTTCATCCTCGTGGTCCTCTGCGCTGCTCTGGGCTACATCCACCCTGCCTACTGCCTCGTGCTGCTAATGCTGCCGCAGGCTATCTGGGTGATGTGGTCGATGGTGATGTTCGCCAAAGGCGTCGAAGTGCCCACCGACCATCCTCACAAATGGCTCGGCCCGATGGACAACTGGGACAAGGTGGAGCCCGGCAACCGCTACTATCTTATGAGATGGTTCGCCATGCGCAACGTCAACACCGGCTTCTGCCTTATAATGATGCTTGTCAAGATAGTACTCTATATAATCAGCATATGCTAAAGCAGCTTCCATATCTCGTATGGTGGTATATCCGCGCTCTGTGCGGCCGCAAGGCTCCCCTGCAGTCAGTAATCTTCATCCTGGACCGCTGCAATCTCCGCTGCAAGCACTGCTCTGTGTATGAGCTGACTAATCCACGCATTAAAACCTTCGGGCAGATCCGCGAAGAGCTGGAGTACTGTTATAAGGCCGGCAGCCGGTACGTAGACTTCGAAGGCGGAGAGCTTTACCTCTGGAAGGACGGAGACAAGACCATCGACGACGTCATCGACCTGGCTCATGAGATCGGATTCTGGAGCGCCACCATAACTACCAACGCCCAGTTGCCGTTCAATGGCAGCCACGCCGACCAGGTCTGGGTGTCGATGGACGGCATAGGAGCCTTCCACGATGAAATCCGCGGCAAGGGCGCATTCGCAAGACTGGAGAAGCACATCGCGGATTTCAAACGCAACGCCCCCGAAGGAAAAGTCCTCCCTCCCATATGTGTCAACATGGTGATTAACTGCCTCAACGAAAGCAATGTCGAAGATGCTCTGGACTACGTCAGGGATAACCCATACATCGACAACATCTCCGTCAACTTCCACACCCCTTTCAAGGAGACTGAAGAACTCTTCCTCGATCCGGAGCGTCGCAACGAGATAATCGACATGCTGATCAAGCGCAAGCGCAAAGGTTACCCCATCATGAACACCGTACCTGGCCTCAAAGCTATGCGCATGAAGGACGGTCGTACAGTCTGCACAGACCGCTGGTGCTGGGTCACCAACTTCATCTTCTCCGACGGAAGCCGCAGCCCCAAATGCATGGGATTCACCCACGGCGTATGCGACCGCTGCGGGTTCTCCATGGGCGGCGAGATGTACAGCCTCTTCCATTTCAGCCCCGCCACCATGGCCGCCGGACTGCGTCTGCGCAAACGCAGATAGGGCTATGCTGCCACTCTTTGCTATTTACAAATAATTGTTTATCTTTGTAGAGTATGCACCTAAAATTTGCAGCATCCTACTGACTATTTACAAACCCAAACTTTATAACTTATGAAAAAACTTTTTGTAGTTCTCGCACTGTCTCTGATGGCTCTCAGCGCTAACGCTCAGGCCTATATCGGAGGTGCTCTCAGCTTCCAGGCTGCCGGCAACAATGCCGTAGTTACCATCCTTCCTGAAATTGGCTACAACCTCAGCAAAACAACTGCTATCGGCGCCCAGGTCGGCTGGAGCAACGCTGCTGCTGCCAACAGGTTCGTCTTCGCACCTTACTATCGTTACGGCTTCAAACAGCTCGGCCCTGTAAGCCTCTTCATCGACGGTGAGTTCCAGCTCAATGCATGGACAGCAGGTGGCGCAACCCAGACCCAGTTCGGTGTAGGTCTCGCTCCCGGTATTGCCATCATGGCTGGTGACCACTTCTCATTCGTAGGTCACATCGCCCGCATCGGTTATTACAACGGTGCTTTCGGCATCAACATCGACACAAACCAGAACTTCCAGATGGGTGTTTACTACCACTTCTAGTAGTTGCTGACACAATAAAAAACAGCCTCCGGATCCGGGGGCTGTTTTTTTATGGCTTCTTACGCTGTCTATTCGGCGTAAGTGACTTTCACTACTGCTTCATCGCCCGTCCATGAGATGTT
>JAFZKU010000059.1 GCA_017551785.1 Bacteroidales bacterium | reverse complement strand
GGCGGATTCTTCCGCCCCGGCGACCAGTACACTTCGGCGGAATATCAGGAGCGGCTCGTTCGCTGGGTGCAGACCGCAGTGTTCCTGCCCTTCATGAGGGTGCACGGCTATATGAGCCAGACAGAGCCCTGGCGCTACAGCGAGCTGACGTACAACCTTATAGCCGATGCGATGAAGCTGCGCGAGAAGCTGCAGCCTTACATCCTTGAGTGCGCGGCCAAAGTTTCGCAGGAGGGTTACACCATGATGCGCCCGCTGGTCTTCGACTTTCCAGCCGACAGCGAAGCCCTGAAGCAGGACTGCGAATTCATGTTCGGACCGTCGCTGCTGGTATGCCCCATAACCGAGGCAGGCGTCAGCAACTGGAGAGTCTACCTCCCGAAGAACGAAGGCGGATGGACCGATTTCCGCACCGGCGAGAAGTATGAGGGAGGCCGCTACGTCGACGTTCCGGCCGACATCACGGCCATCCCGGTGTTCGTGCAAGACAGCCCTTTGGCAAAAAAACTAAGCGATTAGTTTCATTTTCTGAAGATTGGGTATTACATTTGTATAAGACAAGCCTCTGAATATTAATTAAAACACTATCGATAATGAAAAAGATTCTTTTGCTCCTTGTGAGCCTCCTTCTGGTCTGTGGCACTGCCGGCGCACAGAATCTTCTCAAGAATCTTGGCGAAAGGGCCAAGAATGCTGTTGAAAACAATCTTGGCAACAAGGTTGAACAGGGTGTGAACAACGTTCTTGACGGCGTTATCGGCGGCAAGAACAAGGATAAGGACAACAGCAGCCGTTCAGGCAGGGATGTCGACGATGACGACGCCGCTGAAGGCTGGACCTGCCCCGAGTGCGGTCACAAAGGCAACACCGGCAATTTCTGCGATGACTGCGGCGAAAAGAAGCCGGAAGCTCACGAAGATGTCGGAACTTCCGAAAACGCCAATGGCGACTTCCAGCGCGGTGCTGTTGTTTTCTTCGACGATACCGTCGAGAAAGAACAGGTCGGAGAGTTCCCTTCTATGTGGGATATCAGCAGTGGCTACGCAGAAGTTGTTACCATCAAGGGAGTAAAAGCCATAAAGTTGGAGGAGAATGGCCGTATTTTCCCTTTGATGAAGGAGGAAGATTATCTTCCGGAGCTGTTTACCATAGAGTTTGATGTTCTGTCTCAACCCGCCCAGCCAGGAAGCAGTTGGGATGCAACATTGGATATTCGTATGCTTGGGGCAGACGATCATCAGGTATTTGATATCCGTACCAGCCCCGAAACCCATCCCGATTTTATGGATAATGACAGCAAAGGATATGGTCGCGGTATCAATTGGGGAGGCACTGCAAGGAATCCCAATGGCAATGGCGTGGAATTCCACGCATCGGACAACGAGATTGACAAGTGGTTCAAGAAAAACGACTGGAACCACATAGCATTCTCTTTCAATAAACGTGCAATGAAAGTGTATTTGAACGGTGCACGAATCGTCAATATCCCCAATATGCAACAGCCAGTAAAATGGCATATGGAAGGAAGCTCGGACAGCAAGAAAGGCGTCTACATCCGTAATGTCGTAATGGCCAAAGGTGCGATGGATCTATATGAGCGCAACACCACCGATTTTGCCGATGCTGTTTCAAAGGCAATTGAGGAGACCGGTAAGTTCGTTACCAACAACATCCTCTTCGAAACCGGAAAGGCCACTCTGAAACCCGAGTCAATGGAGGAGATTCAGAAAGTTGCCGAATATATGAAGAAGAACCCTTCAGCCCGCTTCGAGGTTCAAGGCCACACCGACAACCAGGGCTCTGACGCAGTCAATGATCCTCTTAGCCAGCAGCGTGCAGAAGCCGTTGTCAAGGCCCTTGAGGAGCAAGGCGTCGATCCTTTCAACCTGCGTCCCGTAGGTAAAGGCAGCCACGAGCCCGTAGCCGACAACAGCACCGAAGAAGGCCGTGCAAAGAACCGCCGCGTGGAGTTTATCAAGAAATAACCTCAATCAACACATACGAAAAAGGCTCACATCAACAGTGAGCCTTTTTTATTACCATTATTGACATCAGTCCATCGGATAACGTATCCCCCACTCTTGCCGCAGGGCATCCATCTGCCTCATAATGTCCAGCGTCTCCTGATGAGGCATATACGGCGACTCGATGAGCCCCTTTTCGATGGCGTCCTTCGAGGCGAACACCTGATGCTCGTAGCCTGTCACCTGGTCTGCTGGCGGCAGGAACTCGGCTGTCTTCTTGTAGTCGTGCCATACGGTCACCCTTTCAGGGCAGTTGATGTTCTCGACAACGATATAGCCAGTTTCACCGATGATCTGACCCTCGCGGTTGCTGAGACCTCCTGCGCTGGCCTGAAGGTTCGCCACGCGGCCGTCCTTGTAGGTGAGAATAATATGGTTGTGCCTGTCGGTGCCGGTGCTGAAGCGTGTGCAGGATGAAACACACGAAGCAAAATCCGACCCGAAATACATCCTCGCGAAGTTGATGCTGTAAACTCCGAGGTCCAGCAGTGCCCCGCCGCAGAGTTCGGGCCGCAGGATGCGCTCCTTGTGGTCCATATAGTAGCAGAGGCTGGCGTTGAGAAGGCGCGGCTCGCCGATCTCGCCGGCGTCGAGCAGCTCCTTCACCTTCAGCGAGAGCGGCATATACCTCGTCCAGATGGCCTCGGTGATGAAGATGCCTTTCTTGTGGGCCAGGTTAAGGATTTCTTCGGCCTCACGGGCGTTGGCCATAAAGGCTTTCTCGCAGAGAACAGGCTTGCCGGCCTCGAGGGCCAGCTTCGAATGAGCATAGTGGTGAGAATGGGGCGTAGCGATGTACACCAGGTCGACTTCGGGGTCATCCACAAGTTCCTTGTAGGAGCCGTACGCCTTCTCGAATCCGTATGCCTGCGCGAAGCCGCGGGCCTTCACGATGTCGCGCGAAGCAATCGCATACTTCTCAAGTCCCTTTTCGGCGGGCAGTCCGGAGAGAGTCTCCCCCATTTTGCCGGCTATCCAGCCGGCTCCGATGATACCTATTTTCATATAAAATATTGATTGTCAGCTACTTCCTTAGGAAGGCCACCATCGCGTCGACATCGTCTTTTGCGAATGTCTGCTGCCTGCCTTCTGCGAGGTTTTTGAGATTGACAGTGCCGGATCCAGCTTCGCTGTCGGCATTTATCGATATGAACGGGATGCCGCTGCGGGTGGCGTAGTCGAACTGCTTGCCCAGCTTGCTCTCATCCGGGAAGACCACTACTGAGAAGCCCCTCTCGCGCAGCGCGGCGCAAACAGGCATCACGTAGTTCACAGCCTCCCTGCCCATATTGGCAAAGAGCACATCCGGAGCGCTTCCCAGCGCAGCCGGATACTTGTCGAGACCCAGCAACACGTCGTAGATACGGTCGGCTCCGAAAGAGATGCCCACTCCCGAAACGTTCTTCAGGCCAAAGATGCCGGTCAAGTCGTCGTAGCGGCCGCCTCCGCAGATGCTGCCTATCTCGTAGTCAAGCGCCTTCACTTCGAAGATGGCACCGGTGTAATAGTTCAGGCCGCGGGCCAGCGACAGATCGAGCTCCACCTTCTGGCGGATGCCGGCTGAAGAGATGAGGCTGAACAGCTCACGGATCTCCGCGATGCCCTTCATCCCGACCTCAGAAGAAGCAAGGATGCGGCTCATCTGCTCTATCTTGGCTTCGTTGTTGCCTTGCAGGAGCAGAACCGGCTCGATCACAGCAATGGCATCCTCGCCAAGGCCCTTCCCGCGCAGCTCTTCCTTCACGGCTTCCAGGCCTATCTTGTCGATCTTGTCGAT
>JAFZKU010000058.1 GCA_017551785.1 Bacteroidales bacterium | reverse complement strand
GTCAAGGACATCCTGCTGCAGGCCTCGAGGCGCCGCTTCACCAAGGCCGAGTACATCGCCTGCCCTAGCTGCGGCCGCACCTTATATGATATAGAGAGCGTGCTGGCCGAGGTCCGCAAGGCAACCGAGCATTTCGCGGGTGTGCGCATCGCCGTGATGGGATGCATAGTGAACGGGCCCGGAGAGATGGCAGACGCCGATTACGGCTATGTCGGCCAGGGAGTAGGCAAAGTGACGCTCTACAAAGGCCGCACACCGGTTGAGAAAGATATACCGCAGCAGGAGGCTGTGAGCCACCTCGTTGCGCTGATAGAGAATGACCGTTAGTTTTCAATAAGGGGATGTTGATAAACAGACCCTTATTTTTTTGCACAAAAAAACTGAAAGAAGTACTTTTGCCCGAATCATATTACAGGAGGTAATTCCCTTGAAAACCATCAATTTTGACAAAGTCTTGATATTGGGTTCCGGAGCCCTCAAGATCGGCGAAGCCGGCGAATTCGACTACTCCGGCAGTCAGGCCCTGAAGGCCATGCGCTCCGAGGGTATCAAAACGGTTCTGATTAACCCTAACATTGCTACCGTACAAACTTCTGAAGGTGTTGCTGACAAGATTTATTTTCTTCCCGTAACACCTTATTTTGTGGAAAAAGTGATCGCCAAGGAGCGTCCGCAGGGCATCCTTCTCGCCTATGGCGGACAGACTGCCCTCAACTGCGGAGTCGCTCTGTTCAACAGCGGCGTGCTCGAGAAGTACGATGTCAAGGTGCTCGGTACCCCGGTACAGTCTATAATCGACACCGAGGACCGCGAACTCTTCAACAAGAGAATGGAAGAGATCGACATCAAGATCATCCGCAGTGAAGCCGTGGAGAGCATCGAAGACGCCCGCAGGGCTGCCTCTGAGGTCGGCTATCCCGTAATTCTCCGTGCCGCCTACGCTCTCGGAGGTCTGGGTAGCGGTTTCTGCGACAACGAGGAGGAGCTTAACATCCTTGCCGAAAAGTCCTTCTCCTACTCTCCCCAGGTGCTTGTAGAGAAATCTCTCAAGGGCTGGAAGGAAATCGAATTCGAAGTAGTACGCGACGCATACGGCAATGCCACCACCATCTGCGAGATGGAGAACTTCGACCCGCTGGGCATCCATACCGGCGAGAGCATCGTGGTTTCTCCCTGCCAGAGCCTCAACGATCATGACCGCGAGCTGCTCACAGGCCTTGCACTCAAGATTGTCAAACATATAGGCATCGTCGGAGAATGTAACATTCAGTTCGCATACGAGCCGGGCGGAGAGGATTACCGCGTAATCGAGATCAACGCCCGCCTGAGCCGTTCTTCTGCCCTGGCGTCGAAGGCTACCGGTTATCCGCTGGCTTTCGTGGCCGCCAAGATTGCGCTGGGCTACTCCCTCACCGACCTTAACAATCCTGCTTCAGACAAGATCTATCAGCCGTCCATCGACTATATAGTCTGCAAGATTCCCCGCTGGGACCTCAGCAAGTTCCACGGTGTGAGCCGCGAGATCGGCAGCAGCATGAAGTCTGTTGGCGAAGTGATGTCTATCGGCAAGAACTTCGAGGAGACTATCCAGAAAGGCCTCCGTATGATCGGTCAGGGCGCCCACGGTTTCGTAGCCAACAAGGAGATTACCGTCCCTGATATCGACGAGGCTCTGAAGAACCCCACCGACAACCGCATCTTCGTCATCTCAAAGGCCTTCCAGAAGGGTTATACCATTGACCAGATATACGATCTCACCAAGATTGACAAATGGTTCCTGCACAAGCTCTACGGCATCGTGGAGACCTCCCGCGAGATAGAGAAGTACAACCGTATGGAAGACATGCCCGACGAGCTGCTGCGCAAGGCCAAGCTCGACGGTTTCTCTGACTTCCAGATCGGCAGGCTCATCTATAAAGACACTATCGACATGGATGAAGCTTCCGACAAGGCCCGCGACTACCGCAAGGCCCGCGGTCTTGTGCCGTTCGTGAAGAGAATCACCACCTTCGCTTCTGACGATCCCGACAAGGCCAATTACCTCTATGTTACATACGGTTCTGACCACAGCGACATAAAATTCGACAACGGCAGCAACTCCATCATCGTGCTCGGTTCAGGTGCATACCGCATCGGTTCTTCAGTTGAGTTCGACTGGTGCAGCGTGAACGCCCTCAATACTATCCGCAAGGCTGGTTACACGGGCATCATGATAAACTACAACCCCGAGACCGTTTCTACCGACTACGACATGTGCGACCGACTCTATTTCGACGAGCTGACCTTCGAGAGGGTGCTTGACATCTACGAGATGGAGAATCCTCACGGAGTGGTTGTATCTGTCGGCGGCCAGATCCCTAACAACCTGGCGCTCAGGATGAAGAACCAGGGCCACGTGAAGATCCTGGGTACTTCTGCCGAGATGATCGACAACGCCGAAGACAGGCACAAGTTCTCCGCCATGCTTGACCGCATCGGAGTTGACCAGCCGGCATGGAAGGAACTCTCGTCTATGGATGAGCTGCATCAGTTCGTGAAGTCTGTAGGCTACCCTGTCCTGGTGCGTCCTTCATACGTACTCTCTGGCGCAGCCATGAACGTTTGTTCAAATGACGGCGAGCTCATCGAGTTCCTCAAGCTGGCCAGCGAAGTTTCCAAGAAACACCCGGTTGTCGTCAGCTCTTTCATCCAGCATGCCAAGGAGATCGAATTCGACGCCGTGGCTTCAAAGGGTGAAGTGCTCGCATACGCTATCTCAGAGCACATAGAATACGCCGGTGTACACTCCGGTGACGCCACCATCCAGTTCCCTCCGCAGAAGCTCTACGTCGAGACTGCGCGCCGCATCAAGAAGATTGCCCGCAAGATAGCAGGTGCTCTGAACATCAGCGGCCCGTTCAACATCCAGTTCCTCGCACGCGACAACGAGATCAAGGTTATCGAGTGTAACCTGCGTGCTTCACGCAGCTTCCCGTTCGCTTCGAAGGTCCTCAAGATCAATCTCATCGAGCTAGCCACCAAGGTTATGATCGGCGAGAAGGTGGAGGCTCCTCTCAAGAGCGCCTTCGACCTCGACTATGTCGGCATCAAGGCTTCCCAGTTCTCGTTCAACCGTCTGCAGAAGGCTGACCCTGTACTCGGCGTCGACATGTCTTCTACCGGCGAGGTTGGTTGCATCGGCGACAACACCGACGAGGCTATCCTCAAGTCCATGCTGGCCGTGGGATACACAATTCCCAAGAAGCGCATCCTCATCTCCAGCGGTACCGGCGAGCAGAAAGCTCAGCTGCTGAAAGCTTCTCGCGACCTTATCGTTCACGGCTATGAGATCTACGCTACGGGCGGTACTTACAAATACTGCATCGAGAACGGTATCCCTGCCCACAGGGTTCTCTGGCCCAGCGAGACCGGCGACTGTCCTGAGGCTCTCCAGATGATCCACGACAAACAGATAGACCTCGTGATCAATATTCCGAAGAACCTTAGTCAGCACGAGCTCAGCAACGGCTACAAGATCCGCCGTGCGGCCATCGACTTCAACATTCCTCTGATTACCAACCCCAGGCTTGCTTCTGCCTTCATCACGGCGTTCTGCAACATGTCTATCGATGACATCCAGATCAAGTCTTGGGACGAGTACAAATAGCAGTTTCGCAGCATGCTGGACATAATTCTCTTCATAGTTGGAATAGCCTGCGTCGTTATCGGCGCAGACTGGCTTGTGGACGGGTCTGTGTCCATCGCGAAACGCAGCGGCATCTCTGAGTACGTCATCGGCGCGACGATAGTCGGTATCGGAACGTCGATGCCGGAGCTTGCCGTCAGTTTCTTCGCCGCCCTGAAGGGCAATGCCGATATCGCCATAGGCAATGTGGCCGGCTCCAACATGGCCAACACATTGCTGATTCTGGGCATCACGGCGCTCATCTCCCCCATCGCGTTTACCCGGCAGAATCTGCGCAGGGACATTCCCATCACTTTCGGAGTGTCCGTGCTGCTGGCTCTGTTCGCCCTCGACACTTTCATCTGGAAAAGCGCTGCCAACAGGATTATCCGACCCGAGGCCATATTCCTCCTGCTGCTCTTTGCCGGTTATATGTGGCTTAATTTCAAGCAGGACAAGGCTTCGGCCGGTCCGTCCTGCGAGGTGCCGGAAGAGACTCAGGAGAAGCCTATGGGGCTGTTCAAGTCGATTGCCATGATTGTCATCGGCCTGGGGCTGCTGGTGCTCGGCGGCAACATCTTCGTTGATTCCGGCACAAACATCGCCAAGGCCCTGGGCGTTTCTGATTCGCTCATCGCCATTTCCATGATGGCTGTGGGCACTTCGCTGCCTGAGCTGGCTACCTGCATAATCGCGGCTGCCAAGAAGAACAACCAGCTGGCACTCGGCAACATACTCGGCTCGAACATCTCCAACATCCTGCTGATTGTCGGCGTGAGCGGCACTGTGGTTCCTTTGAACATCAATGCCCAGAGCTTCATCAGCCTGATGCTGCTCCCTGCCAGCATCGTAGTGTTGTGGCTTACTTCTTTCACCTTCAAGAGGAAGACTCTCGACCGCTTCGACGGTGCCATCCTGGTGCTGCTCTACGCGGCTTATATCGTGATGATTGGAAGAATGTAGCGCTTTTGCTACCTTTATTGGAAAATCAACCTAATACTCTCCATATGAAAAGATTCTCCCTTATACTTGCTGCTTTGGCAGTGCTGTTTCTGAGCGGCTGCAACGGTGCTCAGAAGACTCCTGCTCCTTTCGACCCCGCCACCAGAGGTTCCAACGACATAAAGCTCGGTGCTGCAGGTTATTCATACCTCCTCTACGACATAGAGACTACTCTGAAGTTCCTGCAGGACATGGGTGTGCACTATCTGTCTGTCAAGGATAAATGGCTGCCTCTCGACGCTTCTTACGAGGATATGCTTGCTTTCAAGGAGCTCTGCGCCAAATATGACGTAGAGGGCTACACTCTCGGCCCTATCTACATGCGCAGCGAGGAGCAGGTCGACCAGGCTTTCGCCTATGCACAGCGCTATGGTGCCAAATGGTTCATCGGCGTTCCCAACTACGAGCTGCTCGACTATACTATCGCCAAGGTCAAAGAGACCGGCATCAAGGTGGCTATCCACACTCACGGTCCGGACGGCGCTGCATTCCCTGATATCCGCACTATCGTTGAGAAAGTAGGCGACGTGAATGCCGGCATCGGCTGCTGCATGGACCTCGGCCATACTTTCCGTTCTGGCTATGACGTAGTAGCTGACATTCTCGAGTACAAGGACTGGATCATGGACGTTCACATCAAGGATGAGACTGCTCCCACCAAGGAGGGTCAGACCTGGGAGTGCGGCCGTGGCCAGATGGATCTCGTCGGCATCATCAAGGCCTTCCGCCAGATCAATTATCAGGGTGTCATCTCGATGGAATACGAGAAGAACCGCCGCAATCCCCAGCCCGGTGTCGCCGAATCCATCGGCTACCTCCGCGGCGTCCTGGATGCTACGAAATAGCATCGTTCAGTAATAACAGACTGCCCTCCTTACGGCTCCCGGGCAAATTGCTCGGCGAATAGACTACGATATTCGCTACGCAATTTCCCTCCGCCAGGAGGGCAGTTGGCATAAAGAAAGCCGGCTGGATTCAGTCGGCTTTTCTTGTGCTGTCAGGCGCAACTATATCATTTTAATATTTGTTTTGATACTTAGGTTTTTTTATTCTGGGACATTCCAAAGGCCGGCGCGTACCTAAATTTACATTGCTATAAACCGATAATAATCAAAACAAAACGATAGAAATGAAACAAACTTATGAAACACCGGGCACAGAAGTCATCATGATCGATGCTCTTGTTCCCCTTTGTGGCAGTAACAGATCGACAACGACTGAGACGTACGGCGTGTATGGCACTCAGTATGGCGATGGCGATTTTGATTAACAGGAGGATGCGAAATGAAAAGATTAATTACACTCGCGGCCATTGCTGCCATTGCGCTGGCTTCCTGCACTGAAAAACCAGAGTTCCAGGTCACTCCTGCTGGTCAGGAGAATATGGCTTCTGTTTCAAGCACAGTCTTTTCTGCCACGACTGAGGGAGCAGTTACCAAGACAACTTTGTCTGGTGACGATGATAACGGATATGTTGTAAACTGGCAAGAGAATGACCGGATCGTAGTTGTTGACGGTGACGACCACTTCGGTATCTATTCTACACAGAGTTCGACTACCCAGGGCGATTTTTCCTATGTGGAAGGGTCCGGCAGCGAAGCAACCACTCCCAACTACAAGGCATATTATCCTGTTGCACTCTACAATGAGGGCACCCCTGCCCTGCCAGCCACTCAGACTTACGTGGCCGGCAACATAGGCCAAAGTCCCATGTATGCAGAAAGCAGCAACAGCAACCTGGCATTCAAGAACATCAGTGGAATTATCCGGCTGAATATCAGCACCACTCAAAGCGGAAAGAAGGTGCGCAAGATCATTGTTGCCGCTGCAGAAGGAATGAGCGGTACGATCAGTAATCTGGCCACCCTCGTTTCAGACAATTATGTCGCCACCGTTTCAGGCACGGAGGGAGTAACTCTTGATTGCGGAGCAACAGGTATAGATATCGGAAGCACCGCCGTTCCATTCCACATCTCAGTTCCGGCAAAGACTTACACATCCCTGAGTGTTACCGTTATAACAACAGACGGCAGCTTACAGACCCGTACTGCCAACAAAGGCATTACTGTAGAAAGAAGCAGTATCTCGGGCATCACACTCAGTTTTAATGATTTGACTGCTGCCACCGACCTAAGCCAGAAGGAAAGCGCCAACACATACATCGTAAGCACTGCCGGGAAATACAAGTTCAAGGGAACTGTGAAAGGTAACGGTGGGCTAGATCCTATGACAGGAGCCAAGGCTACCACTATTAATCCCGCCAGCATCGCTGGAGTAAAAGTTATTTGGGAACTGAGAGAGCAGGGACGTGCCATCAAACACAATGGTGGCTGTTACGAAGTATTCTATTCAGATGGCTATGTCTATTTCTCTACTCCAAACACATGGGTTTCGGGTGTTCTCTGCGCGGCAATTTATGACGCTTCCGGCACTATCCTCTGGAGCTGGAATATCTGGTCCACATCACCTGTCGGTTCAATGACATACAACAACAATACTTTCATGGACCGGAACCTGCTGGCTGTTGATTTGAACTCTAACAGAGGATTTCTCTATCCTTGGGGACGGAAGGATGCATTCTCAGCTGCAAGGCCTTCGCAATACAGCTCATTTACATTTGTTCCAACACTGTCTACAGCATTCAATACAGAGAATGGCATACATACTATGGAGTTCACCATTGCCCATCCTTCAACTATGATTGACAATGGCGATGCCAATTCCTGGATGTCTCAGGAGGAATACAACAAATTGCCTTGGAGGGATGATGTAAAAACCATCTATGACCCTTGTCCTGCAGGATGGAGAGTTCCGACATCTGCCCAGCAGAACGGAATGAGCGGATTGCCTGGCACCGGTTTCTCCAATTCTATCGACGGATTCGGAAATCCGGACAGCGGATATTACCGCAGCAGCACCGCAACCACCTACCCCAAGGCTTATGCATACAGGGCTAATGGAGAGCAAAACCAATGGGGAACCAACCCTGCTTTTGCCATCCGTCCTGTTGAAGACGAGTTAACAGTGATGAACCTGGCAGACTACACTGATCTCAGCGCAACCGCTACCGCCAACAGTTACATAGTTTCTGCTGCGGGAGATTATAAGTTCAGGGCAACTGTAAGAGGAAATGGAGTGGCAGACCTCGCAGGTATAAGCAAGAACATTTCTGTTGATGATATCATGGGGTCAGAACTTCTCTGGGCCACATTCGGAACAACGACAGCTCCTGCATCAAACGAATTGATAAGGAAGGTAGGATATGAAAACGGATATGTTTACTTCTCCACCGGATCTTCTGGATTCCAGGAGGGTAACGCAGTTGTTGCCATAAAGGACATCAACGGCACAATCCTGTGGAGCTGGCATATCTGGTTCACCGATGATGATCTGGCAGGCACCGCACAGACATATCCGGGCGGAGCTGTATTTATGGACCGTAACCTTGGAGCACTGGATAACGCGGTATCTCCTGCCAACTATGGGCTTCTATATCAATGGGGCCGCAAGGATCCGTTCCTTAATTCCAGCAGGACAGAAAGTGGAGATTTCTCCACCTCCACCGCATGGAGGCCTGCCATAAAAGGTACAACTCACTCAATGGAAGACAAGGAACAATCTCCATTCACAATGGCCCAAGTTGTTGAAAAGCCTAACAGTTTCCTGTTCCAGAATTCAGCATACGGAGGCAAATGGGCTAGCGACATACCTTCCGGTGGTGGTTTATGGGCTGAAAACAAAACTATCTTCGACCCCTGCCCTCCCGGCTGGAAAGTCCCAAGCAGCGGACACTGGGATACCGAATTCAGGAAAAAGTTGTTCAGTCTTGACTATAGCGATCCGCTAGTTATTCAGACATCAACTTCAACGGCCACATTCCCTAACACCGGTCTTAGGTCAACTCAGGTTATCGGTCGCGTATACAACGCCAACACTTACGAGTATCTTATCCGCTACGCAGGAGAAGTGGTCAAACCTAACGGATATCACTACAGGATTTGGGCTTCAGACGGGGCGCTCCTCAAAGACCAGACTTATTCTAGTCTTGAAACCAACGGCTTCATAAGCCTGGCTGATATCTTCGCGGGAGAGCCTAAATATGACCTGTATTATAACAGCCAGTATACAAATCCTATAGTTTCCGTGATTCTGGCGGCGTCAGGCTGCAGCGTCCGCTGCGTGAGGGAAGAGAGTCAGATTGTTCCAGTAACAAGCATTTCCCTGCCTTCTTCGGCCACGGTTACCCAATATGGCGGCACAAAACTGAATGTGACCACAATTCCTGCACAGTGCAGTTATTATGAACTGAACTGGACTTCCAGCGACAGTGAGATTGCCGATGTAAATGAAATGGGATATGTTGCCGGCATTTCTCCGGGAGAATGCACGATTACGGCAACTATCCCGGGAGTAGGTTCCGCCAGCTGTACTGTCACTGTGACCGCCTCCACTTCAACCACCATGGAAGCCGTTGATCTTGGCTTGCCTTCCGGCACAAAGTGGGCCAACATGAATTATGGTGCTTCATCACCTAGTCAGACGGGCTCCTGGTATAACTATTACAACAATATTTCGTTGCCATCCGGTTGGACGGTTCCTACCAAGAATCAGTGCCAGGAACTTATCGACAAATGTATCTGGGTTCCCGTTTCCTCAGGATTTGTGGTCTTCAGCACTGTTAACGGTAATACTGTTTTCCTCCCGAAAACAGGTTATAAGAACAGCAGTAATCAGTTAAAGGATCAATCTATCGGTTATTATTGGACTAGCGACTTATATAACAATCAAAGTCCTTATTATTTGTACGTCGCTCCAACCGGTATAAATTCTACTTATTCCACACCGGCCAAATATGTTAGTATAGCAAGCAGCACAGACAATTATTACGATAATACATTTAATTACAATTCAAAGGCGCAAGTCCGCCCTGTCCAGTAAAACGTGAGACAGATAAAGGAAAGCCGGCTGAAATCAGTCGGCTTTTCATGTGTTACGAGAGCGGATGCTAGCCTGTCTGCACAAGGTCTGCAAAATGGGCGCAGACCTTGTACACTTAACTATCTTGTGGATTCTTAGAATCTCAGATGGAGGGCTAATCCTGCGCTCATCTGAGTGCTGCCGGACTGAGTCGGGGCGAAAGTAAGGGCTGGTCCAAAGCTCAGTTCTACCGGAATTTTGTTGCCTATGAGGTCCTGGTAATACATGTTCTTTACTTTCGCTATCTTGGCCGCATTGATGCTGGACCAGATGGCAAGTCCCAGATCAACGCCGATAGCACTGAGCATGACTGCCATATTCCTTTTGCCCTTTGCCTCGTCTGTATATCCAATCAGGAATCCGCGTTCGTTAGTGACTGCAAGTTTATTGATTTCAGAAGCCGTGTCTGCAATAATGCTTACCAGTATGGCTTCTCCACCAATGAATGCAAGGCCGCGCCACACTTCACCAGATAAAAGCTGGCCAACGCCGGGAACGAAGAATGATGCACATTCATACCAGCCGGCATTATATGGATCGCTGTCCTGTTTGACATACTCTTTCGGGTTATAGATACCCTTAAGGTCTTTATAGCTGTTATTGTTTTTGTACTGTGCATTAGCTGAAGCAAATGCGGACAAAGCTATGAGAATGGTAAGAAGTAAACGTTTCATGTGTTCGTATGTTTTAATGTTTGTTATAAATGATACATATCTGCTAGTCTTGATGACTTCTAGTGCAAATATGGACTTCCCATATCTGTCCTCCAAATGTCAGGGACAGACAACTAAAACAACGGACCAATAACTAACCGTTATGCTATGAAAGACTTGAGGACGGGTACGAAAGAGCGGGAAACAGGAACCGTGGCAAGCCCTCCTCCCAGTTGTAGGACATAGCCGTTGGAGTTTCCTTTGGCAGATGTGATATTATTTACATTGACCACAAAAGAGCGATGGCATTGGAAAACGTTATGATAATCCTGCAGATCAGTCAGTACGGAAGCAAGAGTGGAAAGAATCTCTGTCTTGCAAAGGCTGCCTTTATCCAGATAATACACTGCTACGTTATTCTTCTGAGCCTCTATATACAGCAAATCGTTGAGAGGTATATGAAGATCATTCCCTCTTACACGGTTGTCATGGATGGTCACCTGAATGCCTTCCTGTTCTTCCATAGTTTTGACAAGCAATGCATCCAGCTGCTTTCTCAGATAGCTCTGATATGAAAAAGTCGTGGACAAACAGGCATATACCAGGCCGATGGTGATTGTCCAATAAAGCATCTCCAAACACGATTGCCACTCCAGCGGGTATTTGAATACCCAGCAAGCAAGCAGAAAATTGCATAAACCGATAACAAGAATCTCCACGAAAACCGTCAGGGCCTGGTGCCAGATTCTCCATGTCTTTGCACGTCTCTGTAAAGGAACCGCAATGAAGTAATCCATCGCCATACTGCACACGAACGTGACCAATCCGAACGCCAGACAGAACAAAAGTTTGTTCCCGTCGTACTCGCTGCTCCCGAATGGTTGAAGTATAAAAAGTATCAAAAAGACAATTACAAAAGCAAGCAACGCTTCCTTTGCCGGACTGCCGCTCAGCTCAAACGGGTATTTCTTATTTAGAACAGATCCCAATTTTCTTATTCGTCTGTCGTGCCCGCTGATTTGGGGAGCTGTTTCTTTGCGCTGGCACGGGCGCCGAGCTGGACGAGGTTTTCGGCGGCTTTCACGATGCTCTGGCGGCCGGTGGAGAGCTTGTCATAGGCCTGGCGGTAAGAATTTTCCGCCTTCTCGAGGGCTGAACCAACATCTCCCATATATTTACTGAAATCGGCCACGCGGTCGAGCAGCATGCGGGCAGTGTCGACTATCTTCTCCTGATTCTGGGCCTGCTGGGTCTGCGTCCATGCAATCTGGATCATGCGCAGAGCTGCAATCAGGTTTTGCTCTGATGTAATGAATACGCCTTTATTGAAGGCTTCTCTCCACAGCGTAGGCTCTTCAGCCATCGCAAGCTGGAATGCCGTGTCGTTGGGCATGAACATTATGACATATGGAAGGCTCTTGTAAGGTGCCTTGACATAGCTTGCATAGTTCTTCGCAGACAGCTCTTTCACATGCTGGTTGACGCTCTGCAGATGCTTGTGGGCAGCATCTGTGCGGCTTGCGTCGTCTTCTGCATTGCAATAGTCAATGAATGCGGTAAGGGACACCTTGCTGTCGATTATGACGCATTTGTCGTCAGGATAATATACCACCACGTCGGGGCGCATGTTCTTGCCGGTGTCTTCGTTTTCCAGCGAACCTCCCTCGTTGTCGCGAAGAGTATACTGCAAGTCGTAGTGCTTGTGCTCCTCCAGTCCCTGACTGTCCAGCAGTTCCTTCAGGATGAGCTCACCCCAGTTGCCCTGGATCTTGGTCTTGGTAGTCATGGCGTTCGCAAGCCTGCCAGCCTCCTGGCCCAGAGACTGCGACTGTTTCATCATCGCCTCGATGGCCTTCTCCAGAGCCGCCTTGTTCTGGTTGCCCTGGTCGCGGGTCTTCTGAACGCTTTCCTGCATGTCTTTAAGTGCCTTGTTCAGAGGGTTTATGATGGCATCCATCTTCTCCTGATTGACCTTCTGGAAGGCTTCGGACTTCTTGTCGAGCACTTCACCGGCCAGAGCGGAGAACTGCTGCTCCACGACTCTCTTCTGCTCATCCCAGGACTTCTTAGTCTCAGCGATCTGGTCCTCGAGGGCTTTCTGTATCTTCTCGTGGCTTTCCTTCAGCGCTGCAATCTGGGTGGCGTGGCTCTTCTCCATCGAGGCTGCGGTAGCTTCGAAAGCGCTCTGGCGTGCAGCCAGCTCGGCATCGAAGGAACTCTGCTTTGCCGCCATCTCGGATTCGAAAGCATCTTTGCGGGCGCTCATCTCGTGCTTCAGGGAATTGTTGCGCACAACAAGGAAAATGACTGCTATGCAGGCTGCAAGGGCAATGGCGGCAGGTATGATGATAATCTCCATCGAAGTCTGGTTTTCTGTCAGTAAAATTAGCTATTTATTCGTATATTCGCTCAATCTAATCTAAAACAAAATCCAATGCGCAATTTCCTTTTGACCCTGGCAGCTGTCTGCTGCCTTATCTTATCCGCAACTTCTTGTAAAGAGAAAGCCATCGAATATGACTGGCAGCCTGCCGGAGACAAGATTATGACAGAGTGGGGAGAGAATCTTAAAGTCGCTGACGTATACGGCGAATATCCCAGGCCCCAGATGGTACGCGAGAAATGGACAAGCCTGAACGGCCTCTGGAACTACAAGACCGACAGCAAAGAAGGCATGATACTGGTGCCGTTCGCCATCGAATCTGCCCTCTCAGGCGTAGGCGAGACCCTCGGCCAGAATGAGAAACTCATCTACACAAGGGAGTTCAAGCTCAGCGGCAAGGACCTCAAAGGCAGGATGCTCCTGCACGCAGGCGCCATCGACCAGGACGCTACGGTTTTCATAAACGACAAGGAAGTGGCGCATCATGTCGGAGGATACACCTCATTCACGGCTGACATTACCGATGTGGCTGTCAAAGGCACCAACACCATCCGTGTAGAAGTAATCGACAATACCGACAGCGGCTACATGGCTACCGGCAAGCAGGTGCGTCGTCCCCGTGGAATATGGTACACCCCTGTTTCAGGCATCTGGCAGACAATATGGCTTGAGCCCGTTCCCCAGAACTATATCAAGGATCTTACCCTCATCCCGAACATTGATGCTTCTACGCTGATAGTCGCAGCTGAGCTGCAGGAAAATGAAGGCGAATTGTTCATTGAACTTCTCGCAGACGGCAAGGTTGTTTCTTCAGTCACTATACCTGCTGACGACCCCGCCATCATGATGGAGGTAGAAAACCAGCATCTTTGGACTCCTGACGATCCGTTCCTCTATGACCTGAACATTGAACTGCGCAAGGACGGCAAGACCATCGACAAGGTAGCCAGCTATACTGCTATGCGCAAGATCTCAAAGGCTGCTGACGAGAACGGCATCCTGAGGGCTCAGCTCAACAACAAAGACATCTTCATGATGGGCCCCCTCGACCAGGGCTGGTGGCCTGACGGCCTCTATACCGCTCCGAACGACAAAGCACTGCTGTTCGACATCCAGCGCACAAAGGATCTTGGCTTCAACACCATCCGCAAGCATGTGAAGGTGGAGCCCGACCGCTGGTATTATTACTGTGACAAGCTCGGCATGCTGGTATGGCAGGATATGCCCAGCGGAGACCGTCGCGGCACCGACTGGAGCGGCCAGTGGAAGTTCCTGGAGACCGATCCTCAGGTGCGCAGCGAAGAATCTATGGCCAATTATTATCACGAGTGGGGTGAGATCATGAATCAGCTCAAGAATCACCCTTGCATCGTGGTATGGGTTCCGTTCAATGAGGCATGGGGCCAGTCAAGGTCTGCCGAAGTGGCTGCCTGGACTGCTGCAACCGATCCTTTCCGTCTCGTGAACACTGCCAGCGGCGGCAACCATTTCCGCGTAGGCGACATAATCGACCAGCACCACTATCCGGAGCCCAAGATGACTTTCTTCGAGCCGGGTTTCGTTAATGTTCTCGGTGAGTACGGCGGCATCGGCTATCCTATCTCAGGTCACCTCTGGAACGAAGACAGCGCCAACAACTGGGGCTACGTAAAATTCGACCAGACAGAAGTCGTTACGAACACATACGTTGAATACGCCAAGATGATGCTCGACCTCGTGCCGAAGGGCTTCTCAGCCGCAATCTACACCCAGACTACCGACGTCGAGTCTGAAGTCAACGGTCTGTTCACATACGACCGCAAGATCCTCAAGATGGACGAGGCCAAGGTCCGCGAGGCCAACCAGGCCCTCTGCCGCAGCCTGGACTAAGACTTACTTCTTAGTATAAGTACAAGAAAAGCCGACTGAATCCAGCCGGCTTTCTTTATGCCAACTGCCCCCTGGCGGAGGGAAATTGCGTAGCGAATATCGTAGTCTGTTCGCCGAGCAATTTGCCCGAGAGCCGTAAGGAGGGCAGTCTGTATAACTGAGTTAAGAAGCTACTTCGCCGCGTAGGCTTTGGCTTCTTCCATGTATTTTTCAAGATTCTTGATGCGGTTTACATCGCTCGGGTGGGTGCTCATGAACTCAGGAACCTCCTGGCCGTTCTGAGACATCTTGACCCAGAGCTTCGGAGCCTCCTCCACATTGTATCCGGCCATAGCCATCATGATAAGACCAATGTGGTCAGCCTCCAGCTCCTGTTTGCGGGAGAAAGGCAGGATTACACCATATTGTCCGCCGAGACCGAGAGCAGTATTGAACACTGCCAGCTGCGAATCAGTCACCTTGCCGGAAGCCTGAGCGGCAGCCATGATAGTATTGTGCAGATTCTCAGTCAGAGTCGCACGGCTCATCCTTTCATTGCTGTGATTGGCAATAGCGTGAGCAATCTCGTGACCTACGACGGCAGCCAGCTGGTCGTCATTGTCCACAAAATTGGCGATTCCCTCATATACCACGATATTACCGCTGGGCAGGCAGAACGCATTGATTTCCTCAGACTGGACAAGATCGATACGCCAGTTCAGGCCCTGCATCGGATTATCCAGCTCATTGGTAATGAAATAATTGTTCATCGCATTGAGCAGCTTGCTGCAGATAACCCTCACCTTCTGGGTCATGACAGTATTGGTAGAAGCCTTTGCTGTCTGGGCAAATTCCTTGTATGACTCCTCGCTCAACGCCATTATGTCACTGTTGGAATACAGCAGCACCTGTCTGCGCCCGGTGAGAGCCACACTGCTGCAGGCATAGATGAGAGCCGTCAGAACGACAGTCAGGACAATCCAAAATAGTCTTTTCATAGTTTTATGTTAGTTTATAGTTGTCAGATTATTTCAATGTCAGCAGCCGGAATCCAGCCCTCGCGACCGTCCGCAATAGTGACACGATACCAATCGCCAACCACATCCTTAACCTCAAGCACAGTACCCTCATGGATAATGAAAAGTGACGTTCCGGACGTGCCGGGGCTGCTTTTCACTGAAGATACAGGCGACATGACAACCGCACCTTTATCACTAAGCGCATCGGCCCTCTGGCTCAGAGAGAGGCTAAACGTACATAAAGTTAATACAAAAAGAACACATGCCAACACAAATGAAGCCTTTCTTGCAGAAACCGACCCCAGCTGGCGGAATCCGGTCATCAGAAGAACCACCAGAGCGAATAGTGCAACCGTAAGCCAGGCCCAGCCGTCAGATGACATAGAGTACTTCAGATTGTCCATCCACTCGGCCAGGATAAAGCGAGGCACGCTGTCGATGCGGTCCTGTACGGAAGCCTGCGCGATCTCGAGATTGTTGCGTGCGTCAGCATGATGAGGATTGAGCTTAAGAGCCCTCTGGTAGTACAGCACGGCATGCGGAATATCAGCAAGCTTGTAATAACAGTTGGCAATATTGTAATACAGGTCGGCGCTGACCATGTCAGACTGCTCGATAGCCAGATAATTGTCGAGAGCAGTAGTATAGTCGCCCTGTGCGTACAGCTCGTTGGCTATGTTCCAGTCCTGGGCAGCAGCAGTCAGGCCCAGCGACAGAAGAAGCAACAGCGTAGTTGCAGCCTTGGCAGCGGCACCCTTGCGGCCTGAAGTGCGGATAGAACTTTCGATACGTGAAATAACTGACATCGCATTCTTGTATAGATTATCCATGGCGTCAGGATTGCTTTCAGGGGCGTAGCGGGCCATCTCGCAGCCGTCCAGGATTTCAAAGAAGCTGTCGGCAAGCTCCTCAGCCACGCCATCCTCAATAAGCCTCTGCCGGGCATTCTCCTTGTTGTAATCGGCAGGAGACATCATCAGCTTGTCGCATACATAACCTGTCACAGCCTTATGAAGCTCCTCGTAGAACGCAGTATCAAGACCCTTTGACAGATAGTCGCCGGCAAGACGCAGCCTTGCTTTGGCCACCTTGTTGGCCTTGCGGTTCTTGCTGCCGGCCACATCGGCACGGCGGGCCCTCTGCACAGCAGTGACCTTGTCGATTATGAAGAACAGGGCAGCCAGCAGAGCCAGCAGGATATAGAATGCAGGCGAGCTGACGAAGAAACGGCCCTGCTTGCGGAGATTGTCCTTGCCAGTGGCGATATAGCGGATGTCCTCCCCTATGCTGCGTACGCCTTGCCTTGCCACACCCGGAACTATGGTGCCGGCCGCAGCATCCTCGGCACTGGCAGCCACGCGGATGCTCATCACAGGTGCCGTGATGGTTACATAACGGCCAAGCGAGACATCGTAGTAAGAATAATTGACCGGCCCGATCTCGTACTGGCCGTAGCTGCGTGGAATAAAAGGATACTCGAAAGTCTTGGAACCCGAAGCGCCGTCATTGGAGATATTCTCTGTGCTCTTGACATCATATGCTTCGAAATCAGAAGGAAACGACACCTTGGGAGCGCCCAGCATCGAGATATTTCCATTGCCGGAAATAGTCACCTTCAGAGAACCGGCGTCGTTTGTCTTCAGAGAATCGCTGCTGAGCGAAGCGCTGATCTTGAACTGGCCTACCCCGCCCTCGAACGACGAAGGAGCGCCGCCGGGCAGCGGAGATACATTGACCGCCATAGCGCCGGAAGACACCCTCTTGCGGATAGTCTGGTAATTGTCGAAGAAATCGTCGAAGATAGAACGGCCAAAACCGGATGAAGTCCTGACACGGACGAGACAAACCATCTCGGCCGGGTCGATAGTGAGCCTCCCCTCCTGCTGCGGAATCAGCATATAGCGCTTCAGAAGAGCCACGTTGTAAATAGTGCCGTCTACATTCTCACGGTTAGACTCTATGGTCTGGGCCGTGAAGGTCTCCTTGTTCCAGAAACCGTTGAACGAAGGAAATGTGATATCCTCCAGGCCGGAAATGTCGGAGCGGTAATATAACTTGAGCGTTGCGGTGATAGGCTCGCCCTTGACCACGTTAGTCTTGCTGAGGGACAGCCTCAAAAAGATGTCGTCATTCGAAACGGTGCCGGACTGGACGGCCCCGGAAGAGCCTTGCTGTGACGAAGATGATGAAGAGGAAGACTGTTGCTGCTGAGCCTTTACAACTTCGATGGTAAAGGGTGAAGTGGAGCATTCCTTCTTGTCGACCTTGGCTGTAGCGGCCGGAATAGTGAACTTGCCCTCCGCCTTTGGCTGCAGAAGGTAAGTATATGTCTCGGTATGGCTGGATTCACGTTTGCCGTTGATGATGTTGGTGCTGCTCATGGAGCCTTTCTGGGGACCCCATACCACATCGAAATCGCTGGTTCCCGGCCACTGGAAATCGCTCATGTTCCCGTCGGCGGTGAAGACGATCCTGAAGGTCTCGTTCATCGACACTACGCCAGGCGCATCCAAAGTGAGGTTCTGCGCAGCAACGCTGCCACAGAACAATACGCAAAGCAATTCAACAATATGTCTTCTCATTTCTCTACCAGTTTTTTTCTTTTTGTTTGCTCTTAAGCTTTGCAGCTTTTTCCTTATTGACCTTGTCCTGGGTCTGTTTCTCCTGATCCTGTATAGCCTGCAGCATCTGCTGGGCAGCCTGAGGACTTATCTTCGGCTGTTCGCCGCTCTGATTCTGCTGATTCTGGTCCTGCTGGTCCTGATTCTGATCCTGATTTTGGTTCTGATCCTGATTCTGATCCTGCTGGTCCTGATTCTGGTCGTTGTTCTGCTGATCCTGGTTCTGATCCTGGTTCTGGTCCTGATTCTGCTGATCCTGGTTCTGGTCATTGTTCTGACCGCCACCGCCATTCTGCTGGTTCTCCAGCATCTTCTGGGCGTAAGCCAGGTTGCTCTTGGCATCCATGTCGTCGGGATTGCGACGCAGAGAATTCTTGAAAGCCTCCACGGCAGCCTGCCAGTTGCGCTGCTTGAGGAATGAATCACCCTGATTGAAATAACTTTCGGCCCCGTGTCCGGCGCGGTCCAGCGAATCGCTGACAGCCGCATAGTACCGGTCAGCTTCCTGATAGTTCTCCATCCGGTAGTAGGTATTGCCGAGGTTGAAATTAGCGGCATTCGAGAGGGAATCCTTCAGCAGAGCCTTCTTGTAGTCGATCTCCGATTCCTGATAGCTCTCTTTCTTGAACTCCCGGTTGCCGCGCCGCACTTCCTTGCGGTCTGTCTGTCCATAGGCGGAAACAGCAGCTGTCAACAACAATATCAATATGGTCAGACTTCGTTTCATCATTTGAAAATGTTTTTAGAGGTCTTGCGGTCGCCTATCAGCATCTCGATGATGAAGAAGAATAGCGCAATCGCGAAGAAGTACATATACTGCTCGTTGAAATCCTCGAAGACGACACTGCTGAATTCCTGCTTGTCAATCCTCTTGATGTCTTCCAGGATGGGATTCAGGCCGAACTCGCTGTTGCCGGCTTTGACGTATTCGCCGTTGCCGACTGAAGCGATATCCCTCAGAATCTGCTCGTTGAGCCTGGTAACAACTATGTTGCCCTCCTTGTCTCGCAGCAGGCTGCCGTTCACTGTGATCGGCTGGCCGGCAGTCGAGCCCACTCCGATAGTATAAATCCTGATGCCCTCTTCAGCCACAGCCTTGGCAGCCTCCACGGCGTCACCTTCGTGGTCCTCGCCGTCTGAAATAATGATGATAGCACGGCTGTTGCCGCTCTGCGAGCTGAAGCTTTGGGCAGCCATCATTATCGCATCAGCCAGGTCGGTGCCCTGAATGGGGACAGATTCAGTATTAATGCTGTTCAGAAATACTTTCGCCGAAACATAATCGGTGGTGATAGGAAGCTGGATGAAACTCTCTCCGGCGAAGATGACCAGACCGATGCGGTCGCCCTGCATTTTGTCGACTATCCTTGAGATGGCCAGCTTTGCCCTTTCCAGACGATTGGGAGAATAATCTTCCGCCAGCATGGAGTTAGACACGTCGAGGGCTATCATGATTTCCACGCCCTTGCTCTGTCTCTCCTTAAGCCTTGCGCCCATCTGCACACGGGCGAGGCCGATAACGAAGAACAGGAAGGCTATCGAGAAGAATGTGACCTTGAGCCAGCCGCGGCCGTTAGAAACGGCGGGCATCAGCTTGTCCACAACCTCGGGGTCGCCGAAGCGGGCGATGCGTCTGCGCTTGAAGTTCAGGTATGCCTTGTAGGCCACGAAGAACAGCGGGATGAGCAGCAGCAACAACAGATATTGGCTTTGAGCTACATATATCATTACGGCAGCCTCCTAATTATGAAGAATTTGAAAAGAACCTCCAGCAGCAGGGCTATCAGGGCCCATATTGCGAATTTCATGAACAGTTCCGTATATACGGGGAAACTGTCCACCGTCACGCGGCTCTTTTCCATCTGGTTGATCTCATTGTAAATCTCGAGCAGCTTGGTGTTGTCGGTGGCGCGGAAATACTTGCCCCCGGTCTGGTCGGCAATATTCCTCAGCAGAGGCTCGTCTATCTCTACATCGACGTCCACCAGCCTTACTCCCATAGGAGTCATCATAGGATACGGAGCCTTGCCCATAGCACCCACACCAATTGTATACACCCTGATGCCGTATGTCTTGGCAATCTCGGCAGCCATGGCAGGAGTGATCTCGCCGCTGTTGTTGACGCCGTCGGTAAGCAGGATAACAACCTTGCTCTTTGCGTCGGAATCCTTCAGGCGGGCTACTGCAGTTGCCAGGCCGTTTCCGATGGCAGTACCGTCATCGATCAGGCCGGTCTCTATATCCTTCATCAGATTGATGAGAGTGGCGCGGTCAGAAGTGACGGGGCACTGGGTGTAGCTCTCTCCTGCGAAGACCACGATACCTATGCGGTCAGTGGGCCTTGAAGCTATGAACTCCATGGCGATGTCCTTTGCAGCCCCGATCCTGTCGGGCTTGAAGTCACGGGCAAGCATGGAGGTCGAAACGTCCATGTCGAGCACTATGTCGATACCTTCAGTGTCAGTGCGCTCATAAGACTCGGAAGAACGCGGCCTCGCTATGGCGATAATAATAAGCGACAGAGCGATGGTACGCAGGATGAACGGCACATGCCTCAGGAAACGCTTGGGGCTCTGCCCTTTTATCTGCCAGCCGTCGAAGTTGGACACAGTCATGGACGGGGCCCTGCCCTTCAGCTCGCGATACACGTAGAGCGCGATCAGCGGCAGCAGAAGAAACTCAAGGAATAGCAGATGCGGATATTCAAAAAACATCACTCGTCCCCTCCATCATCTTCAAGTTGAGACACATAAGTAGAATTCACGAACTGCACGGCGGCAGGGATCGTATCCTCGTTCTCCTCGGCTGTAGGTTCGTATTTGGCGAACTTCACAAGGTCGGCACGTGCGAACAGATTTGATATGCTTTCGAAGTCGCCGGCCGCAACATCCTGTTTCTTGAGGTCTTCAAGCATTTCGCCGGAAGGACGCTCCATAGTCATGATGCCGAACCGTTCGGAGATATAGTATCTCAAAGTATCAGTTACTGCAGTGTAGAACTGCTTCTGCTTGTTGTTCTGCCAGAGTTTCTGGCGGCGTATCTTCTCTAGGTTGCGCAGAGCCACTATGTGTGCCGGGTCTTTCTGGACAGGCTTGCCGAACAGAGTAGTGTTGTTGCGGCGGGCCTTGATGAACCTGACGAGCAGCCATATGAGGGCGGCAAGCAGCAACGCCAGCAGCAGCCACGGCAGCAGTTCCTTGAAAGTCACCGGGTAGCGGATCTGCCCCTTGATGTCTTTTATCTCATAAGTCGCTGTATCGATCGGGATGGTATTTACATACAGCTCGGGCCCTCTGAATATCAGTGAGTCGACTTCGCCGCGGGAGTTCTGTATGAGAGCCAGCAGAGGAGGCAGCACGTAA
The DNA here is from genome assembly GCA_017551785.1 of Bacteroidales bacterium. Lineage (GTDB taxonomy): Bacteria > Bacteroidota > Bacteroidia > Bacteroidales > UBA932 > Equibacterium. The sequence goes on along the minus strand of JAFZKU010000058.1, from coordinate 16,914 downwards.
CTTCCGCTGTCGAAGCTTGTCAGAGTCATGTGCGCCTGGATATCAAGTTTACCTTTCTTTGCAGAAACAGTGTCCACCCTCAGGCCTTCTATTATCTCGACACCGCCGCTAAGTTCGTGCGGTACAGCGAAAAGGAGGGCATCTCCTTCCTGGGTCTGAAGGTCCATTATCAACTCGATCTGGTCGCCTATGAGGATAGAATCCCTCGACAGACGGCTTACGCGGGTAGTATCGATCTGCGCCGACGCCACGGTGCTCACTAGCAATATCGCAATAAACAACAATCCTTTCTTCATCTTAAGCTCTGTGTTTGAATAACGATATCAATCCTTTCACATAATCCTGGTCGGTAGCTATGTCTACTGAATCCACACGGTAGCGGAGCAGCAGCTGGCGGGTTTTATCCTGCACGTCGGCATTCCATTTGGCGTAGGAGCTACGCATGGCCTTGGAGGAAGTGTCCACCCACATGTGGCGGCCAGTCTCGGCATCCAGCACGTTGATAAGCCCTACTGAAGGGATCTCACGCTCTCTTTTGTCGTATATATTGATGACGGAGATGTCGTGCCTGTCGGCAGCCACCTTCAGTGCGTCCTCGTAGCGGGGATTGCAGTTACCGTCCACATCAATCATGTCGGACAGAAGGAACGCAGTGCATTTCTTCTTCATGGCGTTGGTGAGGAACTGCAGCGCGGCGGCTATGTCAGTCCCTTTCTCCTCAGGCTCGAACTCCACAAGCTCACGGATTATATGGAGCAGATGGCTGCGGCCTTTCTTGGGAGGGATGAACTTCTCTACCTTACTGCTGAAGAACAGAGCCCCTACCTTATCGTTGTTGATAGATGCCGAGAATGAAAGCACGGCGGCCACCTCGGCCATCAGATCCCTCTTGAGCTGGTTTGTGGAGCCGAAGAAACGGGAGCCGCTCACATCGATGAGAAGCACCACCGTCAGCTCACGCTCTTCTTCGAATATCTTGACGTACGGGGCGTTGTAGCGGGCTGTCACATTCCAGTCCATATTGCGCACATCGTCGCCGTACTGATACTCGCGAACCTCGCTGAAGGCCATACCGCGTCCCTTGAAGGCGCTGTGGTATTCGCCCGCAAATATCTGGTGGGACAGGGATTTCGTCTTGATCTCTATCTTCCGGACCTTCTTGAGTAATTCGGTGCTGTCCATTACGGAACTTCTACTGCGTTAAGGATATCTGTGATAATTTGTTCTGAAGTGACGTTCTCGGCTTCTGCCTCGTAGGTCAAGCCGATACGGTGACGGAGCACATCGTAGCATACGGCCCTGACATCTTCGGGGATGACATAGCCGCGGCGATGTATGAATGCGTATGCTTTGGCTGCCAGAGACAGGCTGATGCTGGCCCTGGGCGAACCTCCGAATGAAATCATGTTCTCGAGATTCTTCAGACCGTAGTCTGCGGGGGTACGGGTTGCGAACACTATATCTACGATGTATTTCTCGATCTTTTCGTCCATGTATACATCGCGGACCACCTTCCTTGCCCTCATGATGTCCTCGGGCTTGAGAGCGGTCGCAGGGCGCGGGAACGTGCCGCTGTTGTTCATGCGGATGATCTGCTTCTCTTCGTCTTTGCCGGGATAGCCAACGACAACCTTCAGCATGAAACGGTCGACCTGGGCCTCGGGCAGAGGATAGGTACCCTCCTGCTCTATAGGGTTCTGGGTAGCCATTACCAGGAAGGGTTCCGGAAGCTTGAAGGTCTCTTCTCCGATAGTCACCTGACGCTCCTGCATGGCCTCGAGCAATGCGCTCTGAACCTTCGCGGGGCTACGGTTGATCTCATCTGCAAGCACGAAGTTCGCAAACACGGGACCTTTCTTTATCTGGAACTGCTCCGTCTTCTGGCTGTAGATCAGAGTACCGATTACATCGGCCGGGAGCAGGTCGGGAGTGAACTGGATACGGCTGAACTGAGCATCTATAATCTGAGACAAGGTATTGATGGCTAAAGTCTTCGCCAGGCCGGGGACTCCTTCGAGAAGGATATGACCGTCTGCCAGCAGTCCGATGAGCAGATTTTCGACCAGGTTCTTCTGGCCTACTATGACCTTGCCCATCTCCATCCGGATGACATCCACAAAGGCGCTCTCCTGCTGGATACGGTCGTTAAGTTCTTTGATATTTACACTGTCCATATTGTAAAATGTTTGTATTTTTGTATGACTTGTCAAAGCATCAAATTTACTACTTTTCTTTCAATGTAAGTTGCGCATGAGGCTTTTCGTTTCCCTTGCATATGACGGTTCCGGATACTCCGGATGGCAGCGACAGGACAATGCGTCCAGCGTGCAGCAAGTGCTGGAAGATGCGTTTTCGACTGTGCTCGGGGAAAAGATCTCAGTAACCGGCGCGGGGCGCACCGATACGGGAGTCAGCGCTAGTTATTACGTCGCCCATTTTGACACTGACATTGAAATCAAAGAGCCATCGCGGCTGTCATACAAATTAAATGCCATCTTGCCGGCTGACATAGTTGTTTATTCACTCTTCAGAGTGGCAGACGACGCCCACGCCCGCTTCGATGCCACCAGCCGCAGCTACAGCTACCGCATCCACACCGTCAAGGACCCTTTTGCACGCCTGTCAGCCTTCTGCAAGTTCGATCTGGACATGGAAGCGATGAATCAGGCTGCCGCATACCTGATCGGCGAGCAGGACTTCTCGGCGCTGGAAAAGACAGGCGGCAGCAACGCCACTTCGATCTGTCATGTCACCCGTGCGGCATGGCTGCGCACCTCACCCTGCCATTATGTCTTCAATATAACTGCCAACCGCTTCCTCCGCAACATGGTCAGGGCTGCTGTTGGCACGCTTTTGGAGGTGGGCAGGCATCGTCAGCAGCCTGAATGGGTCGCCGAAGTGCTGGCAGGCCGCGACCGCTGTTCCGCCGGCCAGAGCGCCCCGGCAGTCGGGCTGACACTGACAGACATTACATACCCTTATCCTTTGATACCATTGAAATAATCAAATAATTACTCAATATGTTTCTGACAACATTACTTCAAACCACTTCTCAAGAGTATCAGTACTCGCTTCTCTCGCTTGCCATAAAAGGCGGCTGGCTGATGATCGTGCTTGCAGCACTTTCAATAATCGCCATCTACATCTTCGCCGAGCGCCTGTTCGCAATCAACTATGCCGGCAAGATTGACAAGAACTTCACCAAGGACATCACCGACTACATCCTGGAAGGCAAGAAAAAATCAGCCCTCGCCCTCTGCAAGAAGACCGACTCCCCCATCGCCCGCATGGTGGAGAAAGGAATCGAGAGGATGGGCAAGCCTCTGGGAGACATCCAGACCGCAGTCGAGAACGTCGGCAACCTTGAAGTCGCCAAGCTCGAGAAAGGTCTGCCGCTGCTGGCCACCATCGCCGGAGGTGCTCCGATGATCGGTTTCCTCGGCACCGTAATGGGTATGGTCCAGGCGTTCTTCAACATGTCCACCGCCGGCAACAACATCGACATCACCCTGCTCTCGGGAGGTATCTATACCGCTATGATCACCACCGTAGGAGGTCTGTTCGTAGGTATCCTCGCTTACTTCGGCTACAACTTCCTCACCTCCCGCGTGTCAGACGTCGTTTTCAAGATGGAGAACACCACCATCGAATTCATGGATGCCCTCAGTCAGAGGGGAGAATCTCCCGTCGAGACTGCTGCTCCCACCTTGGAAATTGAAGAATAGACAGCTATGGCAATAAAACGCAAAACCAAGGTAGACAGCTCTTTCTCGATGTCGTCGATGACTGACATCGTGTTCCTGCTGCTCATTTTCTTCCTTGTGACTTCGACGCTGATCAACCCCAACGCTCTGAAGCTCCTGCTTCCGAAGAGCACCGGTCAGGTGTCTGCGAAAGCTACTTTAAGCGTCTCTATCAAGCACTATCCTGAGCTCAACACTGTCACCTTCCATATCAACGGCGACCCTCAGGCAGTGCCTTTCGACCAGGTAGAAAGCATTATAGTACCGCTGCTCGAGGATCAGGACGAGCCTACGTTCTCGATCTATGCCGACGAAACCGTTCCCGTCAAGGAGGTAGTGGCGCTGATGAACATAGCAAAGAGACACAACTACAAAGTTATAATGGCCACTTCTCCGGAATAGGCCACAACTACAGCATCCCGCGATGAATCTTCAAGCCAGATCAAGACCGATAGGAATAGTGACCTCTCTCGTGTTCAACGGGATTGTTGCTATTACTTGCGCCCTGAACGGCCTGACGTATCTCGATCCGCCCCCGGAGGAGATCGCCACCTTGATCGAGTTTGATACAGATATGTCGCTGGAAGACCAGATAATCGAGGTCGGTGCCAATGTCGAGCCTCGCAGCGAAGATGCCGACCCGACTCAGGACGTGCGTCTGGTTCAGAACTCAGAAGCTCCGCTGGAAGGCACAAGGGCCAACGAGGCCAGAGAGACTACAGTAGGCACAGAGGGTGACGTGGAAGTTTCAGAACCTGAAAGGGATCACGAGATAGACACAAGGGCTCTCTTCCCGACAGCCAACAACAGCGACAAGGACACTCTTGCAGCTCAGGTTGCTGACAGAATCACAGATGCGCTTACTCCGGGCCATGCACAGGGCAACACCCGCGTGGGCAATCCTGAGGGAGCTCCTTCTGCCAAACTCCAGGGCCGCAGCGTCATGGGCAGCCTTCCCTCTCCCGCAAAAGACAACATACAGAAATCCGGTGTCGTAGTTGTCAGGATCTACGTCAACCGCGAAGGCACTGTCATCAATGCCATCGCAGGCGAGACCGGCACTACGGTGACCGACAAAACCTTGTGGGACAATGCTGTTGCAGCCGCCAAGAAGGCCAAGTTCAATGTGTCCCGCAATGCCCCCGAATCTCAGGAGGGCACCATCACATACGTATTCAATCTCAGATAGAATGTCAAGACATATCTTGTTTATTCTCGCTTCGCTGCTTGTCATAGCAGCCTGCAGCCGCGAGCCTCAGTATGACGTGTATCTTTTCATCGGCCAGTCCAACATGGCGGGCCGCGGCGACATGCTCCCGGAAGACACCACCGTCATTCCCCACGCTTTCATTCTCGACGACAACGACCAGATCGTCCCTGCAAAAGCTCCGCTCAATCTGTACTCCACCATCCGCAAGAGGGTCGGCATGCAGAAGATCAACCCGGCCTACAATTTCGCAAAGATCATAGCCGGCAATTCCGGCAAGGACATGCTGATGGTTGTGAACGCACGTGGCGGCTCTGCTCTCAACGAGTGGCTCAAGGGTGCTCCGACCGGCACTTTCAGCATCCGCGGCACAGACGATCCCGAGCTCGACGGACAGCCTATGCCGTCGTTTTATGACGAGGCTGTAAGAAGGGCGAAGATTGCGATGGAACACGGCCAGCTCAAGGCTATCCTGTGGCATCAGGGATGCAGCGATTCCAATCCTGTTCTGGTGAACAGTTATATGGACAGGCTGGAGAAATTCGTGGCTGATCTGCGTTCTGACCTGGGAGTTGGCGAAGAGGTGCCTTTCATAGCTGGTGAGGTCGGCTATTTCTTCTCAGGCTCAAGGCTTTTCAATCCCATGATCAGGACTATCGAAGAGCATGTGCCCAACAGTGCATGGGTCAGCGCCGAAGGCTGCGCCGGCAATGCGGACAGTCTGCATTTCAGCCGCGACGGCCAGATGCTCCTCGGCTCCCGCTACGCCGAGAAGTACCTGTCTCTATCTGAATAAGATTATTCTAAGATGACTTCTTCTTAGAAATGATCAACCGCACTATCCAGGCGGCGAGAAGAAGCAGGAAGAGGAAGCAGCAGATGCGGCCGGTTATATCGCCATTGACAGAGTAGAAAGTCAAGTCCTTATTGATGTGGACATCACCCTTGATGGCCACAGGCTCCCACCATCCAGTGTGCTGCGTCACATCACCCTTCTGATCGATAAAGCCGGTGATGCCGGTATTGGCCACATGCACCACGTCACGACGTGTCTCGATGGCCCTCAGCTGCGCATAGCGAAAATGCTGCTTATAGCCAGGCGTATCGCCCCACCAGCCGTCATTTGTAATAACCGCCACGAACCCGGCGCCCAGCTTCGCTGTCTGACGGAAGTAGTCGCCATAGACCGATTCGTAGCAAATCATCGCCCCCACTCCGAGACCGTCCCTGCCATACAACAGCGATAACTTGTCCTGACGGCCGTAGCTGCCCGTCGCACCTCCGAATGTTGCCATAATCTTGCTGATGAAGGGAATGTACCTCTGATAAGGGATAATCTCCGTGCCGGGCACCAGCTTGCTCTTGTGATAGAGATTCAGAATGCCCGTAGTGTCTATCATCATGGCAGTGTTGAAACTGTCATACCAGATATTGCCGATCGGCTTGACGGCAGATGTGCCCTGCGATTTGGCTGAATAGAAGCGGTATGTTACCGAGCCGAGCAGGAAATCTGCGCCCGGGTGACGTTTCAGGAATTCCAGGACATGCTGGAAAGTAACATTGCTGTTCGGGCGGTCGAGATCGAAATCGAAGGTGAAGGTCTCGGGAGTGATGACGTAGCGTGTCCTTTCGCTCATCAGAGGCTCCGCAAGAGCCACCATGATGCTGTCCTGGATGTTCTGGTCCAGGCCGCCGTGCTTCTCGTAGTACGCATCGATATTGGGCTGGATGGCCACCACTTCCACGGCGTCGCCCTTCTCCTCTACATTATCGTAGATAACTGCAGATATCACCGGAGGAACAATGAGCAGCAAAGCCGTAGCGAAGGCCAGAGCCCCGCGTATGCGGCGCGTATAGACCCATTTGAAACAGCCGCGGAGGAAATGATATACCACAGTGCTTGTTACCAGCACCCAAAGCGAGCCGCCGAGGAAGCCCGTGTACTCATACCACTGCACCAGATGGGGACTGGTAGCGAAGGATTCTCCAAGGATCAGCCAGGGCCAGGAAATCTCCACATCCTGATAGACCCTCTCCCACGCTATCCATGCCGCTATGAAAAAAATGTACGGCAGTGCGCCGGTGAAACGTTTCTTGAACTTGCGGAATAGCCAGAAGATGAAGAACATCTGCAAGGCGTTCAGCGCAATGGCAGCTACGGCGCCCGCCGGAGATATCCACCAAATCCAGAAGGTTGTGACTGCGTTGAAGAAAAGGAAAGGAAAATAAGTCAGCCAGTTCTGGTGCTTGACCTTGTGCTCTTCCAGCAGGTCTGCCAGGGCGAACAGCGGCACGAAGGCCACTACGGCCAGGATTGCTGTGTGCGGCACCAGAAAAGGCACCGACGCCAGCAGCGTGAAGGCCGCGATCAAGCCCCAGATCCTGAGTCTGACTGACTTCATTATGAATTATTCAGCTTTAGCGAATTTTACTACGTAGTATTTTATGGTTCCGTTATTGTTGCAAGTAACAATAGCGTCCTCATCAAGGCTTGCGGCCTGTGCCACTTTGATCTTCACTTTCTTGTCGCTTGAGACAGCTTTGATCTTCGGCGCCTTGGTGGCGTCAGCAGCAACAGTGCATTCAACTTCATAGATGTTCATGTCTATGATGCCGTTGTCACGGTTAGAGCGGGTGGCGAGCAGCGGAACCTCGAGCGGAGTATTGTCGGCGAAGATAGAGATTACCGGAGCCACAGGCATTTCGATACGCTTCTTGTCTGAGCTGAAGCCAAGGCCTACGATGTCGCAAAGAGCGTTTCCGGAACCTTCTGCAATCAGGAAGATGGCATGTCTGCCGCCGATGCCGTCAACTGCGTCGGCTACGTTAGCAGTGTATCGGGTGACTTTCTGCTTTGCACCGGCCGGGACATCGATGGTGCCGATAACCTTGCCGCCTGTAAGAGCCCAGGGTGAGTCCATCCACACCTGGATCTTGAAGCTTTGTTCAGTCTTAGGGGTGAGCCAGAGGTTGAAAACAGTGTTGTTGCCCTTGACAGTTCCGTCGAATGCCTTCAGACCGAACTGGTCTTTGCCGAGTCCTCCGAAGCCGAAGTATTTGTAACCGATCACGTCGCCGGGGGCTACGTCAGTGATGGGCATGTTGTTATCCCAGATATCATAGCAGTCCTGCTGAGAAGCTTCGTTGCTCAGATAACAGGCATATCCTGCAGAATAGTATGAGTAAGGATCGAGGCCGTAGAAGTGGAAGCCCTGTGAGGTAACTTCAGCTCCGGTGTATTCCATGCCGTTGAGAGCCTTGACAGTCCATTTCTGGTCGGGAGCATAGGGATCGAAACCGGTGATGGTGACCTTGCCGCCGTCGGCTACTGAAGCCTCGTCCCATTCAACCTTGACGGGCTCTACCATTGCCTGGCGTGAGTTCATGTTGCCGCGGGGTGCCCTGTGATAGAAGATGTACCACAGGCCGTTGATCTCCAGCAAGCTGCCGTGGGTATTGTGGCCGCTGTAGCGGGTCTGAAGAGCAGAGCCGTCCTCATTGAGGCAGATAGACCTTGCATCTACTATCACGCCGCCGCTCTTGTACGGTCCGAGAGGGTGGTCGGCGTATGCATAACGGAGAGTAGAGTTGCTCATGGGCAGGCCGTATTCTTCACCTGAATAGCCGCTGTATACAACGACATATTTGTTGCCTACCTGGCGGATTGATGATGCCTCGAAGAATGCGAATACCTTCGGATCCTCGCCGGGGAAGAGGTGTTTGTACTCCATCGGCGGAGGTGTGGGCCTTGCCTGCTGGCCGGGACGCGGAGGACGCGGCATGAAGGCTGCGCGGGCAGGGATGAACGGATAGCTGACCTCTGTGTCGGGACGCAGGGTGTACATGGTGTTCTGGTCAAGCTGGATGGCTGAAGAGCCCTGGAAGCCGTAGAAGGCGTATGCCCTGAAGCCGGTCTCGTAGTCAGGGTCGTTCTCGTCGGTCACATATTCCACGAACACGCCGGGGTCGAAGCCGATGAGGCTGCCGGGCTGGAGCTTTGACGGATCGTCAGGCAGGGTGTTTATAGCTTTGTAGGGGCCTGCAGGGCGGTCGCTGACTGCAACGAGACCGTTACGTCCGCCTGTCTGGTCGTTCGGATAGAGGTAGTATGTCTTCTTTCCGTCCTTGCCTACTATTTCAGCGACGTCGGGGGCGTACATGGTATCCCACTGGCCGCCGATTTCGTATGTGAATGCAGCTCCTTCATCGCGCCATGCTGTGAGGTCCTCGACGGGTGCCGACCAGATTCTGATATCGGGTCCGCAGTATCCTCTTGCGAAGACGTCGTGCGATGTGATGATGTATGCGCGGTATTTACCAGGATTGTCGGGATCCTCGAATACTCTGGGTTCTCCGTCAGGGGTGTGCTCCCAGAGAGGAAGGTAAGGGTTGCCGGGGTGCGTGTTGGTATAGTGCACTGCGTTCTGATAACTGAAAGGTTCCTGAGAGCCTGTTTGCTGACAGGACACAAGGATGGCTAACGACGCTGCAAATGCGACGCATAGCGTGAGAGGAAACTGGATTTTCATAATGATTTTTATTAGTACAGTGACAAATTTAGCAATTAAAGCCTAACTTAGTAGGAGATTTTAAATCATTTGACATGAAAAAGATATTCCTATTGCTAGCCGGCTGCTTGTTCTGCGCAGCATCATTCGCACAGGAGCCGGTTACTTTCACAACCCAACAGGACCACCAGAACATGCTTGACCAGCTGGGTATCAAATCTATCCGTCCAGCTTACGACGCTGACCAGAGCAGTCCCCGCGCTGCCAACTACGACGAGAGCAAGGCCAACCCCTTCCCTGTCCTGCCCGAGATTCTGAAGACTAATGCAGGCAAGAAGGTTACTACTGCAAAGCAGTGGTGGGATGTCCGCAGGCCCGAGATCAAAGAAGGTTTCGAGAGCGAGGTTTACGGCCGCGTCCCTGACAATGTTCCGTCTGTCACATGGATTGTAGAGGCTGAGGAGATCGAGACTGTGGGCATGATCCGCGCCAAGGCTAAACAGCTCCGCGGCCATGTCGACAATTCAGCCTGCCCTTCTATCAATGTCGATATCAAGATGGTTGTCGTGACTCCCGCCAATGCCAAGGGTCCGGTGCCGGTGCTGATGATGTTCGGCGGCGCCAATCTGCCTAATCCTGTAAAGCCCGGCGGAGCTGATATGGCTGTTATCAACAAGGCTCTGCGCCGTATGCTGGAGAACGATCCCGAGACGGCTGAGCTGATGAAGAAATATCCTGCATGGCAGCCTTTCGAGCCTGCCAATCCTTTCGCCAACTTCGGCCGTACCACTCAGCAGACTCCCGGCCAGGATCCCCCGTCAAACCAGCAGCTTCTCGCCGCCGGCTGGGGTTATGCCATGATTGATCCCAGCAGCATCCAGGCTGACAACGGCGCTGGCCTTACCCGCGGCATCATCGGCCTGACTAACCACGGCCAGCCGCGCAAGCCGGACGACTGGGGTTCTCTCCGTGCATGGGCATGGGGTGCCGCCAGAGGTCTGGACTATCTCGAGACTGACCCTGACGTGGATGCCAAGCATGTCGGCATCGAGGGTGTTTCGCGCTATGGCAAGGCTGCTCTTGTAACGCTGGCGTTTGAGGACCGTTTCTACATGGGTCTGATAGGTTCATCAGGAAAGGGCGGAGCTGCCCTGCACCGTCGTGTATTCGGCGAGGGTTTGGAGAATCTTACCAATTCCGGCGAGTATCACTGGATGGCCGGCAATTATATCAAATACAGCGCTATAGAGTCCAAGACCGGCGCATGGAATGCAGGCATGTTGCCCGTTGATTCTCACGAGCTCATCGCGATGTGCGCTCCGCGTCTGGTATTCATCAGCTACGGTATTCCTGAGCAGGGCGACGCTCTCTGGCTCGACCAGTACGGCAGCTGGCAGGCTACCGTTGCTGCAGGCGAAGTCTTCAAGCTTCTCGGCGCAAAGGATCTCGGAGTCGGCAATGACTATCGTAACACTCCGATGCCCGAACCTCTCACGGACCTGCTTGACGGTGAGCTTGCATGGCGCCAGCACGTCGGCGGCCACACCGACGGCCCGAACATGAAGTACTTCATCCAGTGGGCCACCGAGAAGATGGGCTACAAATACGAGCCCGTAGGTCCCGGCAGGTAAACCATCTTAATACTCAGAAATAAATCTTAGCGGTCTGTGAGTCTGATTACTCGCAGGCCGCTTTGGCTTTTGACGCCGTTGATGTAAGTGACGAGGGGTTGGGGATTGATGATGACTTTCTTGGCGGTGGTGGAGGCGTGGATGAAGGTGAGGGTGTCGCCGTCGCGAAGGGCGATGCCGATGTGGGCGATGTCCAGGCCGGCGACGGTGCTGCAGAAGGCGACTATGTCGCCGCTGCGGATGTCCTTGACGCAGCGGGGCAGGTCTGCCTTGGGAATGTAGCAGTAATCCTGAGCCTCGAGAGCCTGCTCGATGCGGCGCATCTTCGCCACATCGTCAGGGCTGTCCTTGAGCTGCTTATAGGAGGCCGGATGAGTCGACATAAAGTTGAATTTTTGGGCGATGGGGCGGCCGCCGCAGTCACTGGTAACTTCCTTGAAGACACCTCGCCTCTCCCCTTGCGCAATCCATTCAGAAGTGTAATGAAGCCTCGACGTATAGCCATCGACGATACCGTCGCGATAGCGCAGAGAGGCCAAATTGTCGAGATAATTGTCGAATGAAGGCTCAGCGTCTTTCGCCGTAAGCGCCAGCGCAACACACATCTCCACAAAGAGTATACAGTCAGTCTCAGCCATATTGACGGTCAGCTGCTCGGGCTCTATCTCGAGCGTACCCGCTACGTAGGGAGTGCCGAGGAAATGTTTCGCAATCTTGACGACCAGCTCGCTCATCGGAGCCTCGCGGTCGCCGGCAGTCAGAGCCATCACCTCTTCGAACTTGTCCACATCCTTTTGGGAATAGCGCACATCTCCCCTTTCCACCGCAGCAGAGCAGAATGAAATGCCCGCAAGAAGGACACACATAACAACCGACTTGAGCATACTCATATTATAAACTGACCTCTAAAGGTACAAATTAATACCATATCTATGCCAACCCAGTTGTATATCTCACTGCTTATTAGTAGATTTGTAGAAATATCCCTCCGGGGCCGTCCAGGACAATAACCAATTAAACAATAAACTATGAAACGACTCCTTCTATCCCTCTCACTCGTAGCTACACTATTCCTCATGGCATCATGTTCCGGCTTTGGCGGTGGATCCGGCCTTGCAGGCGAATGGGGCCTTACTTTCTTCTCATGGGAAGAGTATCTCGATGGTGAACTCATCGACAGTGACAGCATCACCCTCGACCCTACCGACCCTAACACTGACGATGACATGAAGCTGGTAATCAGCCATATCGATGGTAATGATTACCGTTTCGTATCATACGAGTGGAGCCCGAAGCAAGGTGATTGGAAACAGCTGGCCAATTTTACGACTACCATCGATGGCAACAAGATTGTTTATGATGGCGAAGAAGTGACTTTCAAGGTGTCAGGCAATACTCTCACAATTACTGCTGAAGAGAGTGAAGTTGACGAAGACGGCACCTGGACATGGCGCGACAAGAACGTCTACAAGAGGCTGAGCGCACCTGCTGCAGAAACACCCGCAGAAATGCCCAGCATGTTCTAAGGCTTTTCCAGCAATCTGAAACCGTCGCTGCCTAGAAGCAGCACGTTGAATCCGAGCGGTACCCGGGCATAAATGATGTCGACAGGGTACCGCTCGATGCTGTTGCAGTGCGAGCATGAAGGCATGCGGAACACAGTGCCATCCTTGCACAGCATATAGAAAGAATCCTGTATTACATCGAAAGCCAGGCCGACAGGCTCTTCATTCAGATAGAAGGGCCTGTTCTGTCTTGTATAAGTGAGAATACGCTCGCTCCACACCGTTCCGCCTCCGGTAGAAGTGAAAGCAGCGGGACGGCCGTCAGGCGTAAGGCCGGCCACCATCACGCTCCCCCCTCCTGCCGCAACTGCGCGGAAATCCATAGCCGGATAGAAACCGGCGTACTGCTTGTTGAAATCGAAGAGGCTCCACATGAAGCCGTTTTCCGAGAAGATTATCTCGCCGGCATCGGTGACAGCCCAGATAGTCTTGTCGTCAGAAGCGACAGCACGAAGCCGCCCCTTCAGAGGAGGTTCTATACGGGCGACTATCACACCCGTCTCATGGATCATGAGTATTTCTTTGCCGACAGTGTCGATGCCGTAATACCAGCCTTCAAGCCCGGCGAGAGACACGATCGGAACGTCAAGCTGAAGAGTGTCGACGACGCTCCCTTCTGCATCCAGATGCGCGAACACATTTCCTACGGCCACGAATCCTGCAGAATCCGCCACCGCAGCATATAAACGGACTTCCTGCCCGCTGGCAGCGTTAATGCCGCACAGGAGCAGGAAGCTCGTCAATATGGTTCGCAGAAAATTCATTACTTCAGTCCGCTGCTAATTATCTTGAAGTCGTCAAATGCAGCCTTCAAGGGAGCTGCAGCCGGAGTCTGCATCTGCATTCCCATGGGACCGCCGAAGCCGCGTCCCATCGTCGCCATCACACCGTCGCAGCAGATAAGGCCGGCGTTTACGTCCTTAAGCACAATCTGTGCCGAACCGGCTTCAACATACTTGCGGCCGTCTACTGAATAGTAAGCAGTATATGTATCACCCTTGCGTACGAGGCGCAGCCAGATAGTATTGTCGGTGATTGCAACATCTTGCATCGGAACGCGGACGGCAGCCTTCTGGGCTCCGTTCTCCTCCACTACAAGCTGGAGCTGGCCGGCGGCGGGAGCTGCAGCGGCAGGATCGGGACGGCGCATACCCATAGCAGCACCGTAGATGAACTTCACGAAGTTGTCATCGTCCTGATAAGCCACTAGACCTGCATTCTGTGCCGGAGCGGCCGGAGTAGACAGGCAGGTAAGCTTGGTGTCCACAGTCCAGTCGGCATTGGCCTCCTGAAGGAGGATGTTGGGAGCGTTGTTGTTGGCCAGAGTGATGTCTCCCTTGCCGCCGGTAAGCACAATTGAACCGGGACGCTCTGTCAGTGACCAGAGTGCAGGATCCTCGCGAACCCAGCTCCACTGGCTGCCCAGAGCAGCTTTCTGGAATGTGTCAGAAACACCCTTGGTACCGAAGTATACGGTGATCTCGCGGCTATCTCCGGTAACTTCGTCAACAAGATCAACCACTGCAGTGCCAGGAACGGCTTTAGCCTGTTTTACATTGACAGAGATAGCAGGATCGACTGCTACGGCCTCGACAACCGGAGCTTTGCCGGCCTTGCGAACATAGCTTATCTGAGAAGCGTCGCCCAACTTGACAGCCTTGCCGCCCACCTTGAGGCTTGAGAGGCTCATCTCGGGCATAACCTTCACTGCGAAAGAATCCTCCTTGGTAACTCCTCCGGCAGTGACAGTGCAGATAATGGTAGCAACACCCATAGACTTTGCTGTGACAGTGCCATCGGCAGAAACTGACGCCACTGCAGGGTTGTTGCTCCTCCAGCTGCCGCGTGCAGAAGGCTCGAAGCTGTCGTCATTCATGCAGGCGGTGAAGCTGGCCTTCGCTGTCTGGCCGATGCGGAGCACATTGGCATCAACGCTAGCCCATACGGTCTTGACCTTGCGGTCGAGTTTGCCGGACATGGTGGCAGTAACGCTGCCGCGGATGTCGGCAGAAGAAGAGCCGAACTCGAATACGTAGCGGCCCTGGTCGTAAGTCATGCGGTCGGCATCCATATCCCAGAACCAGAGGTCTGCACAGTTGATGTCGATGCTTACGGTGCGGGTCTGGCCACGCGGGATAGTAACGCGTTTGAAGCCTTTCAGACGCTTGGCGGGACGCTCGGCAGCAGCCGGACTGTCTGGAGTGGCCACATAGATCTGTACTACCTCGTCAGCGCTGTATTTGCCTGTATTGGTGACATCTACGCTGAGTGTAACAACGTCGTTAGGAGTAATCGCACTCTTGCTGATGCGGAAATTGCTGTATTCGAAAGTGGTGTAGCTCAGACCATAGCCGAACGGATAAGAAACCTCGCGGTTGAAATACCAGAGGGTGCGGCCTACAGAACCAGAGCTGCGGCGCAGGTTGTAGTCGGTGATTGCAGGAAGGTCCTTGACAGTCTTGAACCAGGTAGCGTTGAGCTTGCCTCCCGGAGAAACTTCGCCGAAGAGGATGCGCGGGATTGCCTCGCCCTGGGCCATACCGTTGTAGCCGGTCCAGAGGATTGCGGGGATATTTGCCAGATGGCAGAACTCCTCTACCTCAACACAGCCGAGGGTCTGCATAACCACGATGGTGCGGGGGTTTACTGCAGCGACAGCCTTGATCAGAGGAATCTGGTTGCCGGGGAGAGTGAGGGTCAGACGGTCGGCCTCTTCAGTGGCGGTGTTCTCGTCGGTGCCGACAAACACTACAGCCACGTCAGCCTTGCGGGCCAACTCGATAGTAGCCTCGTCTATAGGAGCGTCCTGGGGAGCCTTGTACACCAGATAAACTGTCTGAGGACCGTTGTAGCCAAGCTTGAGGGCATTGGTCTTCATAGGCATGCTGGCGCCGTATACACCGCCTACGCGGGCTCCTGAAGCCTTTGTAGCCTCGATGCGGCCTATCAGGTTGCCGTCAGGACCGCCGACGCGGATTTCAACGATACCACCCTCGGTGGGGATATTCAGACCTACGGTGATATTCTCAATGTTGGTGATGTCTACATTGTCGTATGCAGTCCAGGTGCCGTCGTCGATGCTGCGCACCTGCTCCTCAGTACCCATACCTGAGCCGACGGTGATGCCTTCGGCAGAAGCAGTGTATTTGGTAGCGTCATAGCGAGTTACCGAACCGTCAGTCTTTTCGATCTCGAAATATGCGATATAGAGCAGGTTGCTCTTGCTCTTTATGTCACCGCCGGTTGCGACCTGTACGTCTACGTCATAACCTTTAGCCTTGAGCCATTTGGTGATACCTGCATAAGGAGAGATCATGGAAGTCTGCTCGGGACGTCCTGAATACGGACCGAGCTCCACATCGTCGGCCTGAGGGCCGATAAGGGCTAGACTGCGCAGCGATGCGGGGTCAAGAGGCAGAGCCTGCTTCTCGTTCTTCAGCAGCACGGGAGTGCGGACTGCCAGCTCGGCTGCAAGAGCCTGATTGGCCGGAGAGTTCACGCGTGAAGGCTCGAACTTGGTGTAAGGAACCATCTGCTCGGGATCGAACTCGCCGGTACGCATACGGACGGTGAACATGTTGATAAGGGCGCGGTCGATCTCAGCCATAGAGAGGATGCCCTGGTCGTAAGCGCTGATGGCGTAGCGCTGATAAACGCTTCCGCAGTCAGAGTCAACACCGGCCGAAAGGGCGGCAGCTGCAGCCTCTTCAGGAGTGTCGACGTAGTAGTGACCGTCCCAGACATCCTGCACTGCAGAGCAGTCGCCTGTAACATATCCCTTCATACCATAAGTCCTGCGGGCGATTGTGTCTATATAGAAATTGCCGGCAGTGGTCGGGATATGGTTCACGGCGTTGTATGAAGACATGATTGAAGGGAGATTCTCATCCTCAATCAGGCGTTTGTACGGATAGAGGTAGAACTCGCGCATGTCGCGGCTGTCCATGTTGGAACTGCTGACGTGGCGGTCGAACTCACTGTTGTTCGCGAAGTAGTGCTTTGCGGTCGGAACTGCCTTGAGATACTTCGGGTCGCTGCCCATAAGGCCGCGTACGAAACCGCGGGCAATCTCTGCGGCAAGGAAAGGATCCTCACCGTAAGACTCGCCCGTACGTCCCCAGCGGGGGTCGCGGACAGGCTCTACGACAGGGCTCCAGAAGGTCAGGCCTTTTGTGCCGGTGGCATAGATGGCGCGGGCCTCGTCAGCGATGGCTGAGGCCATCCTCTCAGCGAGAGCCGGGTCCCAGGCAGAACCGATAG
>JAFZKU010000057.1 GCA_017551785.1 Bacteroidales bacterium | reverse complement strand
TGTCTCTTTTTTCGTGTATGTGTTAGATACTATTTGATGCTAGGATCTGTGGGGGTGACAGGTGAGGAGGGAGAGTCGGGAGTGGTGGGATCTGAACTGCTGAGAGGGAGGACGATGCCACTTGCAACTGCACTATCCGAATTGAATAAACCGATATTTCCGTTACGTAAGACAGCACGCTCTACCTTGACAGTAACCTTACCGCCTGAGAAATTCTCCACATCGTCCGTATGGAATACTACAGAGCAGTGAACGCCTTTTGATATCACTTGGGCAGAACCGCCAGCGGACTTCACTGAATACACAATGCTCTTAATGCTACTAGGAGCAATGGCGTGGAAATTGAGAGTGGCGTTGCCGTCCTTGTCAATTTTCTGAGGTGAATTAGTACATGATACTTTGATTAGAGGGGCGGTCTCGTCTGCGCAGTCAGTTGACTGGAAGAAGATGACAGCTACTGCCAGGAAAAAGAGGAATGCGAAAAATTTGGTCTTTTTCATATCTGATTTTAATTATATTCTTTTCAAGAATGCCCAAAGATAGGAAAAGTTTCAATTGTAGGCAATAAAAAGTCTATCTTTGTTACTGATTTATAGAACAAATGAGCCTTATTGCCATCAATTGGAACCTTGATCCTGTTCTCTGCCGGATAGGCGGGCAGGATATCCGCTGGTATTCTGTAATGTTCGTGTGCAGCATCCTCTGGGGCTGGTTCTTCGCCAGATGGGTGGCTCGCAGGGAAAACATTCCCGCTGATGTCTATATTCCATTCCTGTTCTGGCTGCTGATCGGCTTCTTCGTCGGCGGTAAACTGGGCAACCGTTTGTTTTATTCTACCGGTGGTTTCGGAGGTTTCTCCAGCTTCGGCGCGGCGATCGGACTGTTCCTGGTTATCTGGGTGTTTTCGATGACAAGCGGACGGCGCAACAAGCTGTCTTTCCTATGGTTGATGGACCGGTTTATGCCATGTGGAATAATCGCTTGCGTGCTGGTGCGCATCGGCAATTTCTGCAATTCCGAACTGGTCGGCACGCCGACATATTTGCCCTGGGGCGTGATTTTCGAACGTTCGGGAGATATGGTGGCCCGTCATCCGGTCCAGCTATATGAGGCTGCAGTTTTCCTTGTGATGGGAATACTGACGATCAGGCTCTATAAGAAGCAGGGCAACAAGCTGCCTTCAGGCTTCATCGCCGGGCTTTCGTTGATGGCTGTGGCGCTGGTCCGCTTCCTGCTGGAACTTGTAAAAGAGTCTAAAAAGAATATCGATTTCGGCTCAGTCTCGCTTCATACTGCACAGGTGCTCTGCATCCCGCTATTCATCTTCGGGATGTGCATCTTAATCTACGCCCTCCGCCGTCCTGCATCAGTACGGGATCGCCAATAAAAATGGCCGGAGGTAAGCCGGCCATGATCCAGTAGGGGACGATTGAAATATTTCCCGTTTATTACAGGTCCACGTGCAGTTTCTTGGATATCTTGAAGCTGAATATGAGAGACTTGACGTCGCTCTTGGTGATGGATGTCTCCGCTATGTCGAGATGCTTGCCCAGGAAACCCTTATAGAGCGTGCACGGGATCGTGCCTCCGTCATGGCATGCGAGTTCCATTTGGGTACCGTCCTTTTCGTCAAACATGTTAAGCAGTGCGTCCAGATTGCCCATCGCCTCCTCGTAAGTTGTGCCGAAATCCAACATGACAGCCCCGCCGGGGATGCTGAATATAGAGTTCGAATCCTCCGTTCCGAAAGAGAAGGAAACAAGGGTGTGGCTGACAAGAAGCAAGAAACTGGGATTCCCCTCATTGTCCTTGACCTTGTACATGGTGATTTGCTTTCCCTGGCCTATGGAACCGATATAATCATCGGACTCAATAGAAGCTACCTCCATACTGCTCCCTGCGGCGACGTCTTTCTGAGCATAAGAGCAAATGGCCATGCACATAAGTACGAGTGATACGAGAATTTTTTTCATGGTTTTTCAGAATTATTCTTTCAAATGTAGCAATTATTAACGACAATCATGCCAAAGGCGGCTGAGCGGCTGTCCTGAATGCGGTAGGTCGGACATATTTCAGCAGACCTACCGCAAAATCGGCCTTTTTTGCGGTAGGTGGTTCAAATAAACGCAGACCTACCGCACCTGAAGTGCTGCTTGAGGTACATTTCAGGAGAATCGTTATCTTTGTCTCCCGTATGGCTGAAACCATACTAAGGTTCCAGAGAAAGATAAGCTGTATTATATGGCATACGAACAGATTCTGATACGAATAGCGGGCAAGGACCGCTCCGGGCTGACCGCTGATGTAATGGAGATACTGGCAAAGTACAACGCCCAGATCCTCGACATAGGCCAGGCTGACATCCATTCTTCCCTGACGATGGGCATACTCATAAGGATAGATGAACAAAATTCCGGGAGTGTGATGAAGGAACTCCTCTTCAAGGCGACTGAGCTCGGTGTCACCATAGGGTTCGCTCCGGTCACCGACGATGAATACGAAGAGTGGGTCGGACGCCAGGGCAAGAACCGCTATATCCTTACCATTCTCGGCCGCAGCATAGGAGCCACCCAGATAGAAGCCGCATCCAAGGTAGTGGCCAGCCACGGTCTCAATATCGACAACATACGCCGCCTGACCGGCCGCATGAGCCTCCGCAACCCTGTGCACAATGTCCGTTCGTGCATCGAGTTTTCAGTGCGCGGCACTCTGACGGACCGTGAGAAACTCCAGTCTGAGCTGATGAAACTCTCTCCGGAGATGGGCTTCGACTTCTCTTTCCAGAAGGATGACATGTACCGCAGGATGAGGCGTCTGATATGTTTCGATATGGATTCTACCCTCGTTCAGACAGAATGTATCGACGAGCTCGCCGCCCGCAACGGAGTCGGTAAGCAAGTCGCTGCCATAACAGAACAGGCCATGCGCGGGGAGATAGACTTCAGGGAGAGTTTCGAACGCCGCGTCGCACTTCTGAAAGGTCTGGATGTAAGCGTGATGCAGGACATTGCAGAGCATCTGCCCATGACCGAAGGCGTCGACCGTCTGATGTCTGTCCTCAAGACCTGCGGATATAAGATAGCTATCCTTTCCGGCGGCTTTACATTTTTCTGTGAACACCTGCAGCACCGCTACGGCATAGACTATGTCTACGCCAACGAACTTGAGGTGGGGCAGGACGGCAAACTAACCGGAAGGTATGTAGGAGAAATAGTTGACGGCCGAAGGAAAGCGGACCTGCTCAGGCTCATAGCTCAGGGCGAGAAGGTCAACCTGGCCCAGACCATAGCTGTCGGAGACGGAGCCAACGACCTGCCTATGCTTTCAACCGCAGGTCTCGGAATAGCCTTCCACGCCAAGCCCAGGGTTGCAGCAGGCGCACAACAGTCCATCAACACCATAGGCATCGACGGCGTCCTGTATTTCCTTGGATTCAAAGATACCTATCTGGGCGAGTTCGGAATACTTACATAGTCATTCACATCGGCAGATGAAGACTTCTGTCAAATCATATGTAGCCATAGTTTTCGCCGAATTGTGCTGGGGCCTGTCTTTCATCTGGACCCAGCAGCTTGCAGGCCGCCAGCAGATCCCGGTGTTCGTGCTGATCTTCGTGAGGATGGTTCTCGCCGCCGCCGGCATGGCGGTCATATCCCTTGCAGTAAAAGCCAGACTGAAAATAGCTCGCAAGGATATAAAATGGTTCCTGCTTCTGGCTTTCTTCGAGCCTTTTCTTTATTTCATAGGGGAGACGTTCGGCATAAAGGCTACAGCTTCTCCGACACTCAGCGCTCTGATCATCGCCATCATTCCCGTGTTCACGATGTTCGCCGACATGCTGTTCTACAAGACGAAAGTCCCGGCCATTGCGAAGCTGGGCGTGCTGATGACTGTCCCCGGCGCAGTGCTGATGGTCATCGAGAAGAACTCCGGCGCATCGGTTTACTGGTGGGGCATCGCCCTGCTCTTTCTGGCCGTCTTTTCTTCATGCGGCTATTCCATCACCTTGCGCAAGCTGGTGGACAATTATTCCGCTATTGCCATCAACACCTGGCAGTTTCTGCTCGGAAGCATATTTTTCCTGCCGCTGTTCCTGACTACCAAAGGGGATTTCCCCGTTGAGACGTTGTTCCGGGCGCCTGCGGTAGGGCCGCTGCTCTGCCTTGCCGTCCTCTGCTCGTGCGGCGCATTCAGCTGCTATGTCTTTGCTATGAAGCACATAGGCATCACCAGAGCCTGCATTTTCGCTGCGACCATACCCATCGTTTCGGCTGTCGCCTCATACTTCATGGGCATCGAAACCTTCAGCCCCCTTCAGATCCTCGGCATTGCTATAGTCATCGCCGGTGTCATCCTGGCTCAGAATACCAGCCAAAAACATCAGAATTTGTGCTAATTCGACGGCTCGGATTGGAATAGTCGCAGTTTTTTGATAACTTGACCCCATTATTATAACAACAAATATGCTCAGAAAGATCCGTATTATCCTGGCTGCGGTGTTCTTTATCGCCATCACAGTCATGTTCCTCGACCCGACCGGCTCGGTTTATAAATTCTTCGGATGGACTGCCAAGCTTCAGTTCCTTCCGGCCGTCATGGGGCTCAACCTTGTGGTCATCATAATCACCGTCATCGCAGCTCTGCTCTTCGGCAGGGTCTACTGCTCGGTAATCTGCCCGCTCGGAGTGCTTCAAGACGTCATCTCCAATATAAGCGGCCGCCGCAAAGGAAAGAAGAACCGCTTCACATCGTCCAAAGAGATCAAGTGGCTCCGCTACGGTGTGTGGGTGCTGTTCGTGGCTGCCATCATCTTCGGCGTGAACGCTTTTGTGACCATCCTGGCCCCGTACAGTGCATACGGCAGGATTATCAACGGCATGAAGCATCCGGCGATCCCGACGGTAATAGTTGCAGCCGTGACCCTCGTGGTTGTAGCCATCCTGTCATGGAAGAACGGACGCACATATTGCAACACCATCTGCCCGGTAGGTACGACGCTGAGCTTCTTCTCTCGTTTTGCCATGTTTCGTCCGGTAATCGACACTGAAAAGTGCAAGGACTGCAAGGTGTGCGAGAAGCGCTGCAAGGCTTCCTGCATCGACATAGCCGCCCACAAGGTGGATTACAGCCGCTGCGTGGCCTGCTTCAACTGCATCGACAATTGTAAGTTCGACGCTCTGCACTACCGCTTCGCATGGGGCAAGTGCAGTAAGGCTGAGGCTCCTGCAAAGGCTGCAGAGGGCGAAGGAACCGACACGGGCCGCCGCGCATTCATGGCCGGCACCGCTCTGGCCATCGGCGCAGCAGCACTGAAGGCTCAGGAAGTTCCGAAGAGGGACGGTGGCTTCGCAGAGATCCTGCCCAAGGTCAGCCCGGAGCGCACAGAGCTAATCACCCCGTTCGGCTCGAAGAGCGTCAAGGACTTCTATAATCGCTGCACGGCCTGCCAGCTTTGCGTTTCGCAGTGTCCGAACCATATCCTCAAGCCGTCAACCGACCTGAACCATTTCATGCAGCCCTATATGACATACGAGAACGGCTACTGCCGTCCGGAATGCACCATCTGCTCGCAGGTGTGCCCCGCCGGCGCCATCGAGCCGCTCACTAAGGAAGAGAAGACTTCGTTCCACATTGGTGTCGCAGTCCTCGACCGCCGTCTCTGCGTCGCTCACACCGACCGTATCGACTGCGGAAACTGCGCAAGGCACTGCCCGACCGGGGCCATCACTATGGTTACCCACCATGAGGGTCTGCCGCTGATTCCTGCGGTGGACGAAGCCAAGTGTATCGGCTGCGGAGCGTGTGAGAATCTCTGCCCGGCAAGGCCTATAAGCGCCATTCATGTAAACGGCTTGTCAGTGCACAAACAAGATTAAGGAGGAAACACCATGGAAAACAAGAATATAAGCAGAAGAGATTTTCTGAAGGATGTAGGAATCGGCACTGTAGCTCTCGGAGCTGCGGCAGCTGGCTGCGCCCCTAAAGGCTCCCGCAAGGATGACGCCCAGACCGGCAAGATGGAGCTCCGCACCAATCCTGCCACCGGCGACAAGGTGTCGCTGCTCGGCTACGGCTGCATGCGCTGGAGGATGAAGAGAGACGAGAACGGCCGTCAGGTTATCGACCAGGAGAATGTAAACGAGCTGGTAGACTATGCGATGGCTCACGGAGTTAATTACTACGATACATCTCCTGCCTATCTGCAGGGCCAGAGTGAGGAGGCTGCCGGCATAGCGCTGTCACGTTATCCCCGCAAGGATTACTATATCGCCACCAAGCTGTCAAACTTCGGAGTTTTCTCCCGCCAGGGCACGCAGGATATGTATTACAAGTCCTTCGAGCAGCTGCGTACTGACTATTTCGACTACTATCTGCTCCATGCCATCGGCCGCGGCGGCATTCCTGCCTTCAACGAGAGGTATGTCGACAATGACATAATGAGCTTCCTGCTCGCTGAGCGCGAGGCGGGCCGTATCCGTCAGCTCGGCTTCTCATTCCACGGAATGCAGAATGATTTCGACGATCTGATGAAGCTCTATGACAAGTATCACTGGGATTTCGTGCAGATCGAGATGAACTATATGGACTGGAAACACGCCGATCCCAGACAGAATACCAACGCCGCTTATCTCTACGAAGAGCTCGACAAGAGAGAGATTCCTATCACCGTGATGGAGCCTTTGCTCGGTGGCCGTCTGGCGCGTGTCCCGGAGAACGTTTCCAACCTGA